>NZ_FSRT01000001.1:697676-1046514 GCF_900143015.1 Fibrobacter sp. UWB11 | reverse complement strand
CTTCTTCCACCAGAGATTCTTGATGTTGCGCTTGAGTTCCACGCCATACGGACCGTAGTCCCAAGTATTGGCGAGGCCGTCGTAAATTTCGGAGCCGGGGAAAATGAAGCCGCGGCGTTTGCAGAGGGAAATGATGTCCTTGAGGGCATCCTGAACTTTCTTTGCCATTATATATCCTTTATCGGCCGTGCCCAAGAGGCGTGTTTTGGCCGGACTAGGAACCTACCTGGATGATAGGCCCTGACGGGTGCAAAGATAGTAACTTTTGCAAAAAGGCGAGCGAAGCGGGGGTGCTTGCACACCCATTTCCGAGCCCAGCAAAAGGCGTACAAAGTACGCCAAAAGCCTCGCCGAAGCGAGGTCTTTTCAAAGAGGTTTATGCAAAATTTATCGGATATTCACGACTTTCTGATGCGTACCGACGCGGAGCAAGTAAGAACCGCTGCGAGGTACATTCATCGAGAAGTTCGCAACATTGGCAAGACTACTGTAAATCACGCGGCCCTGCATATCAAACAAACTCACCAGCGAACCAACCTTTGCACCAGAAATTTGAAGGCTACGGCCATTAGTAACAGCAGAGAACTTCGGAGCAAACGCAATTACCGGCAAACCGTTAGGACCAGGATTGTAGCGGGTCCACATTCTGTTATGGCAAACGAAAACAGCCTTAAGAGTAGAAACGTAATACGTCATGTTTTCGCGCTTGACGGTGCAGCTCGGCAAATCTTCTTCAGTTGCTACAGCTTCGACAACAACATCTGCGATGCTAGAAGAAGACTTTGCGCTACTGGAAGCAGGTTTAGACGATGAACTTGCCGGTTTTGCGCTAGAACTAGACTGTTTTGCGCTGCTCGAAGAATTTGCTTTAGCAGAGGAGCTCGATGCTACAGCACTGCTAGAGGCTGGTTTTGCACTAGAGCTAGAAGCAACTGCGCTACTAGAGCTTGAAACGTCATTGCGAGAACTCGAAGAGTTCGAAGCAATCTCCACGCTAGAACTGGAAGCTACGGCGCTACTAGAAGCAGGAGCAACGCTGGAGCTAGAAGCCACAACACTACTGGACGAAACAGCAACATCACTGCTAGAAGCCGGAACTACACTAGAGCTTGATTCCACGGCGCTGCTGGACGAAGCGGCAACATCGCTACTCGAAGAAAGCGCAGCAGCACTAGAGCTAGATACAACATCGCTGCTAGAGCTTAAAACGTCATTGCGAGAACTCGAAGAGTTCGAAGCAATCTCCGCGCTAGAACTTGATACTTCTGCGCTACTGGACGAAACAACTTCAACATTCGAACTCGAAGATGCTATAGGCACGAAATTTGCCGAAACGAGTACATCGAAATACGGCATATCAAAAGAGCAACTTCCGTCGACACGTGCGGTATCCTTAACACAATCTACAAATGTACTATCATCCTGTTTCTTGCTTACGGTGATAGATTCGGTGATATAACCATCTGATGGATTCGGCGTTACAGTCACCTTCGTTCCCGGCTTTGTACGGTCACGAGTGCGGTCGTTAAATGTAATTAAAACTCTTCCGTTATCTGTACTATTCACAACAAGTGAATAACGTAACGATTCATACGAAGCCTTCACATATACATCATGATCAGGCATCAAGAAACGCGTTTCTTCTTTCGTTGTAGTAGAAACTCGCTGCTGATTCGGAAACATGCCGTATTCATCATAGACAGTAAAGCCCTTAAAGACTTTTCCGTCGGGAACAATCGGCGTCACGTCGAGCCATGTACCCGCAGCAGCCTGAGTTACAGCCGTTTGATTCAACAAAACGTTGAATGACTGTTCTTCATTGCTTCCTACTTTATTAATTTTGTATTCTTGAGCGTACACGCTTACAGCAAACGCAAGCGTAGCCCCCAAACCAAGGCAGATATTTTTCCTCATACTCACTCGTCCTATTTTGTGCCTTTAAATTTAGTATATAATTTTTAAAGTGATTAAGTTCACAATTAACGAAAGATTACAAATAAGTAATTTGTATACAAATAAAAATATCAATAAATCCAAAACAACATAAATAAAGCCATTGAAATTTTCACAACAGCATAAGAGAAAGTAAACAACGCATTACATAAACATCTTATAGAATACGCACTTCAAAAACAGTTCACCGCCAAAGGGCGATTAATTTTTGATATATTATTAAAGCAACTTACGATCTACTATATATATGGAAGAACCAAGAAAAAAAGGCATCAATCCCGTCGAAAACAAGAAAGAACAGGAACGCTGTATTCTAGTGGGCATCGCCACTCCCAAGATTCGTTCTTGGCTTGCTGGCGAACAGCTCGCAGAGCTGGGGCGACTTGCAGAAACCGCAGGCGCTATTGTCACCAGGAGTTTTTTACAAAGAGTTCAGAACTTTAGCCCAGCAACGCTCATTGGCGAAGGCAAGGTGAATGAAGTCAAGCGAGCCCTCGAAGAAGACAATGCCAAGATGGTCGTCTTTGACGATGACCTCTCGGGATCACAAGTGCGCAATCTCGAAGAACGCATGCCCGGCATCAAGGTTCTCGACCGCACCGGTCTTATCCTCGATATTTTCGCAAAACACGCAGTGACTGCGGAAAGCCGCCTGATGGTCGAAGTCGCGCAATTGCAGTACATGATGCCGCGTCTCACCGGTGCGTGGACGCACCTTTGCCGCCAGCACAATGGCGGCATCGGCACCAAGGGGCCGGGCGAGACGCAGCTCGAAACAGACCGCCGCATGATTCGTAAGCGCATCCAGGAACTCAAGAAAAAGCTTGAGAAAATCGAAGATGCACGCGAACAGCAAGCCGACAAACGCACAGACATTTTTCAAGTCGGCATTGTCGGTTACACGAACGCAGGCAAATCTACGCTAACAAACCGTTTGACGGGTGCTGACGTCTACGTTGAAGACAAACTCTTTGCAACGCTCGATAGCACCACGCGAAAGCTTTATCTCGATGGTGAAAATATCATCCTCTCCGATACCGTCGGATTTATCCGCAAGCTCCCCCACAACTTGATAGAAACGTTCAAGAGCACGCTCGGCGTTGCCGCCCATGCGGACTGCATCTTGGAAGTCGTTGACGGAAGCGCCCCGGATTACCGCGACCATCTGGAAGTCACACACAAGACGCTCGAAAGCATTATCGACAAAGACACGCCGCGCCTTCGCGTTTTCAACAAGGTCGAAGTCGCCGACGAAGCACGCCGCACGGAACTTTTACAGAACTATCCTGACGCCATCCAAATTAGCGCCAAGGAGAACATCGGCATGGAACGCTTACGCGCAGCATTCAAGGAACAACTTGAACGCTGGCACGAAAAACGCGCCGCCGCCGAAGAAAAAGAAAAGGAAGTTGCAGAACTGCCGTGGCCGCCGGAGGAATAATGAATAAACAAGAACTTAAAGAAAAGTATGGCAAGAAGCGCGTTCCGCACGAATGGCGCAAGACAGACAAGATTTCTACGCTGATTACGACGTTTTTCGGTTCGGGAATGAGCCCGAAAGCGCCCGGCACCATGGGAAGCCTCGCCGCAGCAATTGTCGCCTACCCCATAGCAATTTTTTCACAATCGCACTTAGGGCAAGACGAAGTTTTCTACATCGGGGGCGATAATTTTGGCATTCTCATAAGCCTGACCTTCCTTGCAGCCGCATTATTCGTTTTTTTTGCAGCCATCCCATTTGTGAAAAAAGCGATGAAGGATACCGGCACTGAAGACCCCGGCTGGATTGTGATTGACGAAGTCTGCGGGATTTTCATGGCACTAGCATTCGTTCCGAGCGATGTCATTATACACAGCCCTTGGATTCTCGCCATCGCATTTGGTTTGTTCCGCTTTTTCGATATTCTCAAGCCGCTTGGCATCCATAAAATGGAAAAACTCCCCGGAGCTTGGGGAGTCATGGCAGACGATCTGCTTGGCGGAATCTATGCCGGAATTTCGCTTTTCCTAATCATAACATTAACTGTTTTGCTCGGCTAAAAAGGTGATGCCCGCTCGGAGTCGGAGGCGGGCATGACATACAAACAACGCCCGCGCAGTTCATTCTGGCGGGCATGACAAGCGATTAGCTAAACTATTTTATTCAAAAATCTTGTTGTACAAGCTTGGTGCGAACTTTTGCATGTAGCCGAGCACGAAAATCACAGAAATGATAATCGGCAAGCCCCACTTGAAGTAAAGGTGCAAAATCTTCAACTTCGGGAACTTCATACCTACACCCAGATTTGCTTCGCCAATGAACTTAAACTGCCCCCAGCCATAGCGGGAATTGCAGAACAACACAAAGATAAGCGAACCTAGCGGCAACAGCGTATTCGAAACAAGGAAGTCCTCCAAGTCCAAAACGCAGCTACCAGGACCAAACGGTTCAAAGCCCGAAAGCACGTTAAAGCCGAGCGCACACGGGAGCGACAAAATCGTAATTGCGACAAAGTTCCACTTCACCGCCTTCTTGCGTTCCACATTGCGCACATCCATCCAGTAAGCAACAATGTTTTCGAACACGGCAACAAGCGTCGAAAGAGCCGCAAAAGACATGAACAGGAAGAACGCCGCACCGCAAATACGGCCTGCTGGCATCTGCGCAAACACGTTCGGGAGCGTTGCAAAAATAAGCCCCGGACCAGCATCCGGCTTGAGTCCAAACGCAAAGCACGCCGGAATAATGATAAGCCCAGCAATCAAAGCGACACCTGTATCAAGCACGCAAATGTGGGCGGCTTCCGTCAAGAGAGAATGTTTCTTCTTGATGTAGCTTCCGAAAATGCTCATAGAGCCAATGCCGATACTCAGCGTAAAGAACGACTGACCAAGCGCCGCAAACACAACCTCACCGATTCCCGCTTCCTTGAGTTTTGCGAAATCCGGCAGCAAATAGAACCTGAGGCCTTCGCCCGCACCCGGGAGCGTGAGCACGCGAATCATCAAGATAAGCATAATGATAAGGAGCGCAGACATCATTGTCTTCGTGATGCGTTCCACACCGCGCTGGAGTCCAAGCGCCACAATCGAAAGCCCAGCAAATGTCGCCACAACCATCCAGAACGAGAGCAAGGGGCCATTTCCGAGCATATTCGTAAATTCAGCACCAACTTCGGCAGGCGACAAATGCATGAGGTCGCCCATCGTCACCATGCGATAGAAGTAATAGAGCATCCACCCCGTCACCGTCGTGTAGAACATCATCAAGAGGTAGTTACCCGCAATCATCGGGACGCCTGCATAATGCCACTTGTGCCCCGGCTTTTCAAGGATAGCAAACGAACGGCCCACACCGCGCTGAGACGAGCGACCCACAGAAAATTCCATCACGAGAATCGGGAACCCAAAAATCAACAGGAAGAAGAGGTAAATCAAAACGAAAGCGGCACCGCCGTACTGCCCCGTAATAAACGGGAAGCGCCACACGTTGCCAAGTCCAATGGCACATCCAGCTGCAATCAAGATAAAACCTAGACGGGACTTAAAGTTTTCTCTTTCTGTCATCATTCACCTCATGCTCAAATCTAGAATTTGATGGGATACAGCAAATACCAGTGGAACTCAGGATACACCTGGATGGTCGGCGCCGGGAATTTAAAATAGTTCAACGCCTTGACAATCGTACGTGCCAAACGACTCTGCGGACGGAATGCCTCCAAGTCATAATCGAGAGCGATATAGACTTCACGATGTGGATGCGGTTCCTTGGTAAACACCTTCTCGTCAATGCTAAGCCCAACAGCAAGAGCAAGCCAACTCGGATAATACTTGCGAGCAGCCTCCGGCAGCATCCTATACGGCTTAAACGAAACCCAGTACGTATGGTTCACATAGTCATCCGTAAAAACGCCACCTGATGTATGGCTTTCCTTATCATAATAAGCATTGGAATTAATCCAGTAGCTCCACTTCAAATCGATATATTTAAAGACAGGCACATAACGTTCTGCCATCGGCAAGAATCCGCCAAGCCCGCCCGAGAGCACATCGAAAATGCTAAAGCCCCACTCAGGAGCAAAACCATCCTTGATGTCAATTGCAATATGGGTCGCCAAAGCCGAAAGCCCAGCAAACAAATACGACTGGAATTCAGAAGCTCCCGCCCATCTATACCCTTCGTAAAAGAACTCACCCAGAGCTACGCCCGCAGCAAAATGTCCGAACTTGTCGAGATTTAACGCATAGTCAAAATCGTTTTCCCAATGAAACCCGCGTTCATCATTGTCCCACCAACCTTTCTCAAAGACCAACCCGTAGGCAGCCCCATAGGCAATCAAGGTGAGCGAAGCAACGCCAAAAAGTTTCCCCGCTTCGATATGGGGTTTAATATCTGTTGAATCTTCACTTCGATAATCCCAGGTGGAATCACGCCACGTAAGCGGATCCCCTGGAGACGACAAAGCTGCCGCCGGGAATACCAGCGACAGCATAAGCAAAAACGCACAAATTTTAGCGTTTATTTTACGAGAAGCGAAAGAGCCAAAAGCAAAACTATTGGCCTTACGCATTAATTCCTCGCAAAAATAATAACTCCATTTTGGCCTCCGAAGCCAAAGCCGTTGCTCATAGCGTAGTCAATCTTCTGATTTTCAGCACCATTAGCGCAGACGTTGAGATGAATTTCCGGATCCTGTTCGAACACGTTGAGTGTACCATGAACCTTCTGATTCATAACAGACATGATGGTCACTACGGATTCGAGAGCACCTGCAGCACCCAGGCAGTGGCCGAGCATGGACTTAGACGAATTGACCTTGAGGTTTTCGAGAGCCGATGCAGAGGACTGCTTGAAGAGCGTTTCGATGGCAGAGCATTCTGCAATGTCACCGAGCGGTGTGGATGTACCGTGCGTATTAATATAGCTAATATCTTTAGCTTCGATACCTGCTTCCTTCATGGCATTGGCCATTGCGAGCATAACACCCTTGCCATCCGGACGCGGAGCAGAGATGTGGTGAGCGTCAGAGCTTGCACCTACGCCAGCAATACGAGCGAGAATCTTTGCGCCACGAGCCTTAGCATGAGATTCGCTTTCGAGAACGAGAACTGCAGCACCTTCACCAATCACGAAACCGTCACGATCCTTGTCGAACGGGCGGGAAGCAAGTTCCGGAGCATCGTTACGCTTACTGACAGCCTTCATGCTGGTAAAGCCAGCGAGGCTGAGCGGGTTCACCGTTTCATCGGCACCACCAGCGAGCATCACGTCGCAACGACCAAGACGAATCATGTCGTAAGCATTGGCGATGGAGTGGTTGGAAGTTGCGCAAGCGGAGGTCACCGTGTAGGACGGGCCCATCCAACCAGTCTTGTTGCAAACTTCGCCAGCCGGCATATTCACGATAGCCATCGGAATATAGAACGGGGAAACGCGAGACGGACCACGAGTGCTAAGAGCCACAGCGGCATCATAGCAATACTGCAAACCACCGATACTGCTACCAATGATAGCACCGCAACGTTCCGGATTTTCGTTTTCCGGAGCGATACCAGCCTGGTTCAGAGCCTGGAAAGCAGAGTAAACGGCATACTGGATGCAACGAGAGAATCTAGACTGATCTCTGGTGCTGTAGATGCCAGAAGCGTCGAACTCGCGGATTTCGCTTGCAATGCGGGATGTGTAAGCGGAAGCGTCGAAACGCTGGATGGTAGCGATGCCAGACTTGCCCTGGAGCAAATTCTGCCACAATAAATCGGGGGAGTTTCCGAGAGAGGAAACGCAGCCCATACCTGTAATAACAACATTTTCCATAATGCGCCAAATATAACAAAAAAAAAGGTAATATTTTCGTAAGAGAGCGAAGAAAAAGACAATTTGTAGCAAAAAATTACATTTTAGCAAAGTTTTTTGTAACTTTTGACTAATTTGTCCATATATATAGGATTTTCTTTTATTTTTATCACAAAACACTTACAATGATTATTAATCAAAAGTCATTAGTCATTGGTTATCAGTTGATTTGAAATGACACACCAAAAGGCGAAAATGACATTTCAAAAAAATGCTATTATTCACGCGTATGCCAAAAAGTTCTCGAAATTTAGTTTGGATGGACCTAGAAATGTCTGGTCTCGATCCAGAAAAAGATGTCATTCTCGAAATAGCGACCATTGTTACCGACGCCAATTTGAATATTCTCGCCGAAGGACCTGTCATAGCCATTCACCAGCCGGAAAATGTTTTCGAAAGCATGGACGAATGGAACACACGGCACCATAACCAAAGCGGTCTCGTCGATCGCTGCCGCCGTTCGCAGTATTCCCTCAAGGATGCAGAACTCGAAACGCTCCGTTTCATCAAGCCTTTCACAGAAAAGACAAAAAACCTCCTTTGCGGAAATTCCATCACGCAAGACAGGCGCTTTTTGTACAAGTACATGCCCGAAATTTCGGAATGGCTCTGCTACCGAAACGTTGACGTAAGTTCCATCAAGGAACTCACATTCCGCTGGTATCCAGAGTTCGAAGAATTCCAAAAAGAAAAAAGGCACGAAGCCTTGAACGACATCCGCGAAAGTATTGCCGAACTCGCCTACTACAGAAAGACATTCTTCAAGTAACTCCATGGAAAGACTTCCCTACGCTCAACGAATGCGCAACCGCTGTATTGCGATTACCGTTCTCGTTACGATTATCATTGCGATTGTTCACTGTTCCACCAAAGACGATACCTCATCGGGGCCTGTCGAAAACGCACACGATATCATCCCCGTTCCTGTAGAAGAAACAGACACCAACGCCTTCTACGATAGTGTCGCCACGGAAAACATCGAAACCGCGAATCCAGAAAATGCAAACGGACTTGCCGCACTGACCGGAATCGAAGACAAGGACTTCGACAAAAGCAGTAACGCAACAGCCAACAATAGCGCAAACGAAGTTTCGGAAAATGTCCGCGACACACTCCATATCAAGTCGCAGAAAGATCCGTTCCTAGCCGACAAAATCGACATTTTGCTCCGCCGTTACCATCCGGATTTGGGCATCATTCTCGTTGTCGACACAAAGACAAACGAAATTCTTGCCTGGGGAGAACGCCGCGACGGGCGTGTACAGAACAAGCCTGACTGGATTGGACGCCCCACCTTCCCTGCCGCATCGCTCGCCAAACTCGTGACAATCGCTGCAGCCATGGAAAGCAACCGGTATTCGCTCAACACTCCCATTCCAATGATTGGGCGCCACCATACGCTCTACTTGAACCAACTCCGCGTTCCCGAAAAGTATAAAGGTCCAACGATGGAACTTTCCGAAGCATTTGCGCGTTCCGCAAACCCGCCCATGGCAATAGTCGGAAAATCCGTCGGTGCAAAGCGATTGCTTTCTGCCGCAGCAAAGCTCGGCTACAACAAACGATTCCCGGGCAACGCACCGAACGCATCAAGCTACACAGCCCCGGACACGGGTTACGGCCTTGCCGAAGTTGCCTGCGGTTTTACAACCTCGACAACACTTACGCCGCTTCTTGCCGCGGCGCAAGTCCGTGCAATCCTTACAAAGAAGCCGCTTGAAATTCCATGGGCTCGTGACATGGCACCATTCGCCCCGCAAAAAAAGCTCGCCCTTGATGTTGGCAAATTCAGCGAAAACACCTACTACGGCCTACGCGAATCCATGCTCCGTTCTGTAACGCAAGGCACCGCCCGCAAGCACATGTCCACAAAGAACATGGCTCGCAAAAATTTCGATGCACTCCGCCTCGGCGGAAAAACAGGCTCCCTCGACGGAACCGACCCCGCCGGGCGTTACGACTGGTTCATGGGCTTTGCCGAATCCAAGGCGAACCCTAGCAAGTCCATTGTCGTTATCGTGATGCAAATGCATAAAGAAATTCGTTCGCAACCGGCAACTCAGGTCGCAGCGACAGTCATCAACTATTGGGCTCATCAAAACCTAGAGCTCAAAAAATAATTTAGATTTAAACACAAAAGAAGCAGGAATATTATGGAATTATCTTGGTGGAACTTAATCCCGACTTATTTCGATGGAATTGCATTCACGATTCCCTTCATTGGTTTTCCGGTTCATTGGTATGGAATCATGTACATTTTTGCGTTCGTGACCGCCTACCTCACCATGTGGAAAATCAGCGAAAAAGAAAAGCTTGGCTACACCAAGGATCAGCTCGATAACATATTCACCTGGATTATCGCAGGCATCTTGCTCGGCGCCCGCCTCGGCTACGTATTCTTTTACAAACCGGGCTACTATCTTTCGAACCCGCTCGAAATTATTTTGCCATTCACGCACGATGAATTCGGCAGCCACTTTGCCGGGATTTCGGGAATGTCGTACCACGGCGGTCTCATTTTGGGAATTGTATTCTTCTGCATTGGCGCAAAGCGAAACAAACTCGACGTCTGGAAAACATTGAACCTCGCCATGCTCGCAGCTCCGCTCGCCTACACCTGGGGCCGCTGGGGAAACTTCATCAATGGCGAACTTTTCGGAGAAGCAACAACGAGTGCTATCGGCATGTGGTTCCCGCTAGCCCACGACAGCACTCTTGCAAACCCGATTCTCCACCACCCGAGCCAACTTTACGAAATGATTTTTGAAGGGGTCGTGCTGTTCGTCGTCTTGTACAACTTGCGCAAGATTCCTAAGCTCCACGACAAGATTCCTTGCCTCTATTTGATGGGCTATGGACTGTTCCGATTCTTTATCGAATTTTTCCGCAAGCCGGATGCACACCTCGGACGCGTTGATCTCTTTGGCATGAGCCGCGGACAGACGCTCTGCTCCGTAATGATTCTCGCAGGCCTTGCGTGGATGATTTACCTTTTCTACAAAGAAAAGAAAGCTAATAACCCTTAAACAGGTTTTCCCAAAGGTTGCGTTCTTCTTCGAACTTTTGGGCAAACTGCTTGCTGACGTGCTTGTAGACCGTCTTGATGTGTTCCGCCAATTCATCGGTCACATACTTTTCAGCTTCGGAATCATCGGTGCCGGTCTCATTCATGAGTTTGGACCATTGGCTTTCCTGATTCTTGCTTCCCAGCGTAGACGATAACGACGAATCCTCATAGCACTTGTTGTTCAAGTAAATTCTCCAAACAGAATTCGGGATTTTCTCCAGAATATTCTTAAGGAACGGTTCGGCGTTCGTCGAATAACCGTAAGAATTACCGATCAAGCAAACAAGCGGCACATTGATAATACGCTCGACATTGACACGACTCCAAGATTCGTCTGTCATTTCGAGAGTAGCGTTATACAAATCTTCGGCAGGTTTCGGTTCGTTGTAGAAATTGTCAATTCCCAAATGCGCATCACGCAAGCGGTCGAGATAGTCCGACAACGCAGAAGATTCATCCACTGGAGTACTTTCGGAAATTCCAGCGTTTATCGCCGATGCAAGCGATGATGTCTTCCCATCCATACCATCAGCGTTTTTCGACACTACATTAACATTATCGACTTCGTCTTGATCGTCGTCCATCACAGCTGAATCAAACGACGGAGAAACACGGAACTTGTGATAGAACCTAATGTTACCTTCTTGCGACTGGAAGTATAGCGCCTTGTAACATTCATTGTCTTTGAACAAATTCGCCAAGGCCCTGTAAGCACGGTGCCTTGCACCACCCGATGTAAACTTACCACGATGGATAGACACAAAGCAGTGGAATGCACGTACGCAACCATTCGTATCGATTACCGTAATGCCATCATAATTGAGCATCGAGATGAACATCTTACGGATAAAATTCTGTTCGTACAAGTCGCGGTACGACTGCGAGTCCAACATGGAGTCCGGCTTGATTTGCATTTCCTTGTAGTCTTCAAAAACTATCTTGCCGGCATCAAAATTTTCGTCTTCGTTACCATTCCAGGACGGGTCCACGAACAAGCAAATAGTTCCATGGACTTCCCTCTTGATTTGCGAAAATAGGCCCGCCCAAAATCCCTTCGGGTACGAGTCCAAGTCCTTGTCTTCTAAATTGTCCGAAAATTCATTTTCATCCAGGTCAAAGCGAATGAGCAAGTGATCACTCACGCCCGCAGGCGTATGCGAGTTTATGCAAATTTTGGAACGGTTCACACATTCAATCAGCAAAAAGCCTTTTTCGAGAAGCGCACGTTCCGTTTCGCCAGCGTTACCCAAGTCCGACTGGAAAACTCCGACCTGGATAGACGAATCCACCTTTTCACGAGCAGGCATCTGCTGGATAATCAGGTCACAGTCGCTCTTGCAAAAATGAATGACATCCTTCAAGCATGCCTTGACTCGTTCCTTGAACAAATTTTCTAACGCATCACCCGAAAAATCATAAATGCGGCGGTTCCAGCCCATCGGCGGATTACCGTTTCCCATGATGATTCTAAACGTGAAATGATCATTTTCTTCTTGGTAGTGCGGGACACTCGGCAAAATTTCAATAATAGCATCAATAACCGCTTCCTTCATCTCAGGAAGTTTTCGTAAAAAGAAATCTTTGATTTTCTTTCGATCAAGTCCAACGACACTTGAGGAAATGTCTGAATCGTCACTCATATGCTACCAAAGTACATGATATAATGTAATATAATTATAATATACATTGCTACGGGGCTCTTGAGGAGATATGCTTTTTATTTTTTGCTCTAAATTAACCTATTTCACACACAAATCAAAAAAAACTATCTTTACAGCAAATTCAACAGGAGCAAAAAATGGCAGGAATCACTTACGAAATTGACGACAAGAGCATTGTTGAGCAAATCAAATCCGATGCCATGAACGTCGCTACAGAACTTGTCGAAGTGGCGAAGCTCAAAAAAGGCGACATTGTAGTCATTGGCTGTAGCACCAGCGAAACATTAGGCAACCAAGTCGGTAGCCACTCCGTCCCGGAAGTCGGGAAAGCAATTTACGAGGGACTTCAAAGCGTTTTCGGGCCGCAAGGTATCTACATCGCAGCCCAATGCTGCGAACACCTGAACCGAGCCATCATCATCGAGCACGAAGCAGTCCCGAATGCAGAAATCGTAAACGTTGTACCACAGCCAAAAGCAGGCGGCTCCTTCGCTACCGCTTGCTACGCAAGCTTCAAGGCTCCCGTAGCGCTAGAACATATCAAGGCAAACGCAGGAATCGATATCGGCGGGACCCTTATCGGTATGCACCTCCGCGAAGTCGCCGTGCCCGTCCGTTTAAAGCAAAATCACATCGGAAAGGCTATGATTATCGCCGCCCGCACCCGTCCAAAATTCATCGGTGGCGAACGCGCCCACTATAACGAAAGCCTCAAAGACGGATACCCAGAGTTCTAAACGAAAAAAAGTCTTTACACTTGCAATGGTGACCGGTTAATTCCGGTCACATTTTGTTTGAATAATATTATGTTTTTGTTGCATTTTTCTTCAAATTTCTTACATTTAACGTATGCGAATACGTTATGTAATATTCAATATTTTCATTGGCGCACTACTTGCAATTAACACTGGATGCAAAGGAACATCCAAGGATCAACTGACCTCGGCTTCCAAGGCAAACTCCCCCAAATACACCATTGGAGTCGAACAATCTTCTAGCATCCAAGCATCTATCGAAAAACAGCTTCCCAAAGCAAATATCAAACCCTATCCGGATTTGATTACAGCATACTTTGCACTCCAGGTAGGCGAAATCGATGCCCTCGCCTACAACGAAATCGTCCTCTATCACACCTTTAACGACAGCATGAGCGGACTCACCTATATCCCAAACGATATAGATATTCCTAATGAAATCGTTATCGGCATGAACAAGCACAGTTCCATCCCGGACCTCAAGGGGATTATCAACAAGCTCATTGACAGTTTAAACGCTGCAGGGACTTTAACCGAGCTCAACGACCACTGGAACAAAAATTCAAAAAAGAACCCGCTCATCAGCCCCAAGAAAAACGATTCGGAACAAGTTTTGAGAATAGCAACATCAGCCGATGTACCGCCATTTTCCTTTATAAGCGAAAATCAAATTATGGGCATCGACCTCGACATCATTAAACTTCTCGAAGAAAAGCTCAACGTCAATGCAACGATTATCAAGACAGAGCGCAATAAGCTCGTAAATGCACTAAAGAACAACGAAGCGGACCTCATCATTTCGGCATTCACAAAAGCGGACGAATATACAGACGACATCGATTTTTCGAAGCCCTATTACATCGGAAAAACAGCATTTGCTGTCCGCCAGGACAACTTCAATAAAGAAGAGTCTTTAAGCAAAGTACCTAAAATGACTTATCTCGAGCCGAAAAAGCCCGATGAAATATACAAGCTAGCCGACTTGTCCGGAAAGTTTGTGGGTGTTCAAACAGGAACAACTCTTGATGAGCAAGTCCAGCAGCTGATCAAGCTTCCGCGCATCCAGTACTTCGCGCACATTCCCGAAATGACAAAGGCTCTAGAACAAAGAACTATCGACGCTATCGCCGTAGACTATTCAGTAGCAGAAACAATCCTCAAGAACCATTCAGACTTTTCCATTTTAAAAGACCGTTTGAACAAAGACGAATTCGGAATCGCCATAAGGAAAAATAGTCCGCTCAAGGCAAGGATCGATTCGAGCATCAGTGTTTTGCAAAAGAAAGGCGAAATCAGGCGAATCAAGGAGAAATGGTCTAAGAATAAATCTGCCGTAAGAGTCATGCAACAGGACTGGATCGGAAACGACACACTAATTGTCGGCACAGAAGCCCTGTATGCCCCTTATGAATTTTACCAATGGGGCGAACTTTCGGGCATCGACATCGATATCATGTACACGATCGGCAAGATGCTCAACAAGAACATCAAGTTTGCCGACATGAACTTCGACGTTCTGATTCCGTCCCTCGTAAACGAAAAGACGGACCTTTGCATTGCGGCAATGAGCATCACTGAAGAACGCAGCAATTCTATTGACTTTTCGATTCCTTACGACAAGAACGAATCTGTAATTGTGGTACACACGCCGCAGCATGCACTCGAAAAAATCAGCGATTCCACCGGAGTGTTAAGCCGCCTGTTCCAGAATATACAGAACATTTTCAATTAGCGCATTTGGCGGCTTTGCCGCGATTATTTCAACTCCGAATTCCACATTCCGAATTCGTAATTGCTACAGAGCCTTGTGGTGGCGCATGGCACGGATATTATGCGGTAGCACTTCCTTGTGCCACTTGATCCATTCATCGTAGTAGATATAACGTTTTTCGCGCTGGCGGAACTCGCGACCGTGAACAACACGACGCCCTTGGCGTTCTTCGACCGGAATCACGATATGCAAACATTCATGATAAACAACGCCCGCAATTGCGTATAAAGGACAATTGGCAGCATCGTACCCGCGGCTAATGCTAATCAGATGGAAACTTTCGCCGGTCACCGGATCTTTACGCACCGAATGGAAGCTTAAGCCCCCTACTCGATTACTCCATGTGATACGGCATGTGAGCGTTCCATCAAAATAAGTGTTGTTAATGGCAGCGAGCACATCCGTCAAATTGTGATGTTTCCCTTGCGGTCGGATTGGCGGTAAACGGCCCTTGCTTGCAAGAGGAGCCTCGCCTTTATCTGTAAAAATTTGGTCAACAGCCTGCCAAAAACGATTTACCAAATCCCTGATGGCCGCCTTGTTCTTCTGCGTTTTGCGACGCACCGCATGTTCAGCCCATTCAGCCGCAAGTTCACGAGCTGCGGCAAACTCAGGAGCCTTCATATACGCAGGCAGCAAAACCTCCGGATGGCCAAACAAGAACCCGCCTTTACAGCGAATGCTCTTTTTCAACAGTGGATTGTATTTAAAATGCACCAGGCCATTGGCAGAACAATCCGGCGACGGAGCCTTGACTTCGGGCGGTGTTTCTGTCGGAACAAATCCGAACAAATCCAATTGGCCATCATTCTGGTTCACGCGCCCAAGACTCCTTCATAGCCATTTAGCGCAAGAAGACCGCCAAAAAAACTCTCCGGCAGTTCTAGCGCTGCATAATGTTCCGAGATACCATAAACGGCATCTTCAACAACATCTGGCATATAAACTATATAGCTATCGTTTTTTTCGGTCTGGAGCATATCGGGCGTGCAATACTGCGGATCAGTCTCGCTAAAATACATGCGGCAAGAAACCGTCCGCAACGGGTAGACCGTACAATCCCCCGCCATATCCGAAAACGGGCAAGAACGCCACCACGAAAAATAGTCATGCAGCGCCTTATCTTCGGCATCATCTTCAGAAAAACCTTCTTCCTTGCGAGATTCAAAAAGCGATTCAAATTTGTCCGAACGCATTTGACAAGCCTCCATCAAGGACAAGAGGTCGTCCCTCTTGCGGAGCTCGCTGTACATGAAAATCAGTTCAAAAGGTTCCACCGACATCGGGTAATGGTGGCAACAATTTCCACAAGCAGGCCTACACTGGATGGGTCGCGGCTGTTGGACAAGCACAGCCTTTAAATACAGGTCATAAGCCGTATGATACGCTTCAGTAAACTTGAGTATTTCGGGCAACTGCTCCCGCAAATTATCGGGACCAATCGCAGACTCGCGCCCAAGCGACGCGGCAATCGCATCAAGCCTATCCCGTTCCACTCTAAGCAGAGTGGACAGCCGCATTTCGGCAATGCGGTAGGCCTTGGTCGGAAAATACTCTTTATAAGCATTCATCGAGCGCAAATATATTTTTTTACGAGATTACCGTAAAAAAACGCGCAATAAAAAAAAGCTGATTATTCATTTTTGTAAGAATGAAGTTATTTTATTGTACGGAGTAATGAAAAAATATTCTTTCAGGACTGGCATTATGAGAAAAATTTCGCAAGGCAAATGGATGAGGTCTGCAGCCATCGCATTGACTCTTTGCGTTGCAGGTTGCAATCTGTTCCACCCGACAGGCAGCCGCGATGCCGAAAGTGACGATTCAGCGGCCCTCACTCGAGATGGCTACCTGGAGTTCCAGAAGTCGAACTACGATTCAGCACGCAAATTTTTCAACAAAGCTATACGTGCAGACTCGGGCAATTCCGAGGCTTGGATCGGGCTTTCAAAATCCGTCCTGAAGACTCAAGATGGGCTTAATGTTTTCGAGCTCGCCTCTTTAGCGCAAAAGACTGAAAAAGACGGCAAGAGTTCTAACGGATTTCTCGACATGAGCGATGCGAAAGCCGATAGCATTTCGAGAGGAATCGATTCCGTCTTGTTCTACCTAGACAAATTTATTGCCCGCGACACAACCGACAGAACCGACAAGAAAGTTCGATTCAGCACCATCGCAGACAGCTACACCATCCTCCAGCTCACCAAGGCTGCCCTCCGCATCAGGAACGTCCATACCCAACTCACGAACGTTGTCTCGGCCGACAATGCCGGTATGATGGTGAACCTCAATACGCTCAACGATCTCGGAGACAGCCTCAAGCCGTTCCTCAACGACATGGCTGCAGCCGCCGAAGCCATAAAAGCCTCGCCAGAAAGCGCTGCCGAAATTATCAAGGCATACCTCCCCGACTCCACACGAGATGCATTTAACGACGAAGATTATGCAGACATTTCCGTCGGTCTTGCAAATACAGTCATTGAACTGAACGACAGAGCCCAAACCGTTGGAGAAGACCGCAACGACGTGTTCTTCAAATTCGGAAACCACATCGATGATGATGGTGACGGTTGTGTAGACGAAGAAGTTGTCGACAATTACGATAACGACGGTGATGGAGAAGTCGATGAAGATGCTCGCGATTACCGCACCGTTGTCTTAGTGAAAAGACCTCAAAACTACGCAGAACTCGTCGCACAAGGAATGGACCCGAAAACATACGACCTCACCAAAGCCCAAGTCGACACACTCAAGTTTATTGGGAGTTACCAATCGGTCGATATCAACATGGACGGTACGTTTGGCCCTGCCGATAGATCCTTACCCGAAGAATACTGGCAACCTTTAGACGAATCGGAATGGCATTACGTTTATAGAGACCCGAATATGCGAGATTCTCTTGACAACCATCTGCTCAAGTTCGCCATTGATTTATCATTCCCCGGAAAAGATCTTGACGAAAAGATCAAAAATAAGGAACTTATCCGCAACGATACCAATGTGAACAACATTAAATACAACTTGCAAAAGCGTAAAGAAATGGTCGGCGGATGCTGGAAATACTACACTGAAGAACAATTCCTCCAGTGGTTCGAAGGGAGAATTGTAAAATGAATAAACTATCAATACTTGCAATTTTCGCTTGTGCTATCGGAATCGTTTCAGCAAAATCGCCAACGCACTTTTCGCTCCGCGCAGAATCCATGGGTGGTGCACACGTTGCCGTTGTAGATGACAAAGAAGCTCTCCACTACAACTACGCAGGCTTAACTCAAATTAACAAACTCGGCAATTTCGAAAAGCGACCGGAACAAGGTTATTATCCGCGCAACTGGATCGGCGACATGCGAGTCACCTTCGGTGGCGCAGGTGATATCTTCGCATTCCTTTCAACGTATGGCGATGTCAAAGACGTTCAGGACCTGTACCGAAGGGCTCAAGACGAAGCCAACAGAATAACCCCAACGCATCCTCAAGTTTCAAGTAAAACAAGTGCAATTCTCGATTCACTTGTCAAAAATCCGAAGTACGTCAAGACTATCTCTTCATACGACCATAAGGCGTTGGAAGCGAGAGTGAAGTTTGATGCTGAACTTGCGTTCCACAATTTCGGAGCAGCGTTCTGGATGAACGGAAGCGTTGCACCATACATTGATGCAGGCATCATCCTCCCCTATGTCGTCGTTGACACATTCATTATCGATGCAGTCGCGCAGATGGGTGGAGCCTACGAAATCATTCCCAATCAACTTTCCGTTGGCTTGGGAGGCAAGATCGTCAAGCGCCACAAGACGAACATGGTAACACTGGGCCTTGCGAACTACAACACCATTGCAGACACCCTTAAAGACCAATTGGGCGATGCGACAGATGATTTCTTTGATTCCAAGACGTTCTCGTTTGGCCTAGACTTGGGCGTGCTTTACCAGTTCAACCGCGAGATCCGCTTCGGTGCATCTTTGCGCGACATTTACTTCAAGTCTCTTGCAGGCGAAACGCTCATTCCGAACTTTACCATCGGTGCAAACTACAGCCCGAGATTCATGAACAGCAACACCGGTTTTGGACGCAAGTTCAACGTTGCCGTAGACTTTGCCGACATGTTCAATAACGAACGAAACTACAAGTTCTTTACGCACCTGAACTTCGGTTTTGAACTGGAACAGACTCTTGCGGCATACCCAGGCCTCAACAACGAGATACGATTCCTCGTCTTGCGCATTGCAGGCGGTTTCAGAGGCGGTTACCCCTCAGCAGGTATCGGAGTTGAATTCCTGAGATTCTTCTCGATTGAAGCCGCTACATGGGGCGAAGAACGCGGATATTACACCGGTCAAGACGAGAACAGAATTTACATGGTCCAAGCAAGTATTGGATTCTAAAATTACTTGACTTGGAATCTATCCTTGATTTCTTGCGGGATGGCGAATGGCCGTCCCTTTTTCATATCCATGAGGACCCACTGCGTTTCGGATTCGAAAACGACCTTGCCATCGGAGACGCGTTCAAAGCGGCACTTGCGGACGCTCATCACTTTACTGTAACTAGCAACCCATGTAGTTCCACGGATTTCATCACCCAAGAATGCCTGATTCTTGTATTCCACGAACTGCGTGTGAATCATCCAACCGCAACCTAACTGATACATCACATCCGTTGCACCAACGGAATCAGAATGAGCTATCGAAATATCCTGGACCCACTGTACCGCCCAAACGTTGTTCATGTGCTTATTTTCATCAATCATTTCGGGAGTAACCTTAAAAAGCTTTTCAAACTTCACCGGGTTCTCATTTTCTTCCATTGCAACAGCCATTATATGCCTCCGTTTGCTACAAATGTAATAAAAATCCAAATATTACGGTTTTTATTGCAATTATTCGCATAACAACCCCATTTTATGTTATTTTTCAATTCGATAAAAACTTTAAGTGAGATCATATATGGAATGGAATGATTTTACCAGCCTCACTGCAGAAAACATGCAGGCAATCTGGGACTTCAAGACTAAGGACCCGTTTTCGATTTTGGGCATTCATCCGCTCGAAACAGACCGTGGAATAAAGACTGTTATCCGCACCTACCAGCCGCAAGCAAGCTTTGTCCGCGGTGAAACTTGCGACGGCACCGAAGAATTCGACTTTGTAAAACTGGGTGACACAGGATTTTTCGAAGCCATCCTCGATAAGGAATTCGAACCGTTCTTTTACAATTTGATTATCCGCCAAGGAGACGGCAACGAGTACACGCTCACGGATCCGTACGCATTCCTTCCTGTACTTAGCGAATTTGACCGCCACCTGATTGCAACAGGCACGCATTACGAGCTTTATCGCAAGCTGGGCGCCAACATCGTCGAACACCAAGGCTTCAAGGGAATCCATTTTGCAGTATGGGCTCCGAACGCTCGCGCCGTTTCTGTCGTCGGCAACTTCAACAGCTGGGACGGACGCCGTCACCAAATGCGCATGCTCGGTTCTAGCGGCATTTGGGAAATCTTCATTCCAAACCTTGGCGAAGGCGAACTCTACCGTTTTGAAATTCACGGAGCCGATGGCCAGCTTCACGTAAAAGTGGACCCGCTCGCAAAGCTCGCTGAAGTCCGCCCGGCAACGGCATCCATCACGACTCACCTCGATGGTTATGAATGGGGCGACGATCTTTACATGAAGACGCACTGGGCAACAAAGGTCTTCGGTTCGCCGATGAACATTTACGAAGTCCATGCAGGCTCCTGGCGCAGAGACCCGTCCAATCCGGATAGATTCCTCAACTGGGACGAACTCTCTGAACGCCTCATCCCGTACCTCAAGGAAATGGGCTATACGCACGTGGAATTCTTGCCGCTTGCAGAACACCCGCTCGATGAATCCTGGGGCTACCAGGTGACCGGCTACTATTCACCGACAAGCCGTTACGGTACACCGGACCAGTTCCGTCACTTTGTGGACCTTTGCCACCAGAACGAAATCGGTGTGATCTTGGACTGGGTTCCGGCACACTTCCCGAAGGATGCACACGCACTCGGACGTTTCGACGGCACCGCCTGCTACGAGCACGCCGACCCGCGTCAGGGCGAACACCCGCACTGGGGCACATACATCTTTAACCTCGGCCGTAACGAAGTCAAGAACTTCCTTATTGCTAACGCCATGTACTGGCTCAAGGAGTTCCACTGCGACGGTCTCCGCGTCGATGCAGTGGCATCTATGCTCTACCTCGATTACGGTAAGGGTCCGGGCGAATGGGTGCCGAACAAGGACGGCGGCAACATCAACTACGACACGCTCGAATTCCTGAAGCACTTAAACAGCATCATGGGCCGCTTGACCCCGCATGCAATTCTCATCGCCGAAGAATCGACAAGCTTCCCGAGCATCACTCGCCCGCCAGAGCAGGGCGGTCTCGGCTTCCACTACAAGTGGAACATGGGCTGGATGAACGACTTCTTGAGCTACATCCAGCACGAACCGATCCACCGCAAGTACCACCACAACCAGCTTACATTCAGCATGGTCTACGCTTATTCTGAAAATTTCATACAAGTTTTCAGCCATGACGAAGTGGTGCACGGCAAGGGCTCCATGCTCGGCAAGATGCCTGGCGACAACTGGCAGAAGTTTGCAAACCTCCGCCTCACCTACGCTTTCCAGTACGCACACCCGGGCAAGAAGCTCAACTTCATGGGCAACGAATTCGGTCAGTTCCGCGAATGGAACGAAAAGCGTTCGCTCGACTGGCACTTGGTCAGCTGGGATAGCCACGGCAAGCTCCTCGAAATGATGAAGGTCTTGAACCACATCTACAAGGAAAATGCTCCGCTGTGGGAAATCGACCATTACTACACCGGCTTTGAATGGATCTGGTGCGACGATGCCGACAATTCCATCGTAAGCTTTGTCCGTAAAGATGACCACGGCAACATGATTTTGTGCGTATTCAACTTTACGCCGGTTGTCCGTAACGATTACCGCCTGGGCGCTCCTGCTCGCGGTGCTTGGAAAGAAATTTTCAACACTGATGCAGCCATGTTCGGCGGATCTAACGTCGGTAATCTCGGTGAAGTCTGGACGCAAGACATTCCGTGGCAGAATCGCCAGTGCAGCTTAAACATCAAGCTTCCGCCTCTTGCGGCAGTCTACTTCAAGCTGGAGAGATAGGAAAGCTGTCATTCCTCTTTGAGCAAGAATCTCCATTTAAATTACACGCCGGCTATAAAAGCCGGCATTTTTAATTCAGCGTTACCGAGAACAAGAGCATCACAGAAGACGAGCGGAATACGCCATCATCATCGGACCAATACTCGTGGGAATTGAACGCGAGCGACACCCCTAAACCAACGTGTTCGCTCACCCACCAGTCCTTGCCGGCTTCGACATCGAAACTAAAAGCATGGAGCCCCGTATTCCCGGAATACTTGCGGCAATTGAGCCTATAACCAGTCATTCCGAAAGCCCCGCTGAAATAAACGTTATTCCATCCCGGCACATAATACGTGGCACCAGCACCGACAAAAACAGAACTCAACACGTAAAAATCATGATCCACATACATCGAGAGTCCATAACGGGCTTCTCGAAAATCGGAATACGTAACAAAACCCATGTTCGCATGCAAAGCCAAATTCGGCATGACATAAGCACCAAGTTTGCCATGAAGCTTTATTCCCAGACCATCCGCAGTCAACGATTCCTCGCCATCCGCATTTTCAAACGAAGAATAGCCTAGCCCTACCGAAGCTCTAGCAAACATTCCATCATGTGCCAAAGGCGTGCCAAGCGGCCCTGCTAAAGCCACTGAAAACGCACAAGACAAGGCAAGCAATAATTTAGCGAAAAGACGATCCATAATTAATTTTGGACATCTAATTTAGAAAAATCAGAGACATTCCAAAGCTTAACACCATCACCACGCAACCTAAACCCTATCGATATATACGGAGAGATTCCTTTGGAATGACCATATTTTGAAGCTTTCATATTATGAAATCCAGCCTTCAAACGAATTGCAATTCGCCCCGCGATTGGATCCCCCTCAGGCATGGTCTTACCCACAAGGCTCGGGAAAAGATAATCTACATAAGCCCCAAAACCATAGCGGAAATAGGATTCTTGCTTGTTTTCGCGTTTTTCTTCACCATCTCTGCGAACCACATAGAAAGCTTTACCCAAATTTGCAAATGCGGCACCTTCAAAATACTTTGTCTTAAGTACCCTATAACCTAACATTGAATGTATTCCATAATCTAAAAAGCCACAGGAATCGCACTTTTCATCCAAGGAGCGCATATTGAATTCAAAAGAAAGCATCACATTATAAATTCTAAAATCTAAAGCGACATTAAAAAAGAAAAACGATTTGTAATCTGGGAAATCCCCAGCCAAAAACGGAATACCAAAATCAGCACCCAAGCCAAAACTGAAATTACCCGCTCCTTCAACCAATGATTTCATCATTTTTCCCAAAGCAATCGATTCCATTACAGGGCATGCCAAATCTTTATTGACTTCAGGCTTATATTGTAATTCTTCGCATTTAAAAATTTCATGATAATCTTGTTCTGCAACTCGATTCAAAAGTAAATCGAGACCATCTTCATATCGATACGTACTATACCTTACCAAATAATTCGATGCAGAATCTTTATTTAAAATAAATTCATAATCACGAGTTAAATACTTTAAAAGAATTTTCGAACGTGGCGACAAATCTGCGGAATCAGCAAGCTGAACAGCAGTTGCATAATCACCGGCATAAACGAGAGATTCTATACGTTTACGAACTTCAATCGCAGGGTTCGGTTCCACACTATAGTTCAAACGGTACGGGAAAAATTGCACATTTTCCAAACTTTGAATATCCAAAAAAGCAACTGGTTCAGATACACCATCCAAAAAGAAAATGCGCTTATTTGGAATTTCAGAATCAAATGCAGGCACAGTAATCACGCGCTGGATCAGTTTAAACGAAGAAGAATCCCTTATAATATCAGGACCCATGTATGCAAATTGAGTGAAGACCTTTTTTGTTTTTTCGGCAGGCGGATCTACCCAAGTTTTACTTTCTTTGTCATAAATTTTGTCTACGTGAATAATATTAAGGATCAAATAAAAACCATTTGATTCTTTTTGCGAGCGCAGTTCAAATGTTTTGCGAACATTCTCGGGTGCATCAGCCAAATCACGCTGCATGCGAGCAGCTTTCAGTTCAGACCATTCCATAAAAGATTTATAGACATCCGGATATTCCTTGTCGAAACTGACCCAAGGCAATTTATCCTGGCTGTATACATTGCTCGTGATGAGTGAACCGTAATAAGCGACAGGCGCTATTTCTAGCTTTTTCGCCACCGTCACTGAATTGACTAAAACATCTTCGTACGCAAAGCTATAGGACAGCAGAGTCAAAATAATCGCAAAAAAATACTTAACCATATTAGCGTTCCATAGAATCAGGATAAACAAATTCTACCGGTTTCATTGTCAACACAGGTATAGAAAACTCAATTGACATATAAAACCTAAATCCAGAAGCATTTACTGTATGATCGCCCCAAATATTTTTTATACCCGCTCTAAAACGAAGGTAAAACATATCGTACAAAACACCTGCTCCATACACCGGATAAGCCTGATATGAATCCTTGCTTGTTCTATTTTCATCGTTTTTACTTTTATTTTCACCATAGAAATCAACTTCTACACCAGTCGTTAAATAGCACTGCAACGAAATGTTTCTAAAGTAATAGCCAACATTTAAATTCCAGCCCAAATTGTAGAAATGGAGAGAATCACTAGAACGAACATCACTGAAATGTGTCGTAATTTGGGTTTCAAGACTGACATCATATATATACCAGTTTGTACCCCCATAAAAACCAAAACCATTTTTAACCTTATCCGAAATATCTCCTAAAAAGGCGACATAGGAACCACCTAAGAAAAACGTATACGACTTGAGCGTATCAACTGTCTTTCTGTTCCAATAAACATTAACTAGATACTCTAGCTGCTCCCGTTTCTTTAACTGGAGCTTATGTTTTTCAATCAGCGACTCAATATCATATTTATATTTAAAGAAGCCCTTCATTACAATATAAATAAACATCCGGTCACTCTCATTTTCAACACTTTTGAGTTTTTCTTCAAGCTTTCCAGATTCTATTTCCGCTTGCAATTTATCCTTAAATGCTTTATGGAACGTATCGTAAACATAGTCCGGCCTTGTATTATAACGCGATACAAATTGCACATCACTAAGCGATTCAAAATCACCTAAAAAATATTTCAACAGAATTTTTTCGTAATCATGAATTATAAAATAAGTAGACGACTTTTCATACGACTCAGCAACATCGACCAGTTTCTTTAAACGCTCAAGATTATCATTTTGCAAAGCTTTTCTCATAGCATCGCGAAGATACTTGACCTGGTCAAACTCCTGCCGAAGCATTTCTGATTCACTGAATTTTTCAACAAGACTCAACGTATCAGGAGATTTACTCTCTTCGTAATCGTGCACAAATAAGTTCATTACAGAATCGCGAGCAACAGGTTCTGCAGAAAAAACGCTACAATTCAAAGACAAAATTAGGGTACACGCCCAAACCGCTAAATATTTTACACAAAAACGCATAAGATAAATATACAAATAAGGCGTAAATGGAGCAACTTAGGAGTGCCCGCCCATCTCCCTCGGATGGAACGAGCGGTGTTCTTGCTTGATGAAATCTTTATCGACGTGCGTGTAAATCTGCGTGGTACTGATATCGGCATGACCGAGCAGTTCCTGCAAAACGCGCAAGTCCATACCCGCTTCAAGGCAATGCGTGGCAAAACTATGGCGGAACGTATGCGGCGAGACCTGTTTGCTCAAGTGCATCGTATGCAATTGCACAATTTTCCATGCCCCCATGCGGCTCATAGGCTTTCCATGCGCATTCAAGATGATATTATCCGTTGCGGGGTGCGTCAGCGGTCGCCCTTCTTCAATCCATGCGCGAAGATTTTCCTTAGCCTTGCTCCCGAGCGGTACAAGGCGCTGCTTATTGCCCTTGCCAATCGGCATAAGCCATTCATTTTCAAGGTCAATTTGCGAAAGCTTGATGCCGAGCGCTTCAGAAATGCGCAATCCTCCGCTATACATGAGCTCGATCAAGGCCGTATCGCGCAGCGGATTCTTGCCGTTCGCGGCACTCTCAAAAACGCTGTCGATTTCTTCGCGGGTCAGGTACTGCGGCAGGTAATGGCCAAGCTTCGGAGTCGCAAGCATCGATTCCGTGCTGTAGTCGTACTCGCCCTGATTCTGCATGTACTTGAGGAACCCACGCAGACTCGAAAAATGCCTCGCCACCGATGTCGGGGAATATTCTTCCTGCCCCGCCGTAAGCGTCAAAAATTCGTCCAGTTTTTCGGGTTTCAAGTCCTTGAGGTCAATTCCGTTCTCGTCCAGCCAGGCAATAAAATGCCTCAAATCTTCCTGATAGCTCTGGATCGTCACCGGGGAAAGATTACGTTCTACCCCGAGGTGCGAAAGAAAAGCATCTAGACGATTGGAATTAAAGCTCATGAGAGAGAATATAGTTATAGACGAAAGACAAAAGACGGAAGACGAAAGATTTTTTCAAAAAAAATCGGCCATTTCCCTTGCCATTTTAATTCGTTATTTCTATAATTGTGCGCGTCCAAGCGACTATGGATGATTAGCTCAGTTGGTAGAGCAGCTGACTCTTAATCAGCGGGTCGCAGGTTCGACCCCTGCATCATCCACTAAGCACTAAACCGCAAGGCAAGGTGCTGCAAATACAAAAGCGTCAGACAAAGATAAGCGTCTAACGAACTTTGAAACTGCGACTTTTGATTTTTGCAAAGACATAGCTCCCAACGAAAGACGGGAACGCGACCTAAGAATTTTGGATGATTAGCTCAGTTGGTAGAGCAGCTGACTCTTAATCAGCGGGTCGCAGGTTCGACCCCTGCATCATCCACTAAATACCAAACCGTAAGGCAAGGTATTGCAAATACAAAAGCGTCAGACAAAGATAAGCGTCTAACGAACTTTGAAACTGCGACTTTTGATTTTTGCAAAGACATAGCTCCCAACGAAAGACGGGAATGCGACCTAAGAATTTTGGATGATTAGCTCAGTTGGTAGAGCAGCTGACTCTTAATCAGCGGGTCGCAGGTTCGACCCCTGCATCATCCACTAAACTCCATCTGAAAAGATGGAGTTTTTTTTATTCTCCTCCCCCATAACTTTCTATAAAAAACTCAGGAATCACAATCCCTGAGTCGTTCTTCAAAAAACTTTGTGGAAACGCAAAGCGTTCGAATTTTTATTCGTTCAAGTCCTTTTTCTTGCGAGGCGAAATCGCAATGAATACGAGCACGCTAACGAGCAACAAGAACGGATAGAACATATATGGAATCAAGTCGAAAGCGCTCACGCTTGCATCCGGCAAGGCCGTGGAAATTGCGGCAAGCGCCACCAACATCTGCGCACCGTAAGGCAAAATGCCCTGCACCACGCAACTGAAAATATCCAAAAGCGAAGCCGTCTTCTTAGGAGAAATGCGGTATTCATCGCCCATCTGCTTTGCAATCGGGCCTGCCATCACAATAGCGACCGTGTTGTTCGCCGTAGCAATATCGAGCGCACTCACCAAAAGGCCAACACCTACTTGCCCGCTACGGTGTCCCTTGAACACCTTATGGATAAAATCGAGCAGAGCCGCAAAACCGCCATGAATGCGAATAAGCCCGCACAAGGCGCTCACCAGCACCGCCACAAGAATCGTCTCATACATGCCCGAAATGCCGTTTCCGATGTTCTGCAAAAGCCCCATCATATTGAGCGGGCCAAAACCGACCATGATGACAGAAGCAGCGACAATGCCAACAAGTAACACCGTAAACACGTTAATGCCCGTAAGCGCAAGCGCCAACACCAAAACGTACGGAATCAGCTGCACCAGACTGTAGGAATTTTCGGCAACCGCACGAGCTTCCGTCGCAAACGAAATCGCTGTAATAATCGCCACCGCCACAAGCGCCGCCGGGAGCGCAATAATAAAGTTCACATGGAACTTGTCCTTCATCTTGCAGCCCTGCGTCGAAGTTGCCGCAATCGTCGTATCCGAAATAAAGCTCAAGTTGTCGCCAAACATTGCGCCACCAATCACCGTCGCCACGCAGAACGGGACACCGAAGCCCGCCATCTGGGCCACCTCAACAGCAATCGGCGAAACAACAGCAATCGTACCTACCGAGGTTCCCATCGCTGTAGAGACAAACGCAGCCACCAGGAACAGCACCACAACCGCAAACTGCGCCGGGATAAAATCCAGCAGCAAATAAGCAGCCGCCGAAGCGCTCGAACGCCCGAGAATCCCCGCAAAGATGCCCGCGCAAAGAAAGATGAGAATCATCAAGAATATGTTGCGGTCGCCCAGCGCTCCCGCCATGATGTTCATCTTCTTGTCAAAATTCAATTTGCGGTTCTGCATGCATGCGACAAAAATCGCAATCAAGAATGCAGCTACGATGGGAATGTTATAGAAGCCCATCGAAATATGGAGAATGTATTCGAACGTAATGCCAAGGCCCAAATAAAGAACCAAGAACACGGCGACCGGCAAAAGGGCAATCGGGTTGCCCTTGATTTTTTCTTCGAAATTTTCGTTTTGCATGCGCCAAAAGATAGAAAAAGCGCAGCCCAAAGCCAAGTCAACTTTCTATTTGCCCAAACTAATCAAATGCCACGTGAACCCAAGCGAAACAAATGGCGAAACCCCTTTGGCATGCCCAATGTCTGAGACATTCATGTTTTGCAAACCGAGCTTTATACGCGCTCCAAATCGATTTCCGAGTCCAGGCTCAAAGAAGCTGTTCATAGGCTTTCCGATAAGGTTCGGGAATAGCGCATCGACATAAATGCCAATGCCATAGCGGAAATATCGTTCATGCTGATAGTCCGAATCCTCGACGCCCTTTTGCGGAGGGACTTCAATTGCAGAAAAACCAAGATTTCCCCATGCACCGCATTCTATATATTTCGTTTTCAACCATAAGTATCCAAATTCAAAATGCGCGCCAAAATCACCTGTGCCGCAAGAATCGCACTTCGCATCAAGCGAGCGGATGCTGACACCCATTCCCCAAAAGATATTTCTGTTATATATATTAAAACCAAGGCCCAAATAAAAAACAGGGTCGAAATCCGGGAATTTTCCAATCAAAAACGGGCGGCCAAAATCGACAAACGCGTTAAACCTAAAGCCCCCCTCTTTCTTTACGACGGGTCCGACATTTTCATTTTTTACAGGCGCCGGAGCCACTTCCTGAACATCCAAAGTCGCATTAGGGTTCACGTCATATTTCAATCGATGCGGAAGGTAATGAATCTTATCAAGAATCGATGTATCCATCAAGGAATAACATTCTTCTGAATATCCGTCCATGAAAAAAATTCTTTTGACCGGAATCGACTGTTCTTCGGGATTGGGCAAAAGCACCATCATTCTCTGGGAAATTTTCCACGAAGAATCCTGGGAAATGTCCGGTCCGACATACGCAAAAGAAAAGAGTTCCTTTTTAACCTCTTCAGGCTTGGGGTTCACCCACGTTTTAGTCACCTTGTCATAAACCTTATCTACTCGAATTTCATCGTGGATCAAGAAAAAGCCCTTCACATCCATGGCTAAATAACGATATTCAAACATTTGTTTGAATTTTGGGGGAGCCTGAGACAAAAGTTCATTCTGACGATTCTGCTTATAGTTAGACCACCCGATAAAAGACTTATACACCTGCGGGAATTTTTGTTCGAATTCAGCATTCTCCGCCCTATAAAATTCCTTCTGCAAATATTTTCTTTGTATAAGGCTCCCGTAATAAGCGACCGGAGCCGTTTGCAATTTTTGCGCAACCGTCTGCGATTGAGAAAAGCCCACTGAAGAATCGGAAAGAACGATATTATACGTGACATATCGCCCTGCAAAAGAAAGGGATACCGCAAACAAAAGGAACAGCAATAATCTACGTACCATCATTTAACCCCTTTTTCCCTGAATGAATAGTCAAAATCAACTTGCTTTTTGGAGTATTCACGGAACGTCCATTCAATGGACGCATACAACCTAACACCGGAAGCTTTCAACACATCGCCAGAGAAAATACTCCTGATACCCGTTCTAAAGCGCAAGCCATTATGGATACGCCCCTTATCTGTAAAGAACAAGTCGACAATTGCCCCTGCGCCAAAAGCCGGATAAAACTGGTACGGCATATCATCGTTCGCCTTATCCCCTACGCTCTTCCCACGAATATTGAACGCGTTCATGCCAAAGCCAACTGTCGCATACCCGTAAAAGAACACATTCTTATTCTTAATAAACGTATAGCCAAAATTAAAATCCCATCGCATATCATAGAACTGCAAGGAATCCGGCTCCTTATTTTGGCAACCGTTAATATCCATAAACCATTCATACAAAAAATCATTTCTGATAAAATCAATACCAATGTACATGCCTGGCATCCAACCGACTTTATCCGCCAACGAGCCCACTGGTTTTATAATAGCAGCACCCCAAGAAAAAGCGGCATAATTCTTCGTATCGAAATCTTCTTTTTGCCAAAAACGAGTTACCAAGAAATACAATTGTTTTTCATCCGTCAGCTGATACTTGTATTTTTCAATCAACTGCGAAACGCCCTTTTTATTTTCAAATAAACTATTTAGAATAATGTAAACAAATACACGATCACTTTCATTAGGAACTTCCCTCAGATTTTCTTCAATTTTGCCAGTTTCAATTTCACGTTTCAACGTTCGATACAAGGCAGAACGCATATCTGCATGTATTGAGCTATTTAGTAAATCCTTTATATAATCGACTTGTGCCAAGAAATCATAATCCTTCAAGAAATATTTTATGACTAGTATATCGTTCGCATAAAAAACGTGAAACGTCGAAGCATTACGATCAAAAAGTTCCGCCTCCTCGACAACCGTCTTTAAACGTTCAATTTCGCCTTTATTCAAGAGATCTTCAATCGTGTTCCGATAATACATTGCGTAAAAGCGCTCTTTTTCCAAAGAATCTCTATAGTTAGCTACAATTTTCGCCTTTGCCGATGTTTCGTCAAAATCCAACTTCTTTGAAGTATCTGTATCGGGATTCTGCACAAATAAATGCATTACAGAATCAAGCGGAACATCATCCGCAAACGAAGGCCCGCAAAAAGCCACTACAGACAAGAAAAAAACAAAAAGAGAAAAACGATGAAGCATAAAGCTAATATACAAATTAGACCGGAATAAAAGCACTATATACAAAAAACGAACTCCGCCGTTTCCGACGGAGTCCGTTTCAAGATTTCGAGAATCTAGTTTGCGAGCCTTAGCTCAACACCTTACTGCAAAGTGATGAGAGTAAGAGTGCGCTTGCCGACCTTGATACCCTTAGAGATATCGACTGTCTTAGCCTTCTTGGACGGGTCGTTTGCCCAGCCTTCTTTGAGCTTTTCGGAGCTCTTGTCGAGAGTTTGGACAGAAGCCTTGCCCTTGAAGCCCGGGATGTCGAGCTTGATATCGAAGTCGCTGTACGGGCTCTTGTTCACGAGGAGGAGCTGCTTCTTGTTGCCGTTTACAGTCAAGTAAGCGGTCAGGAGAGCGTCTTCGTCACCCTTGATGGTGGTCTTCATGAGCTTGCCACGGAGAGCATCGGAAGCCATCTGGAATGCCCAGTAGCTCGGACGCGGGCAGTTCATGCATTCTTCACCAGAACGGGTCAAGTAACCGTAGTCACCGCCTTCCGGAGTGATATCGTTGTGGATATCCCAGTACTGAGCGTTGTCGACGTTTTCAGTAGCGAGCATACCGAGGTAGTCTGCGACGAACAAGCCGTTTTCGACAGACAAGGTCTGCGGGCCCGGGTTGAAGTCAACAGAGTTCCATTCGGTGAGCCAGAGTTCAATCTTCTTGCTCTTGTTGAACTTAGCAGTCCACTTGTCCACGACCTTGTGCAAACGTTCGTAGATTGCGGTGAGGGTCTGCGGAGCAGAGAGCATAGCGAAGTCATTTTCTTCGCCGAAGTGCTGCGGGTAGTGGTGAACGATAAGACCGTCAGCGATGTCACCCGTTTCAGCAAGAACCTTGTCGTTCCAGTCGCCTTCGAGAACGCCGAGCACAGCCACCTTGATGGTCGGGTCAACTTTCTTCATGGCTTCGATGAACTTACGAGCGCGCTTACCATAGATGGTACCGCCGTCCTTACCGTACTTTTCGTAATACGGATGCCAGTTACCGTAGATTTCGTTACCGATTTCCCAGTAGAGGATGCCGGCCTTCTTGTCAACGTTCGTGTGCTTGACCCAGTCAGCGGCTTCCTTTTCAGTGCCGGAACCGAAGTTCACAGTGAACATAGCATTAGAGCCAGTCTTCTTCAACCATTCGAGGAATTCGTCAGTGTCGACCATCCAGTCGTGGTTGTCGAGGATTTCCTTCCAGTGGTCGTCATCAGCACGGAGACCACCCGGGTAACGGATAATGCCGTGGTTGACGCGCTTAGCAAATTCGCGAGTCTGAACCTTGAAGTTCTTGTTGTCGAGCATGTCGCCGTCCCAGAGGGCAGCGTTGATACCGAACAAGCCACCAGAGATTTCCGGGTTGAGGACTTCCTTTTCGCCCTTCACCAAGACCTTGATGACAGCCGGACGTTCCTTAGCCTTGACTTCGCGCTGGTTGGTCAAGCGGATGTTGTCAATCTTGAAGCCACCTGCAGTACCTTCACCACTCGGCTTGAAGTCGAGAGCGGTTACACCCTTGAGGTCGAAGAGGCCGTTTTCAACAGCGTCAGGCGGTTGATAATACGGGAACTTGCCGAAGGTGCGGAACGGAACGAGGATGGTCGTCTTGCCCTTAGGAGCACCGACGTTGGAAACGAAGATTTCGTTGCCAGCATCCTGGATCTGCACGGTGATGGACTGCCAAGCCTTTTCGGAGTACACGTCGAACATGATGCCCCAGTGCTTGGTCCAGTCGCGGTCAGCAGCCGGACGGCCATTCTTCTTCATGTCGAGCACGACGTCAACCCAGTCAGCAAGGAGGTAGTGTTCGATATTCAAGCAGTTGCCCTTGAATTCGGAGCAGTTTTCAACCTTGAACTTGAGCTGAGACTTCGGACCGGTAGACGGTTCCCACTTGTCCTTGGCATACTTGCCTTCGAAGTCGGAAATCACGTAGTCCGGAGCGTTGGACTTGAAGGAATCCCACTTGAGATCCGGGTCAATCCAGTCGATGTTGGACGTGAAGGTGATCTGGTCAACGAAGACCGTCACAGGAGCCGGCTTGCCCGGTTCGCCCTGGTTTTCACCCTTGCCAACGGAGAAGCGGATTTCCTGAATCTTGTCCCACTTGATGTCCTTAGCAACTTCAGCCTGCTTGTTAGCGTCCCAAGCCTTACCCTTGTCGGTGAAGCGCTTGAGAGGAATCTTGGCGAGTTGCCAATCCTTGGAGACCTTGATCCAGTCGTTGAGGCCGACCTTGGTTTGGCTCTTGATGTCGTTGCCCTGGTTGTCGAGGATACCGACGTAGAGCTTTTCGCCGCCGAGCTTACCCTTGATCCAGAAGTAGAGACCGCCCTTGTCGCGAACCTTGGAGAGGTCAATGAACTTGCCTTCACCGAGAGAGTAGGTCACGCCAGACCAGTCGTTGTTATCGATGTACATGGCGAGCACGTTCTTGTTGCCCGGAGTCTTGGACTGAGCTTCACGCTGAGCGGTGAGACCACCGTAGCTGTAAGAGAAACCCTTGACCTGGTTGTCATAGAACGTAGCGAGAGTCTTAGCCTTGCCATCGAGCTTTTCCGGGTTCTTCGGACCGTCGATGACGTCGTTGTTTTCATCCCAGTAGACCACCTGCTTCTTCGGGGCAGCCTTCTTGTTGCCCTTCACGATTTCGATGTTATCTACCCAGACTTCGAATTCGCTTGCAGCGCTCTTGTCAATGGAGAAACGGATTTCAGCAATCTTGTCCCAGTCGATACGAGACGGGAATTCGGACTTGCGGGTGTTGTCCCAGTAGAGACCACGGTCCGGGAAGTCCACGAGAGGAATGGAAACCTTCTTCCAATCCGTCGTTACGGCGCCGCCTTCGATGTACTTGTTCATCGGAAGCACAACCTGAGTCTTCTTGCCGTCAGAAACTTCTTCGTCGAGGAGACCGACCTTAACGGCTTCGCCACCATGCTTACCCTTGATCATGAATTCGACCTTGGAGTCAAGCATGTACTTGTTCAAGTCGAAGAATTCGTTGTAAAGGCAGATGGAAGCACCGGAGTATTCCTTCGGGTCCAACTTGATGTTGAGGGCGGCCTTGGACTTGTAACCACCAGACTTAGTGATGGTAACGCCCTTGCTCGTGCCACCGTAAGAGTAGTCGTATCCACCCGGACGATACTGTTCATCGAAGAACTTGTAAACGGCCAGATGCGGCTTTTTCGGCTGAGCCATTGCAGCTGTAACGCTCAAGCCGAGGACGGCGAGCGAGGCAACTTTCAATGATTGCTTAATCATAATGTGCATCCTTTTGTTGTTTTTTTGATCTTTAAATTAAAATCGTAAATAAGAAAAAGCGCACACGCCAAAATCATTAGCGTGCACGCCTGAAAACGTAATTACTTAGCTTCCTTCAACATCTTTTCGACGAGTTCCGGGCTGAAGCGGTCTTGACGCTTGCCGTTGATGTAGAAGTTCGGAGTTCCCTGAACGCCGACCTTGACACCCAACTGGAAGTCCTTGTCGATGCGAGCGTTCATAGCAGAATCGAGAACCATGTCCTTCTTGAACTGTTCGATGTTGAGGCCAATTTCCTTAGCTACAGCGATGTAGATGGAATCACCGAGTTCGCGGGAATGCGGTGCGAGAGCATAACGGTATTCCCAGAACTTGCCCTGCTTCTGAGCAGCAATAGAAGAAGCTGCAGCAGCCTTGGCGTTGGAGTGGAAGCTCAGCGGGAAGTGCTTGTAAACGAACTTGATTTCGTTCGGGTACTTCTTGTTGAGTTCCTGCATAGCCGGAGCAATGCGAGAGCAGTACGGGCACTGGAATTCAGTGAATTCGACAATCGTGAGCTTCGGGTTCTTGGAGTTACCGAAGATCGGGCTATCTTCATCAGGAATGTCCCAAACCTTGTTGTCGGCTTCCATTTCGGCGCGAGCCTGTTCAAGAGAGATTCCGCGCTTGTCAAGAGCGTACTTGATGATTTCGAATTCTTCCTTGACCTGCTTGAAATCCTTTTCGAGGCTGTCCAAGCGAGCCTGCTGGTTGAACGAACCACCAGCGGAAGCTTGATTGCAAGCGACGAGGCTGGAGACCAAAATAGCCATACCAATAAAAGAGAGACGTTTCATATTAGTCCTTTGAGTTAAAAAAACGGACGGGAGCCCTTTTAAGCTCACGAGTTTAGAGAAATATAATAATGAAAGATTAGTTTGATACAAGAAAAACTTCAAAAAAACATACACAATCGTCTCATCTGTATTCGCTAAAAACAATTGTAAAATCCATTTTTTTTCAAGTTTTTGCAAAAATCTTTCTCCGTAACTACATGTGTTTTAACAAGTTACAAAAGTGATAGCGCTGAAAATAGTGATAAAAATCGCACGAAAAGAATTTACATAACTAACAATAAACAAAAACTATTGCAGTAAGGCAATCAACAAAAGACTTTTACTAATGGCTAAAGACTAACGACCAAGAACCAAACATTTTACTATTTTTATGCATATGAGTGAATATTTGCATAAATCGTTTGGTCCCGTTATCCCAAAGGATTTTAATAAGGATTATGGAGAGAAAGGCTTTTTGTTGGAAAGCGGCAAGACGCTCCCCGCCCTCACCCTCCGCTACGAGACCTATGGCACGCTGAACGCCGCCGGCAATAACGCCGTGTGGGTTTGTTCGCCGTTGACCGCCGATGCCCACGCAGCCGGCTGGTACACAGAAAATGACAAGAAACCGGGCTGGTGGGACGAACTCATCGGACCAGGCAAAGCTATTGATACCGACAGATTCTTTGTAGTTTGCAGCAACATTCTCGGCGGATGCAAGGGCTCTACAGGTCCAGCAACAATCAACCCGCGCACGGGCAAGCCTTACGGCAGCACCTTCCCTACCATTACGATAGGCGATATGGTACATGCCCAGAAGGAACTCGCCGACAACCTCGGCATCAAAGAATTCTACAGCGTCATCGGTGGATCCATGGGTGGTTTCCAAGCCATGAAATGGGCCATCTACTACCCCGAACAAGTCAAGCGCATCATCATTATCGCAAGCTCCCCGCGTTTTTCAAGCCAGGCACTCGGTTTTGAAGTCGTGGCCCGCGACGTGATTACGCAAGACCCGAACTTCCACGGTGGTGACTACTATGAAGACGGCATGACACGCCCGGATATCGGACTTGCCAACGCCCGCAAGCTCGCGCACATCACGTACCTCTCTGCCGTGGGCATGGAGAAAAAGTTCAAGCGCGCCCAGGATCAGGAAAACAGGAACCACGCCATCACCTACTCGACTCCGTACGACCTGAACCTGCCCATCGAAAGCTACTTACGTTATCAGGGAACAAAGTTCGTCGACCGTTTTGACGCAAACAGCTATTTGCACATTGCACACGCAACTGATGCATTCGACCTCGAAACAGAATATGGCAGCATCGAGAACGCCTTCAAGGATATCAAGGCCGAAGTCTTGAACGTTAACCTTTCTACAGACTGGCTTTTCCCGCCGCACGAAAGCCGCCGCATCACGAGCGCCCTCTTGAACGACGGTAAATCGGTCACGAGTCTCGAACTCGATACGCAATTCGGACATGATGGATTCTTGATTGAAGTCGGCGAACTCGGCAAGGCCGTAGGACGATTCCTCGATTCCAAGATTATCCCGGAAAACGGTACCCAGGCTATTCCTGTATTCCACAACCAGAGCGACTTTGACCTTATGGGCAAGCTCGTAAAAGAAGGGAGCCATGTGCTCGACCTCGGTTGCGGCAGTGGCGACTTGCTGGAATATCTTATCCAAAAGAAAAAAGTCACCGGCTTTGGCATCGAAAAGAACATCAAGGGAATTCTCGATTGTCTTGAAAAAGACGTACAAGTTATCCAGCGCGATCTAGACGAAAGCGGTCTCAAGGATATCAAGGACGGAAGTTTCGACTATGCGATTATCAACCGCACGATTCAGGAAATCCGAGACCCTGTTGCACTTTTGAACGAACTTTTGCGCGTCGCAAAGCAAGTCATCGTAACATTCCCGAATTTCGGCCATTGGTCAGCCCGCGGAAGCCTCATGTTGCATGGTCGCATGCCGATTTCGAAGGAACTCCCCTACGAATGGTACGACACGCCGAACATCCGCGTGCTCACGCTCAAAGACTTTTATACATTGTGCAGCAAGGAAGGGTTCAAGATTGAAAATCTGCACTTCCAGAACGAGCACAAGATAAGCAAGGTCCTGACTACCATCGGGCTCCCGAACTTCGGTGCCGAACACGTGATTGCGACAATTTCGAAGAAGGTTTAGAATGTCCATTATTTCCATGACCGGGTTCGGCAAAAGCGAATCCACATTGAACGGAGTCAGTTGCGTTATTGAAGTACGCAGCGTGAACAGCCGTTTCCTTGAAATTTCAAGCAAGATTCCGAAGAACTTCGCCTATCTCGAAAATGATTTCAAGGCACAGATCAAGGACAAGCTCGTTCGCGGTTCCGTGAACTTTTCGATTACGCTTGGCGCAGGCAATGCCGGGAACATTCCCGTCTGCTACAACGAGGCGGCAGTTTCCAAGTTCGTCGAAATCACGAAGGCCATGCAGAAAAAATACGGCATTGCCGGTGATATCAAGCTCGAACATGTTCTTGCCATCCCAGAAGTTTTGCAGTTCACCGATGGAAACGACGACAATGAAGTCTGGGAAAAGCACCTGAAGACCGAACTCGATAAGGCTTTGGACGGTGTCATTGCCATGCGCGAAAAGGAAGGTGCAAACCTCGCCGTGGACCTCACCCGCCGCGTTATCCACCTGAACGAAGTCATCGACAAGGTCGAAGTTCTCGATCCGCAGCGCATTGAAACGTGGAAGGTCAAGTTCCGCGAACGCATCAATACGCTCATGAAGGATTCCGAAATCGACGAAGTGCGCCTGTTGCAAGAAGCCTGCATCATGGCCGACAAGCTCGACATTCACGAAGAAATCACGCGTTTCCGCAGCCACAACAAGTTGTTCCTCGACGCGCTCGCCAAGGGTGGCGCACAGGGCAAGAACCTTGGGTTCATCTTGCAGGAAATGGGCCGTGAAGCGAATACGCTTGGCACAAAGTGCCAGAACGCGGACATCGCCGCCCTCGCCATCGAACTCAAGAACGAAATCGAGTGCATCCGCGAGCAGAGTATGAACGTCGCCTAAGGCGAGAGTTGCGAAAACAAGCTTGCTTGTTTTTCATAACCGAGCCGCAGCGACGTAGAATTTGCGAAGCAAATTCTCATGTTGCGTAAGCCGAGCGATGCAGAAACATGCTCGCATGTTTCTATATCCAAGGCGAAGCAACACGCACTACGAAGTAGTGCCACGGTGCATAATTCTCAACATCATTTCTCAACATGGATTTTTTATCCATAAAAAGCCCTACGAAAGTAGGGCTTTTTGTTTCAAAACTATCTAACTTATAAACAGAAAGAATAAAACATCCACACTCCAACAACAAGCGCCCCGAGCAAATAGCCCGAGGCGCTTTTTGGTAATGGTTAAAAAGGTGACCCCGGAATAAAAGCTACCAAGGCGAATGCTGCGAAAATGCTTGCATTTTCATGGCTGAGCCGAAGTGCTTTGTACCTGTACAAATCCGGGGTGACATTGTGAGATTTACTTCTTTTTAGCGGATTTCTTCTTTTTGTCGCTCATCTTAACGCGGCGGGAACCGGAACGCAGACGTTCCCACGGAGCAAAGGACATAGTCCCGAACGTAAAGCCGAAGAACCACACGTTAAAGGCCACCCAAAGAAGCGCAGCACAGCCAATCCTTCTCCAGTCCACCACAACGCTCATATCGACCACAAGAGCCGAAATCGCCAAAAGCGAGGCTATCGGGACCGGGGCAAGCATCCTTTTACCGGCCTTTACAAGAGCCCCCGCCTGCGGAGCGCCTTCACCAAGCTCTTTCCCGGCAATCAAGGCAAATGCAACAACGCCCGAAAAAGCAATTGTGCTAAGCACGGCCCACATGAGCCAAGCCTTCCCTACCATCATCGGGAACCAGGCCAAGAACCCGGTCAGCAACAGCCACGAAAGCGCAAACGGGAACAAAGCGCAAGCAACGCTCCACTTAGCAAAAAGGACAAGCAAAAGAGCGAGCCCAGCAAATGCGGCAAAGAAAACGATAAGCATATCTTCGTCACCGCCAAGTGCAAATAGCGCGCCCACAAAGGCAGCAAGCGCAAGCAGGCCACCAACGCCACCGCGAACCCCGCCAAAGACAAAATAAAGCACAATCATGGAAAGTCCGGCCACAAAAATGTACTGTGCAGAATTCCATGCCGAAACCACATTCGTAAATTTGGAAATCCACATGCCAAGGGCTTCAGAAGCACCAAGCGGGAGCGACCCCATTTGTTGCCAGCCCGTAGCCAAGAAAGCCACAGAAAAGCCCACCATCAAAAGCACAAAGATTAAACGAAAGCGGAGAGAAAGTTCCAAAAGTTTCTGAACTTTCCCCGGTTTTTCACGTAATTCCATTGATTACCTCGATATCAACAATTTTTGTTTTTTAGTCCAAGTTTGAGTTTTTGTTTTCGTCTTAGATTCCGTAGAATTGTACGGATCCGAAATTTTGGTCTTGCTACGTACCACATAGTGGTACAATCCATTGGCGAGCAAACGCCCGAAATTATCCGTACCGTTCCAGTGCGTTTCGCCAGACTTGGCGTTCTTAATCACCTTGACGAGTCGGCCATGTTGGTTGTAAATAAAGATATTTACGTCCGGATCCGAATCAGAGGAGAGATTCTTGAAGTAGAACGTGGTTCCCTTTTTGCCCATCGGGTTTGGAACGTTGAACACGTCTGCTAGGCCGGCCTGTAAATTTTCCGTGATTTCAATATGCACCGTCTTTACAGAAACATTTCCAAGAACGTCCATGGCATGCACCATGAATGTATAATAGCCCGGCGGATAAGATTCCGTTGTCAAAGACTTGCGGGCCACAGCACGCTTCGACGCTTGTTCCAAGAACGGTGTGGGATGATACGGATTTTCAAGTCCATACATTTCAAACGTAATGCCTTCATCGGCCTGTTCGCGATAGTCCAGAGCAGTTTCATCTTCAACTACGACCTGCAAGCATGCCGGCGTTTGGAGCTTGATGCGCTGATTATCGACAAATGAAGTTTTTTCACCCGAATTGCACAACTGGATTTGAATTGTCGGAGGCGTTTTATCATTCAAAGAATCCGCATAATTCGAAACACCCGTAATCTTGATATTCTTTTCGAAATGGCGGCCAATCGCAACTTCGTTCGGCGAATAAGCCCAAGCACGGAATTCGGCAAGAGTATCGCCAATATTCAATTTTTTCGGAGTCACAAATTCTGTTTCAAAACGGCCGCCCACAACAGGCACAATTTCCGAATAAATAAGCGGTCCATCGTACTTGACATCGGCATAATTCGAAGTCGTAATCATATCGAGGCGCTTGGTATAGCGGCCTTCTCTAAGAGTCAACGCAATATTGCCCGAAGACATTCCAGAGACCTTTCCAGATAATTTTACTTTATCCAAAGCCTTGATGGAATCAACAGGAGAATCCAAAACAATCTTCAAATCAGCCAAGGGCATACGGATTACAGGTTCGCCCATGTAAACGTAATGTTCAGAGTTGAACACATTGCTTGTATAAGTCGGAACCGCCTTATTGTGCAAGAATACGTTGTCTTTAGCCTGCATATAGGCCACACCAAGGTAATTGCCATTTTTCAACAAAGCACGGCTTACAAAATTTTTCGCAAAGATTTCGTTGGGGTTTGCATACGTTTCACGAGCAGCACCAATAGCGGCAATTGCACCGGCCTGAGGCAAAAGAACAAAAGCCTCAGTCATCGAGCGCGTGTTGCCTTCATCAAAACGGCCCACCGTGCAAGAGAAAGAGTTCAGCACGGTATATCTTTTCTTGTTCGTAATTCTTGAGAGGTACGAAAGCTTCATCAAACCTTCCGTAGCCCATGCGACCTTGGAGCCATGCCCATAGTAAGCCGTCAACAGCGCACCTTGGTTCAAAATGTTCAAGAAGTCATTGGCGGCTTCCTGCTTTTGACCGGCAGCATCGGCTTCGTAATCCAAAAGATAAACCTTCTTGATGTTCATCCTAAAGCCAAGGGATTCTGCAGTCGTATCGACCAAGTTTGCCAAATTTTCTTGATAAATGGTATGGTCCATCGGGTCCGGAGAAACACCATTGTAAGCATCGTCTGCAGCAAGCAACAAGGTCGATTTCCATTCGCCATGATCGAACCTTTGGATTTCATCATAATCCCTTGCCTTTTCGTTATAGTATTCGAAATCCTGTACAGAAGAAACAGGAACGCGACCCACAGCCAAATCAACATCGTAGGCTTTACCGCTACGAACAACTTCGCCCGAATCCAAAACGCCAAAGAAGTCTTCGGTCACTGCAGATTCTTTTTCGAACGGCGGCATATAGTTTTTCCCGTGCTTGGTTCCGCGGTAGTCATAATGGCCAGACCCCGCAAGCAAGACAAATCGTAAATCCGGGCACACGCTTCGAGCGTAGGCGATATAGTTTCTAATTGCAATCGGAGACAACGCACCACCGGTATAATGTCTGTAAATGTTTTCGACAGGAACAACTGCCGTCACAAGTTTAGATGCAGATGCATCACTCGAACGGAACTCAGCCAAGGCTTCGGCCGGCGCCAAGAATTCTTCAGGAGTAATAATGAGGTACTCGGTCTTCGAAGAAATATTGGCAAGTTTCTGAACCGAGTTCTTAGACGGGGTCGGAATTCCCTTGACGCTGAAAGCCTGGCGACGGTCACTATCACGGTAGAGCAAATAACGAACGTCCTCGTTATTTCCAATGCTATCGACGGCAATTCCATCCGAAATTTTCAAAAGGCCTACAGGTACAAAATCCTTAAATTTCAACAAGCGGAGGTCGGAATCCTTCCCAACCGGAATGCGAATAACGCCCTTTGAAAAGCCCGGCAAAATCCATTCCGAAGAATCAACAGTAACCTTTGACGGATCCCACTGGTAAGCCACGGAATACCCATCAAAACGGTCATCCTGATAAGAATTATCATAGATGGTCAATTCATACTTGTTATCCTTGGCCTTCAACGCATTTGTCGGAACACCGAAATTACCACCAGGCAATATATCACCATCGCTCCAATAGATTTCTTCGCCCCTGACCTTTGAATAACTAGAACCGTTCACACTCAACTTAAAGGAGATGAACTTCATGCGGTTCTTGTAAGTGCTATCCGAAAACATCGTGCTATTCGTCTGCGAACGGAGCGGGAAGAACGAGACTGCGACAAAGCCTTTACCACCAGAGACAAAGCCCGGCAAATCGCTAGTAGTCGACTTGAATTCCAAATCTTCAGCGGACAAGACGAGAGTATCGCCACGATCATGCCATTTCCAGAAATATTCTTTACCGGTCGCTTTATCCCAGTCCTGTCCACGGCCAAAATAGGCATCGCGCAAAAGCTCATCTCTTTCGGCGCGAACATAACGGAACCAATCAACATCCTTTGCCGAAGACTTCGGTGCAGTAAGCGTTTCTAGGCGAAGCCCCTTCCCTGTCTGCTTGTAACCGAAAACAAAATGCTGGTAATAGGAGTACGGCGAGTACGAATGGAAATAACTCATGTTCGATGTGGGGATCTCAGGAACCTCCGTGGGTTCTGCATCAACGCGTTTCCAAAAAGCATTGCCGTAACCCACAAAATAGAGCGAGTCGCCTTCGTCGAAGTTTCCATTTGAATTGCGGTCACTCACTTTAATAGGCAGTTCAAAAATTCGATTGGGAGAGCGGAGTGCTGCGCCAGGGCCAATATCGGGGAGCGTATCCGGGGCAGCACCAAAAAGGCAAACCTTTTCGACCGGAACCGCATCAAGTTCGTCTTGGCGGCCGACCTTCAAAAGAGCAGTGCGGATAGCACTATAGCTAACAGCGAAAAGACCATCTTCACTGAACGTAGCCATGTTCTCATCGCCCACAACCAGTTCGGCAAGTTGGACAATGTTATCAAAATCTGAAGTTGCTTCACGGCGCAAAGCACGATTCACAGAACCTGCGCCAAACTGTGCTGCCGCACGAGAGTTTTCGACCAGCATGAGCGCACGGGCACCCGGATTTCGACCACTTACCTTTGCAGAACCAAAATCGACATTCAGGCGGAAATCCTTGCGAAGTGCAACAGAACCACCCTCCTTGACATAGAGCGGAACGAACACATCGACCATCCACAAGTTATCCTTGAAGAACGGGCTAGAGACATCGACAGAGGGAATCTTTACCGGAGTAGACTTGCAAGGCGTTGCGCCAAGCGAAACAAGCTTAGTGTTTGTCACGGAAACCGAAGGTTTTGCACTCGACGGAAGCGCCACACGGTAATGACGGACAGGAACGTTAGTGGAATCCACATAAAAAGCGTTTTCGGGAACAAAACGCATGCCCGAGCCGTCTTCACAGGATTTCTTCGACGAATCCAAGACCTCATCGTCCAAGACAAAACGATTCTTGGAATCTTCCACGACAGAAGAAGCCAAGCTAGATACAGTTGCGCAAGCAACTAGAAGAATCTGAAATTTTTTGATGATAGAATTCACGAATTTTAAAATAGAAAACTATCACCATTTAAATGTAGTACTAAGGTCTTGTAATGACCATTTCGAGGAATCCATTCCCTGTTGTGCGCATTTCGACAATTTCACCGCCCGAAGCCTTGGCCTTAAAGACGGTAATATAGTCGGGACGAACACCTTTGGAAAGAATCATCTCGATTTCCTTGGCAGAAATCATGTATTTCTGGTTCCACTTGTCCATGTACCAATGCCAAGGTTGCCAGTTGAAAATACCACGAGTCGATTGGACAAATGCACGGAGCATCAACGAATATTCATACTTCAAAAAGCCCAGATAATCGTTGACTTCGGCATGTTTTTCGACAATTGTCTTTGTGGCAAAATCAGGATCGTAGCGGAGCGGTGTATTATCGGGGTTATCATAGCTGAATCGGATTAACTTGTCCGATGCCGAAATTTTCAAGTTCGAGCGGTCAAGATGTTCAAACTGAGTTTCAGAAATTTGTTTGTAATCCCTAAATACGACATCGGGCGTAAGGACCTTGTTGAGTTTCAACTGCACCGGCTTGGCATCAAGGGAACTCAGTTCGTAAAAAACAAGTATTTCACCTTGTCCCTTCGGCAAAAGCACCGAGAGCAATGGCTTTTCGCGTTCAGTGATAAGCCAAACCATCTTGGGCTTGTTCGGGGAATTCAAAACCGGGTCGAGAACCTTCATCAAAGAAGGGTCACGAACACCATTCACATCCCATTCCATCCACGTTCCAGTGCCACCAACGGAATCAAGGACATCAAAGAGTCGACCGCCAGCAAAACCATCCTTAGCTTCGACCGCGCCATAAATTTTATTCGTAACGGCGGACTTTGAAGCAGGAGCGGCCCACGAACTCACGGTCAAAAGCGTCGAGAACGCACAAACGGCCACGAGGCTACGTACAAATTTCATATTCATCACCCGTTAAAATCCAATCGGTTCAAAGAGCGATTCATCGAGACGAGAATACTGCAAGTGGTATTTCTTATCGAGCCAGTAAAGAGCAAGCTTTGCGCCAGTCCAGTTTTTCTTGGCGGCAGTCGCTTCAATACCCTTCGTGATGAGCGGCAACGTTTCGATAAGGTCGAGTTTCCACTTGGTATCATCCCAAGTAAACAGCATTATCGGCACCTTCGGGCTAGAGGCTAGGCCAACACTTCCGCGGTCGTTCTTGACTTCGAACGGGCCCATGTTCACGCGATCCACCAAATCCAAGAATCCGCTATTGTAAAGGAGCAAATAGAGCATGCGGTAATCGGTAACTTCCCAAAGATGTTCACGCTCAAAAAGGCGGTAAAGCACGATGGCATAAGCCTCATAGAACTGGCATGTATCCATGGCGGCGGCATCGTAGGTCTTGGCATGACTTTCGAGTTCATTAAGCCAATCTTCCGAAGGATCCGTCAAGAAATCGAGCAAGATATCGTGCGGGGCGCGGTTTTTAACCGAGGACTTGAACAGTTCATACATCTCTTCGAGCATGACGAGCTTTTGGGATTCCTGAGCTTTGACCTTTGCATCACGGACAGCTGCCGTTTCGGTTGATTCCTGAGGCGTGCCGCCAGAAGAACCGGCGCAACCCGCCATAAAAGCAAAAGCACTTACCAAAAGAGCAAGAACTATTTTATTTTTCAGCACATGCATCGCGATACCTACCTGAAAATGAACTTGGATGAACTTTTACGAGCCTGCTCCTTGAAAGGATTTCAAGGCAGTGGCCCCGGCGGTCAGCACAGAAACAAGACCAATACCGGCATTCATCTCACGTTACAACAATATAATTTAGAAATAAAGTCTTCCGAAAGCAGGAGCGCGAAAGAGAACAAAATTCACGCCCTACACCGCATGCAAATGGCGCTCGCATTAAATGTCCGCGAAGAACCTCCGGCAGTCGAAATGAAGTTTCCGGGCAGCAACGGGCATATCCAGCCAAGCAATCCGCAGTTTCCGCTGTTTGTCGCCCATGTCTTTGACATCATGGCGACAAAGAATGGCGATACAAAGGCCGCAGCCGCGGCGTTCGGGCTTAGCCCGAGTGCTCTCGTGAAAATTCTCAGGCAAGACAAAGCTTGCGCTGCCAAATTGCAAGGCAACCGCGTCGAAAACGGGAAGAGTAAATTGCATTTGTAAAGAAATGGCGGACAGGACAAGGAAAGAACATCCTGTTTAGGAAATTTTACACAATTTCTTTAGTACAAGCACCTGAAAAACGCGTGTTAAAGAAGTAGGACCACCCAAATATCAGGAGGTTATATGAGTCCTACATTCAAAAAACACGTCTGCCGTTATGCGGCTACAACTCTCACCGCTCTTGCCTTGTGGAACTGCTCCAGCGATTCATCGCAAGTAGACGAATCTATACAACTCGGTACACCCGCCAACATTGCGCTCAGCTTGGACTACTCCGAAACACCGTTACTCGACAGCCTTGTGCTCGACTGCTACGGTCCGGATACGCTTCATTTTGTCCATTCCGTCGAAAAGAAATCGTTCAGTCTCGACCTTTTCCCAAGCGACGAATGGGTGTTCAAAGCAAAGCTTTACGCAAACGGCACGTTGATGCAAGAAGGCGATGTCACCACAGCACTTGAAGCAGGAAGTGCCGTGAATCTGAAGATTCCCATGCATGCCATTGTCGGGTTCGTCTACGTCAAAATTCCAATCGGCTTTGGTAACCCTGCCGGCATCAAGAAAGGCGAAATGAAACTCACGAGCAAAGACGAATCGTACACCTTCCCCATGGCGTTCGATTCCGACAACGTCACGTTCACCAGTGACGGCCTTAAGCTCAACCGCGAGTACCACATCACCCTTACGATGCAAGACGAGAACGGAAAGAACATTTTTAGTTTGGAAGACGATTTTACACTCAACGAGAACACGCCCATTCCGAACTTTCAAATTGAATCGCTCCGCAGCAAAATCGCCCTAGCCATTGAACTTGCGAATGACGTGAATTTGCAGGTGACATTCAAGCTCCCTGCAACAAAACGTGCACCGGCAGCAAATGACTTGATCGTAAGCGAATTTTTCATAATCGCAAACGCGAACGATTCTTCTCAGTTCAACTTCGTAGAATTCTACAACGGCAGCACGGACACTCTCGTTTTGGACAAATGCTCATTCGGAAAATCAAGCCAAAGCGACGCTTCGGAAATCGGAGCAATCGCACTCCCGCCAAACGAAGTGATCGTCATCGGAGACCGCGAAAAAGCAGACGTTTCGGGCATGTACGTGTACAACGAGAAGATGCCCGAATTCGGCAAGACATACGGTTCACTAGTGCTGCAATGCGATGGAGCCGTACTCGACTCGCTCTATTATGGTAAGGCAGATTCGCTCCACGTTACGCCACTCCCCTTAGGTTCTTCTTCGGCAACTATCCGCAAGAGTACCCAACTAAACATCGAGCTTTGGAACAAACGCAATGAACCCGATTCTTGGTGCACGGGCGTACCGACACCGGGAAGCATCACAGCCTGCGGGAATTAAAAAAAAAGCGGCCGTCCTTTCGGGGCGGTCGTCTTTTAGAGATCCTTCGACTTCGTGCTACGCACTTCGCTCAGGATGACGAGTGCGAAGCGGCAGGCATGACAATGCTTATGCGTGAATCTGAGAGCTGGCGCGTTCGATGTCGAACAAGCGGCGCAAGTTTTCGGCCTTGGCAGGTTCGCGTTCTTCGGGGAGTGTAAGCGGAGCCATGGCAATTGCCACCAGGATAGAACCCGGATAGTTGTTCACACGCTTGATGAAGTCGCTTACAGAAACACCTTCGGTGTAGAAGTCTACGACGAACGTGTCCCAGTCATCTTCTTCGAGCTGCTGCAAAGCTTCTTCTTCGGTCTTGACGGTCTTGATATAAGCACCGACGAGCAAGTCCGAAAGGACTTCGAGGCATGCTTCACGGCGGACATCGTCTTCTTCCCAGATAAGGATGCGACGATCGCTATAGTCACGAACTTGCGGAACAAAGTTTTCTTCGGCGTTCAATGCATCAAGCATCGCACCGTTGGCTTCGTCCATTTCTTCATCATCGAAATTATCTAATTCTTTAGCCATGTTGTAAATATAGTAAAAAGTTGGGTATTACGTTTTAGGGGTTCTCGTCGAACCAGCGCTGGAGTATGATAGCGGCGGCGGTGCGGTCGATTATCGCCTTGTTCTTCTGCTTTTTCTTTTTGCTCATGTACGAGGTGAACTCCTGCGCCTGCACGCTGGAGTACGATTCATCCTGCGTATGGATTTTCATTCCCGGGAATCGCAACGCCAAATCCTTGATAAAGGCCTCCACCACCACGTTCTTGCCATCCTTGCGGCCATCCGGGTGATAAGGCATCCCGACGACAAATTCGTCAATCTTGTTGAGGCGCACGAGTTGGTCCAGACGTTCGAACAGGTTCGTCGTCTTCTGGTCAATCGTCTCGCGCGAAAACGCCATTTTGAGTTCGGAATCGCCAAAAGCGACCCCGACACGATGCTCTCCGTAATCCAAAGCCAAGTAATTCACGCCCCTAAATATAGAATACGAACGCTAAATATTGCATTTTTCCACTCATTTTTCTATCTTTGCGCCGAAAATTAAAGCCAAACGGTAAAATATGGATCAATCAAAAATCAGAAACGTTGCCATCATCGCCCACGTTGACCACGGTAAAACTACCCTGGTGAACCAGCTCCTCAAACAGTGCGGTACCTTCCATGAAGGTGAAGAAATCGTGGACCGCGTGATGGACTCCGACAACCTTGAACGCGAACGCGGCATTACCATCCTCTCCAAGAACACGAGCGTGATGTACAAGGGATACCGCGTGAACATCGTCGATACCCCGGGGCACGCCGACTTCGGTGGCCAGGTGGAACGCGTTTTGGGTACAGTCGATGGCGTTCTTCTGGTCGTTGACGCTTTCGAAGGCCCCATGGCCCAGACCCGCTTCGTGACGAAGAAGGCTTTGGAACTCGGACTTACCCCGATTATCGTCGTGAACAAAATCGACCGCGACGGCTGCAACCCGCTCCTCGCTCTCGACAAGGTCTTTGACTTGTTCTGCGAACTCGATGCTACCGAAGAACAGCTCGATTTCGACAGAGTTTTTGGCAGTGGCCGTAAGGGCATTTGCCGCGCCGAACTTGAAGACCCGGATGGCGACTTCAGCATCTTGATGGACAAGATTATCGAACGTATTCCGGCTCCGAAGGGCGATCCGAATGCAGAACCGCTCCTCCAGATTGCCTCCCTCGAATACTCCAGCTTCTTGGGTCGTTTGGCTGTGGGTCGCGTGCAGCAGGGCGTGTTCAAGCCGAACCAGACCTACGCTCAGGCATTCCCCGACGGAACCGTCAAGAACGTCCGTCCGCAAAAGCTCCTCCGCTACGAAGGCCTTACCCCGAAGCCGATTGAAGAAGCTGGTCCGGGCGAAATCATCCTCATCGCAGGTCTTGACTACTTCGATATCGGTGATACGCTTTCTTCTACGAACAATCCAGTTCACTTGCCGCGTATTCACATTGACCCGCCGACAATTTCTATGCTCTTCACCGTGAACACTTCGCCGCTCGCCGGCAAATACGGTGGAAAGTTCATGACGGGTAACCAGCTCCAGGAACGTTTGGAACGTGCCCACATGGCTGACCCCGCCCTCCTCGTCGAAAAGGCCGAAGGTGCATCTACGTTCAAGGTTTCTGGCCGTGGCATTTTGCACCTCACGATTCTCGTCGAAAACATGCGCCGTGAACTTTATGAATTCACCATCGGTTCTCCGCAGGTCATTTTCCAGAAAGACGAAAGCGGCAAGCTTTTGGAACCGGTCGAAGACTTCAAGGTCGAAGTTCCGAACGAATTCAGCGGCGCCTGCATCCAGGAAATCCAGCAGCGCAAGGGCGAAATGGTCAACATGACCACCGACGAAAACGACCGCGTTTCTCTCGAATTTATCGTTCCCTCCCGTGGCCTTATCGGCATCCGTCCGAAGCTCCTCTCGCTTTCCAAGGGTTACGCTGTGACGCAGTCCTTCTTCAAGGAATACCAGCCGTACAAGGGAGAAATTCCGTCTCGTATCAACGGTGTACTCATCGCCAAGGAACCGGGCGAAGCTGCAAGCTACGCTCTCTCTAACTTGGAAGATCGTGGCTACCTCATCATCGGTCCGGGTGCCGAAGTTTATCCGGGCATGATCGTGGGTGAACACAACCGCGACGTCGATATCACCGTGAACGTCACGAAGGGCAAGCACCTCACCAACATGCGTTCGAAGTCCGCAGACGACATGATCCAGCTCACGCCGTACCGCCGCATGACTTTGGAAGAATGCGTCACCTTCATCAATGAAGACGAATGCATCGAAGTCACTCCGGAAGTGCTCCGCATCCGCAAGACCGAGCTCGACCCGATCAAGCGTAAGCAGATGTCCAAGAAGCCAGCTGAAGACGACGATTAATTCGCGCTTCGCGCAGTTTGCAAAAATCCCGACCATCACGGCCGGGATTTTTTTTACAACTTAAAAGTCTTTAGCCAATCGCCCCTCGCCACTTTGCAATAGCTCGGTGAGGTAATCCTTCGCAATTTGGCAAGATTCCGGGAGCGTATGGCCAATCGCGAGATTCGCCAAAATAGCCGAAGACAAGTGGCAACCAGTGCCATGTTTACCCTTTCCCGGCAAACGCAGGCTAGAGAACTTGTACTGTTTGCCGTCCCTATCCCAAAGGATATCGACAGCATCCTTCCCCCGAGAGTGACCTCCCTTCAAAAGCAAGGCAAAATCCTTCCCGAGTTCAAACGTTCCACGAGAAGCCGCAAGCCCGAGCCCCAAAAAGCCAAATTCATCTTGATTCGGAGTTACCAAGTCAATCTGCTTCATCACGGGCATAAACTTGTCTTGTTCTGCGGCGCGCAAAAAATGAAACCCCGCAGAAGCACTTGCAATTGGATCCCAAATAATGTAGGCGTCCGGAGATTTTGCACGCACAAATTCCACAATACGCTTAAGGACTTTCGCTTTTTCGACAAGTCCGATTTTCACGAACTTGAACTTGCGCTTGGCAAACAAGGTTTCTAGTTGCGCTTCGATGCGTTCCCAAATCACCCAGCCAGGAGCCACAAATTCATCTTCATTCTGTTGCGTGAGCGCTGTACATACGGCTTCGCAATAAACTCCAAAGTGCGCCATAGCCTTGACATCGGCTAAAATACCAGCACCTGCAGAGCCATCGAAGCCAGCGATTGTCAATGCAAATTTCATTTTTTCAGACATTTTATACCACCGAATAAATTCCAATCATCACTACAGACACGCCGCAGATAAGCCCCACCGCCGGGAGAATCGGGCGGCGCATGGACTTTGCCCCAAGGAAATACACCATGCAGCCCTTGGTAAGCGTATTGGCAAGGCTCGCAAAAAGAAGTGCCAAGATCAAGTTGTGGTGTTCAAGAGTCGCCTTTCGGCACATGTCGATGAGCGAAAACGCCACCGCATCCATCTCAGCAGCACCGCCCAAGAAGCTACAAATCATCAACGCACCCGAGCCAAAATAAGCGTGAGCCGCATTGGCGATGAACATGACCACCGTAAAGACCAAGCCAAACTTGATTGCCGGTAGCAACTTGAACGGGTTATTAAAATCGGTTGTCTTCTGGCGATGATCCTTAGATTCACGGAGTTTCAGGTACGCCGCATACCCAAGTCCCGGCACCACAGGCACAAGGAGAGGCGCAAGTAACGGGAGCGCAAGAGAGGGCATCAGGAATATGCAAATGAGGTATAGTCTCGCATACATCACCGACCAGCTGAGCACAATGCCGAGCGTAAAATCGGCCGCATACTGTTCGTTGTCGCAGCTGCGCCCCGCCAGGTTCAGCGTAAGCGCGGTACTGCTCGCAAGTCCACCCAAGAGGCCCGTAAGCCAAATACCCTTGCCCGGCCCAACAACCTTAATGAGCACATAGCCCACAAAGCCAATGCCCGAAATGAACACCACAAAAAGCCAAATCGTATGCGGGTTCAGCACCTCTAGCCCTGCGGGGCCATAAGCATGGTTCGGCAAGAATGGCAAAATCAACAGAGAAATCACCGCAAACTTGACCGTTGCCATGATATCTTCTGTCGAAAGCTTCTTTGCGAATTCATGGAGCTGCCGCTTTACCGCCAATAGCCACAAGAGCGCAATCATGAGGATACAAGCTTCTAAAAGGCGATTGAACCAGCAAAGTGCCCCCAGGAAATAAATCATGATGAGAGCCGCACTCGTCGTAACGCCAGCGGGCCCGCCATTTTCACGATTCGAAAGGCCGTACGCCACATGACTTGCCACAAGCAAAAGTCCGACTACAATAAGTCCCGTCACAAAAGGAACTATAGAACCCATCAATTCGCCCAAATAACAAGACAAGGCGCCACAAAGGCTCACAATCGAAAACGAGCAAAGCCCAGCAGGGTGCCGTGAATTATTGCGGGAATACGAATTTTCACGCTGCAAACCGATAATGAAGCCGATTCCCAGCGCGGCCGCAAGCTTATAAAAGATATTGAATTCTATCATAATCCAAAATCTAATCAAAAAATTGGTTATGAGTTATTAGTTTTTAGAACTGTCATTCTCGACTGTGCACCGCGAAGGAGGGAATCCATACACATTACAGAATAGATTGCTTCGCTCCGCTCGCAATGACGATGGCTTGTCATGCCGGACTCCGTTCTCTTTGACCACTTAGAACTTTGACGCTTTGCGTCAGCATCTTCGGCTCAATCATGACAGTCTGCAAGCAGCCTGTTGCGACACTCGCCTTGAATGCAACTAGTTCTTACGTGGTCATGATCCACGTATGGGGACGGCATCGCCTTCTCGTATAAAAAAGTCGACCCCGTAACAAGTACGGGGTGACATGCTAGTAACTAGTAACTCACCTACGCGATTCGCTGTTGCTTGGAGGCGAGTTTCATGGCGTACATGTTGGCATCGGCCATGCGATAAACGTCCATTGCAGTCACTGCGTCACCACGGCGGCGTACAGAGTAACCGTAAGCAACATTCAGCGTAACCGCGATCGGCAACTTGGCATCTTTTTCCAGAAGGACCATCGTCTTTAAGGCGGTATTCAGGTCAGAAAGGTGTTCAGCTCGAACAATAGCCACAAATTCGTCACCGCCCATGCGGATTGTCGTTCCGATGCCATTAAACGCATTCTTGAACACATCGGCAAAGGCGCACAAGAGCTTATCGCCTGCAGAATGTCCAAACGTGTCATTCACATACTTAAGCCCATTGACATCGATACTAACAATAGCGTAATCGTTGTCGTCGCGATTCAGGACTTCAAAAATGTGTTCGCACTTAGCACGGTTATAAATGCCGGTCAAAGCATCCCTGTAAGCAATCTGGCGGAGGACTTCTTTTTCGGTCTTGTCCATCAGTTCTTCGTACATGTAGACGAGATAGCCCACCATCAAAAGGATAATAAACAACAGCGTTCCAAACGGCAAGCAGGTTGAATCCAAGAACGACTTTTCCATTCCAAACAGGTTCTGGATGTTGTAACGGAAAATATCCGCAATTCCAAACAAGACAAAGACAACCGTTCCCGAAGTGAGGATTTTTTCTTGCAAACCGGCACCACGATCATAAAAGACCTTGAAAAACACCATGAACAGGAACGATACGAGAATGTAAATGTGGTAAACAACCAAATACTTCGGGTAGTGCGCAATATTCGTGAAATGCAAAATAGTCGTCACGACAAAGAACACCGCGCCCAAAGTAACAATTCCCTTAAGCACATTCAGTTTCCAATTTGCAATCTTACCCGAGCGCATATTGATGATCAGAAGTCCAAACGGGATTGCCGAAAGATAAAGCGAGACGTACTCTAGCGTTGTATCCAGAGCGTAGTTCATGGAGAAAATTTGGATACCCTTTGCATAGTTCAGAGTCCAAAGCCCCATCAAGAACGCAAACACACCAATCAAAATAAGGCGGTAATAAGCCCTGTCAAACCCGACAGCGCAAGCCCCCGTCACAAAGGCTATCATCCCGAAAAACATGAGGAAAATGCCAATGACAATGGATTCGGAATTTTTCGCAAAATAGTCCGTCATGCTGCCCGAACGTAAAAGTTCAATGGAGGCTACAGATTTTGCGGCTGCACTTTCTGTAACTATAGTTACCACGCGAATTTTATGGCGTTCAAGGTGCGCAGGCATGTTCACATTATGGATACCGCTACCCACCAAATTGCCTTTTTCAAAGCGATCAAAGCCATATCGATAATAACAGACACTGTCTACATAAACAGCCACGGCCACATGGTAAGCATGGAATCGAAGTGTCGTCGCCAATGGGATTGAATCGCCACTCATGTCTCGTTCATAGATAATCGTATCGCCCGGTTGAATATTCGAGGGGACGCGAAAATCGGAGACATGTTCCAAAGCCGGGAGATGGACATCAGAAAATGAAATAGACCATCCATCGTTAAGCTTAATGACATTGTCGCACAGGCCATGACGGCACGCACCATCAAAGCTGACTACAAAGAATAAAACGACCAGAGCGGCAAAAGCCGCCACTAGCAGTTTTAAAAGTCTCTTTCCATTCCTCAACAACATCTCAGTTATATAATAAGTAATTCTAGGGGCTATGGAACCTTATTTTTTTCGTACCCAAATTTCAAAGGCCGTCGGAAAGTCGTTTTTTTCGTCTGCCGGGAACGATTCTTCGCTCTCTTTCTGGAACTTATCGTTCCATTCCGGGAAGTAAACATCACCTTCCACGTGCGACAGGACTCTAGTCAAATAGAGTTTTTCGACCAGAGGCATCGCCTCGCGATAAACAGCAGCACCGCCAATGATAAAACATTCCGTCTCGCCTGCAGCGCGGGCAGCCTCGATAGCTTCACCGAGCGAAGAACAGACAATGCAGCCCGGAGCCTGAAAGTCCTTGTTGCGGGTGAGCACGTAGTTCGTGCGGTTCGGGAGCGGACGTCCGATATCATCGTAATTCTTGCGACCAAGAATAATGGCATGCCCCGTGGTAATCGCCTTGAAGCGCTTGAGGTCGGCAGACAGGTGCCACGGCAAGTGTCCATCGCGCCCGATGACATTGTTTTCTGAAACAGCTACAATTGCGGAAATCAACATAAGGCCAACTACCTGTGATGATACGGGTGATTTTGCATGACCATCTGGACGCGGTAGAGTTGCTCTGCCGTAATCATCCGAGCGTGATCGTGGGTAAATGTCAATGGAGAAAGGCTCAAAAGCAAGTCCGCGGACTTTTTCAAGTTTTCATCGATACCGTACGCCGAGCCAATCAAGAACACGATATTTCCAGGGAAACGGGCCGAAAGCGTATCGGCAAGCTTTACAGTGTCAAAGAGTTTGCCTTCTTCGGTAAGAATCACGCGGCGGAACTCGTTGCGCGGGAACTTTTTCTCAAACAGCGCGGCCTCTTGAGCGAGCGCCTGGGCATGGTCGTCCAGCTTGGATTCCTTGAGCTCCACCACTTCAAGCGGCTTTGCAGAACCGCGCAAACGCTTTACGTACTTTTCAACCTCTTCCGCAATTAACGGAGAGCCAGCCTTGCCAAACACCGCCAACACCCATTTCATTTAACGCCCCACCGATAGTCGATCAATCAAAAACGAGGGCATCCCCTGCTTTTTCATGCGGTTTTGCGTTTCACGGATATCGTAATCCACGCGGATGAGTCGCACGCACTTGGTCTCGGTGTCGAGCATGCACCAGCAGGCACGCGGGTCGCGGTCGCGGGGTTGCCCCACACTACCGACGTTCACCAACAGGCGTTCGGTATTGGCAATCACGTATTCGTACTCGTCGAGAATTTTTGGAATTGCCAAAGGACGGCTAGCAATGATGACTGGGCTGTGCGTATGACCCACAAAACAGTAACGTTCCGAGAAATGGTCAAAGGCGTTCAACGCATCTTCGAGGTCGGTCACATAGACCCAATCTGCCGGAGATAGCGGAGACGCATGCACAAAGCAAATATCATTTTCTTCGTGAATGTACGGAAGCGAACGGATGTACGAAATGGATTCCTTGGACAGATGCTTTTGTGTCCATTCAATTGCCTGTTTTGCATAAGGGTTGAACCCCTCGCTCGATTCGTTCTTGACCGCCACGCTGTCGTGGTTTCCGATCAGGCAAAAATCCATGTTTTCACGAACTAAGTCGACACATTCATCCGTATCGACACCATAACCAACAATATCCCCAAGGCAAACCTTCCGTTCCACGCCATTATCGCGCATCGACTCCAAAACGGCCTTAAACGCGGTGGCATTGGAATGGATATCAGAACAAATACCGTAAAGCATACTTGCAATTTAGAAAAACAATTTAATATAAGTGGCGAAATTAGGCAAATTTACTACATTTGCGGTGTATGGTAGTCATTCAAGACAAGATGAAGGTGAGCATAGCCTACACCCTCAGAGAAGGCAAAAGGATTCTTGAAGAAGTCCCCGCCTCCCACCCGTTCGTGTACATCCACGGATACAATAACATCATTCCTGGACTCGAAGACGCACTGGCGGGACGCCGTCTGGGTGAAAAGTTCACCGTGAACATTCCTGCAAATTTGGGTTATGGTGAATACCGCCAGGACCTCATTCTTACAGTTCCCAAGGAAGAACTCAGCGAAGTCGGAGAACTCTGGATTGGCATGGAGCTCGAAATGTTCCAAGACAATGATATCCGTGAGTTCCAATTGCCGGATACCGCCGAAGAATTCGTGAACGACCTAAACTTGGACGATGACGACGAACAATGCGATGGCATTTACACCATCAAGGAAATTCTCGAAGACACTGTAATTGTAGATGGGAACCACCCGTTTGCAGGCAAGAATTTGACATTCAACGTCGAAATTGTAGACATCGTAGAAGCAAGCTTTACCGAACAGGAATCCGGATTCCCGGACGAAGATGATTACGACGGCTACGATAACTACGACAGTTACGACAATCGCATGGGCGACGACAATTTTGATTCAAACGAAAGGAGATGGCGCTAATGGCATCGATGGACGAACTCAAGAAGGCTGCAGGCGTTCGCGCCGCAGACATGATCAAGGACGGAATGATTGTCGGTCTCGGCACTGGCAGTACGGCAGCTCACATGGTGAACCGCCTTGCCGAACGCATCAAGACTGAAGGCATCCATGTGACGGGCGTTTCGACCAGCTGGAGCACGACACTCCAATGCCGTAGCCTCGGCATCCCACTCAAGGAAATGGGCGAAGTCAGCCATCTCGACATGGTTATCGACGGTGCCGACGAAATCGACCCGAACCGTAACCTCATCAAGGGCCGCGGTGCAGCTCACCTCCTCGAAAAGATTGTCGCCTCCATGACGGACAACTACGTGATTATCGCAGATAGCGGCAAGGCCGTGCAGCAGCTCGGCACCAAGTTTGCCGTACCTCTCGAAATCATCCCGGGCGCCATCGCCGTCGTAACCGAACGCGTGAAAAAGCTCGGTGGCGAAGTCAAGGTTCGCATGGGCGCTCCAGGCAAGGACGGTCCGGTGATTAGCGATTCTGGCAACCTCATCGCCGATGCGAAGTTCGCTCCCATTGCAGACCCGGACAAGCTCGCCCGCGACCTCGAACACATCGTGGGTATCGTTGGACACGGCTTGTTCATCGGTATGGCAACGAAGGTCATCCTCGCTGACGAAGCTAAGGGACTCATCGAGTTCTAAAAATCGCGTCAATGCAATAAGACTGCGCCGCCGGTTGAAAAAGCATCAACTGTAACAAGAACCGCGCCGCAATTTGGTGTCGCACAAAACAAAGCCCCATCAAACGATGGGGTTTGTTTTTTGTTATTTTGTCTTTATAAAAAATCCCCAATCCGAATGGACTGGGGATTTTTTTGCAAATAGCAATTCTCGTGAGAATTAAGCTTCTTCGGAGAGTTCCGGAGCCTTCTTGATCACGTTGCGGCGGCCATAGCGGACCTTGGACGGATCAAAAACGGTTTCAGCAGCAGCTTCAGCCGGAGCTTCAGCAACCGGTGCGACCGGGGCGGCTTCGACAGCCGGAGCAGCCGGAGTTTCAACCGGAATACGCGGAGCGAGCGGACGACGAGCTTCGGCGACCGGGGCTTCAGCAGCCGGTGCAACCGGAGCGACCGGAGCAGCAGCCTGTTCAGCAGAAGCAGCAGGAGCTTCAGCGTTAGCTTCACGATGCGGGCGTTCCGGACGGCGTTCGCGGCGCGGGCCACGTTCCGGACGCTGATGTTGTTCGTTGCGATCGCGTGTTGCAGGAGCCTGAGCAGCCTGCTGGTTGCGATTATCCTTATTATTGTTGTTAGCCGGACGTTCCTTGTTCTGACGATTTTCCTTGTTATTGCGTTCACCGCGCTGAGCCATTTCCTGTGCGCTGATCGGGCGACGAGCGGACGGCTTCAAGTTCATGTCCGGGGTGAGCTTCTTGAAAATCGGGGTACGAAGCATGGTAAGGAGTTTGTTCACCTTAGTCAGGATAACAATGCACAAAATCACTGCAACAAGTGAAAGTGCGAGAGCGATGTATTCCATTCGGGCACCTCATAAAGTAAGGGTTGAACCACACGAGCAGGCTGGAAAATAACCTGCAGGCGGGGTGACTGGAATGTGTGGGTTAATTAAAGACCATCTTACTAGCGCCTCCTTGGAGACTTGACGGTCGCGGGGCTTCACGTGGGAAGCAAATAAGGTTTTCGCCGTGGCGACAAACCGGGGCCAGTCACGAGCGCAAATTTAACAAATTTTTCTTGCAGAAAATCGGTTTATTGTAAGAAAATGAGAGAAAATTGTATGTTTTTTTGAGCACATGCGCCCAAAGGTTCTCTTATTTCATGTCCAAGGACTTGAGGGAATGTTCCATCGCCTGGTTATGGGCGTTCAATGAATCCAAAGTAGCCTTGAGAACTTGGACTTGACGTGCCAGACGGGAGTTTTCTTCCGTAAGTGTTGCAATTTTAAACTCAGCCTCCTGGTTGGAGCAGCCCGAGAAACCAAACATTGAAATGCAAACTAAAGACGACAAAATAAGGGATTTCTTGAACATATCGCAAAATTAGAATTATTTTTGGCAATGAATAATTGAGGTTTTATGCATCACGGACAGAAATGGTTGAAATTCAAAAAAGACGGTTATTGCGGTTCCGTTTCTATCCGAACATCTTCGGGAATCGAATTCAATAGCGATCCTGAATACAACGACAAGCATATCCACGATGCAGTTCTTGAAATGGACCCGGAATACACTTATGTGAAGGTCATCCACGAGGGATTCAAAGGATCTTCAGAGTCCGTTGCATCCATTGCGCTTGACGACAATTTTCAAGCAAATCAAGATGCTCTCGACAACGCCATTTTAGAAGGGCTCGCCCACCAGCGCATTTTCCGCGAAGCCAATACCGGCGCCATTGTGCAATTCGGCTACAAGCTAGAAGACATTTAATTAACATTTCCTAATGAAAACAGCGTGACAAAAAAACAATTGTAACGCATATAATTTCGTCGAGAGAATAAAAGCGTCGGTCACAACCTTTAAAGGCGAGTGCCGCGACCATACTTGTATGGTCATGGTCGAGCCGTAAGGTTGGCGCTTGCGCCAGGATGGGTTTTAGATTTTTCCGAGCTGGGGCCCCGCCCGCATGACGTACTTTTCTAAAGTTATTCTTCAGACTTTTTTAAAGTCATTCAATAAATTCTATTTTTGCAGGTATGAGCAATCCTGAACTTCTTTTGCCTGTCGGTACGCGCGACATGCTGGAATCCGCCATCAACAACGGAGCGGACGCGGTTTACTATGGAGTGCCGCATTGGAACGCACGCGGTCGAACCGAAGATTTTTCATTTGAAGATGTCGAAGAAATGATCCGCTACGCAAGGCTTCGTGGCGTCAAGACGTACCTCGCGATGAACATTCTCATCTTCGAGCGTGAAATTCAGGAATTGCCGGAATTTTTGGAACGATTGATTGCGTTAAAGCCGGACGCGTTCATAATCCAGGACATCGGGCTAGCACGGCTCATCAAGGCAATTAGCCCGGAACAGGAAATCCATGCAAGTACGCAAATGACACTCGCGAGTTCCGAAGCCGTAAACTTGGTCAAGGACATCGGATTTTCAAGAGCCGTTTTGGCTCGCGAACTTTCAGCAAAGCAGATTGCACAAATCAAGAGCCTTACCGACCTGGAACTGGAAGTTTTCATCCACGGGGCGCTTTGCGTCTCGTACTCGGGCCAGTGCCTCACCAGCGAAAACTTTGGCGGGCGCAGCGCAAACCGTGGACAGTGCGCCCAAAGCTGTCGCCTCCCCTACCGCATTTTTGTGGACGGCAAAGAATGGAAAGACCCGAAGGCGCGTTACTTGTTCAGCACACGAGACCTTTGTGCGCTCCCGAAACTTGAAGAACTCAAGGAAATCGGCGTGGAATCACTCAAGGTCGAAGGGCGTTTGAAAAGCCCGGAATATGTGGCCGCCGTCTCGCACGCCTACCGCAAGGCATTAGAAACATTAAGTGAAAATAATACGTCATTGCACTCCGTGCATGACTCTGCGGCTCAGCCATGCCAGTCTGCAAGCAGCCTGTCGCGGCATTCGCCTTGTACGTCATTGCGAGAAGCCGAAGGCGACGAAGCAATCCATCAAAACGATGCGACTGATTTAGGCCTTACCGCGCAGGACTTGGAACCGCTCGAAGTATTGTTCTCCCGCGGCCTCAACACAGGTTGGCTCGATGGCGTGAACCATCAGGAACTCGTCGACGGATCGTTTTCGAACCATCATGGTGAATTTATCGGAACCGTCGTTCAAGTAGACCGCAACGGCGTGATTGTAGAACTTGAAGACAAGCCTGTTCCTTGCACTTTATTGCCGGGCGACGGGATTTTATTTGAGGAATATAGGGCAGAGCCCGAGCCGCGCCAAACGGGAAGCCGACTATACAAGGCAACATTCGCCAACCGCGCCGGGAAGTTGCAAGTCCGTCTGGAATTCGGTCGCGAATTCAACTTGCGCAAAGTCACCTACGGCATGAAAGCCTACCGCAACGACTCCCCCGCCCTCGAAAAAGAACTCCACAAGACTTTTACCGACAAGAGTTTCGCCAAGCACATCCCTATTTGCATGACGCTCGAAGGTAAAATCGGTGACCCGCTCAAGCTCACGATTTGCGAAAGCTCGAATGCCGCCGCAGACGAAACGCGCGCGGTCACCGTTGAAGGCGCCATCCTCGAAGCCTCACGCAATGAAGTCTCTCCCGATGCAATCCAAGCCATTGCCAAGAAAGAACTTTCCGGACTTTCAGCAACCGCTTACGTTCTCGACAAGATCGAAATTAAATTGCCAGCAAACGCATTCCTTCCCGGCAAAGTTTTGCGCACGCTCCGTCAAGAAGCTGTACAAGCATTTGACGAAAAACGCTTGCAGTGGAAAGAACTTGCACCTTCAGCAAACGCGGGTCGAGAATTTTTGCAGAATGTTTCGGTGAAGGAGATTCCCGCTTCCGCGGGAATGACAAATTCGACAGCGAGCACTTCCAAGAATCGTCGCACAATTACCGTCCTCGTCCGCCGTCCCGAACAAATCGACGCATTGCAAGGCCTCGACATCGATAAAGTCGTCATGGACTTTGACTGGGGCGTGAAATACGACGAACCGCTCGAGCGCATCCACAAGCTCGGTTTTGAAGCAGGCATCGCCACGCTCCGCATCCATAAGCCCAGCGAGAACCATTACATCAAACAAATTCTCACGCTCATGCCGGAATTTGCATTGGTGCGTAACCTCGGTTCGCTCGCGCTCCTCAAGGATTCCGGAATTCCGATGCTCGGCGACTACAGCTTGAACGCCACCAACAGCGCAAGCTACGATTGGCTCTTGGCTCAAGGCCTTGAAAAATTACACCCGTCGTGGGACCTCAACAGCACTCAGCTTTTTGACTTGCTCAAGAACATTGACGGAAGCAAACTCGAACTCGCCCTGCACCAGTACATGCCCGCATTCCACTCGGAATACTGCGCCTTCGCACGCGCCCTCACGACCGGCCGTCGCTTCCCCGAATGCAAAAAGATTTGCACACAGCACAAAGTCGAAATCTTGGACCACAAGGGCGAACGCCATTTCTTGCAATCCGATGCCGAATGCCGCAACACGCTCTTTGTCGGCAAGCCGCAATCCGCCCTCAAGCTATTGCCAAGGCTCATCGCCCAAAACGTAAGCAGCTACCGCCTAGAACTCTTGGATGAAGAGCCCGAATCTGTCCGCCGCAAAATTGACATTTATACGCAAGCCATCCGCGGCAAGCTCGACATCGACACAGCCATTTCAAAAGCAGGCGTCGAAGAAAAGTACGGACTCTCCGAAGGCCAATTGTTCAACCAAAGCGTCTGGCAAGACCGCAAGAAAGGGTAATATTTTATGTTAAAATTGAAGCCCGGTGTACTGAAAACCGTATGGATTATTTTCGCCGTATGGACTACAATTTTTATTTCAATAATAACTTATACGGCAATTGTTGTTTTTAACAGCCCTTTCAAAAATGCTCATGATGCGTTTGCCTTTTTTACGTTTTTTCTATTAATAGCATATATCTTATCTGCAAAAGGTATACTCATGCGCACCGCAAAGTCAATCGAGAAAATTGACGATGATTTGTATAGAGTACATACATTAGTAAACCACTATGACATTCATCGAAAAGATGTAACCATCGACAAATTCGGACGAATTAAAATAGATGTGTACAGCGGCAAAATTTATCCGCAGCGCGACAATTACATTGATACAACATCCAACAAAAATTTTTGGAATGAATTGTTAGGGACAACAAAGTAGAAACGTTACTTCTTGTCGCGGATGCGGGCGTAGAGGGCTTCGGCTTTTTCGGTGTCGCCGGCGTTCGAGAAAATGTGGCCGACGTTTTCGGCACCAATGCGGCCCTGAGAATTACCGGCACGCCAAGCCTTCATGTAACATTCAAACGCTTCGTCGTAACGTTTTTGCGTAAAGTAAATTTGCCCTAAATCAAGGTTCAAGTCCGCAATGCCTTTTTTGTGGCGGAGGCCTTCTTCCAGCGTGAAAATCGCCATCCACGGGGATTCGTTCTTAACGTACATCTGAGCGAGATAGCGGCGAGCGGAAACGTTTTCAGGATCCATCATGATGCCGTTTTCCATTTCATTGAGAGCGAGCCGCGTAGAATCCATGCTGCGGTAGTAATACGAGAGCGTGTAATGTACGTCGGCGCCAGCAGTCGCTGTCATCTGGAGCGCATTCTTGAGCGTCTTCACCGCATATTCGTAATCGCCAAGCTTTTCGTAGACTTCGGCAAGGCCATACCAAGCATCCATGCGGTCCGGGTTTAGCGCCAGCGCACGTTCAAAATGCTTTTGCGCAAGCGTCCAGTCGCTACCCTTCATATAACATTCAGCAAGTGCAAAATGGATGTGGTCCGTTTCAGTCCCGAGTTCAATCGCGCGGTTGTAAGCAACAATCGCATCGCTCGGAGATTCGGCGAGGTAATACAAATCGCCAAGGAGCATCCAAGCCTTCACAAAGTCCGGAAGGAGTTCGACAGTGCGCTTGTAAGCGACCATCGCAACTTCTTTTTTACCGAGCTGCACAAGGGCATTGCCCAAGTTGAACCATGCGAACGGCTCGTAACGGCCATCGTCAATCGCGGCACGGTAATACTTCACCGATTCCTTGTAACGCCCCTGATCGTAAAGTTCATTCGCCTTGAAGAAGAAATCATCTGCAGCAAAAACATTCAACGGCAAAAACAGCAAGAAGCAAAGCACAGAAAGAAAGATGTGTTTCTTAATAAAAAACATTCCTTTCTGAGATAAACTTTTCATCACTACATTCGCGTCGGCCAAGGATGGGGAGGGTGCAGGGAGGGGCCCGTGCGGCCTTCGCAACTCCGAGCTGGGGCCCCGCCCGCATGCGGTGCGGGTAGCATAACTCAAAGAGTTCCCAAATTTGTAATTAAAATTACTTAACAAAACGGAACTCCTTTGTAGCTTTTTGCGCTACTGGGAAGCCGCGTAACTGCGCCGGAGAGAACTTCCACTGGCGAATAGCCTTGAGCGCTTCGATATCAAAGCCATAGCCCGCCGGGTCTTGCGTCAGCACTTGCGCCTGCGAAACATCGCCGTTCACATCAATCACAATAAACACTTTCACGTAACCCGAAACGCCCATTTTCTTCGCGCGTTCCGGGAACTTCGGCTGGATTTCGCGCAACACTTGAGCCTGTTCATCTACTTCACCAGCCTCGTAAATTACGTTTTCCATCGAGCCAGCATCTACGGCAACGCCATCGCCAGCAGCACCGCGAGCAAGCGACAAATCCATTTGGAAATTCTGGCTGCGAGAAACGCCCATGTGCGCCGAGACCTTGAACGGATTCGGGTTCGTCACCGTGCGGATAACCTTCTGCTTGACTTCTTGCTTCTTTTCACTCACCAACACTTCGACTTCGGTTACCGTTTCCAAAGGCTTTTCCGTCTTGACGCCCTTGTCAAAAAACAACACATTGATGACCGGAATCGCAAGGAAGAACACCGCGCCCACGACAAACGAGAGCACGAACGCCACCGGGAATCGGAAATATTTCGCACAAAAGTCAAGCATGAGAGCGAGAGCTACTCCTCCTTATTCGCGGAGATGGAGACTTTTCTCACCTTCGCCAAATTACATTCATCGAGGATGTCAACAACAACTCCGTTGGGGGCATCGCGGTCGCTCACGATAATCACCGGACGGTCCGGCGCTTCGGCCATCATCTGGCGGAGCACGGTCTGGAGCGTCGAGAGGTTCACCTGAGTTTCGTTGATGTGGATTGTACCCTGGCGAGTTACGCCAATCAAAATGCTTTCCTTAGCGAGTTCCTTTGCAGAACTTGCCTTCGGCTTCGTCACATCCACACCCGTTTCGCGGGTAAACGTAGAAGTCACGATAAAGAAGATCAAAAGGATGAACACCATGTCGAGCATCGGCGACACATCAATGCCACCACCGCTTCTCGAACGTTTGCGTATAAAACTCATTCAACCTCCTTGGCAAAGCAGCGTTCTTCGTACTTGAGCGCTTCGCCCCAGGCATAATCACCAATAGAATCTACTCGGCTTTCGAGATAGTTGTAAACAAGCATCAGCGGGAATGCCACCAGAAGCCCAGCCTGCGTCGTGAGGAGAGCTTCGGAGATGCCATCCGCGAGCAAAACCGGGTTACCAAAACCGAACTTTTGAATCGTTTCGAACGTATGCACCATGCCCGAGACCGTTCCCAAGAGTCCAAGCAAGGGAGCAATCGAGGCACATGTCACTATCGTCTTGAGCGACTTGGAAAGGCTCACATCCAATTGATGACGCGTTGCAAGCATGGCATTACGCACGGCAACCGGCCCATCTTTGCGGTACTCACGCACGTTTTCGACAAGCGCAAGGAAATACCCAAAGCGACGCTTTTTCAATCGGGCAAAAGCAGCCTCCTCGCCCACAGCATCTAAATCCTTGAAGAACGCCGAAGCCGAACGCCCTTTAAGCATCAAATAATAGCCGTAACGTTCAAACATCAAAAACCAACCAAGCCACCCGATGAGGAACAACGGGAGCAACACCCAGCCGCCGCGCAGCAGGATGCTCATGGTCGCTTCGATGACGGAATATTCGTCCATTACTTTTCCTTAATCCAGATGGCGTTAAGAACTGCAAGGCCCGTCTTTTCCATGCGGGTACGGACAGAATCGGCAATGTTCACGAGGAGCGTGTGCAAAAGTTGCAGCGGAATGGCAACAATAAGGCCCGCTTCCGTCGTCACAAGAGCAATGGAAATACCGCCAGCCAAAAGCTTCGGGTCGCTCGTGCCATGCATGGTAATCACGTTAAAGAGTTCAATCATACCCATAACGGTACCCAAGAGACCAAGGAGCGGAGCCGTTGCCGCAAACACGGAAATCCAGCTGAGACCCATTTCGAGCTTCGGCACTTCGCCAGCGAACAAGACTTCAAGAGACTTTTCTGCACTTGCGCGGTCCTTGAAATTCTTGCCGAGTACAGAACGCAACACCTTGCCCACTTCGCCGCGGGCCTTCACGGATTCAGCAGTAGCAAGTTTCACATCGCCAACAGCAAGCGCCTTTGTTGCAGCTCGAGCGCTACGACCACCAAAGCCAAGCACAATGAGCCACACTAAACGCACGAGGAATATGATAATACCGAGAATAAAGAGCGTTGCAATCGGGTACATCAAGATACCGCCATTATGGAAGAATTCTGCAAAGTCTTCTTTCCACGTTGTTTCCTGATGGTTTGCAAGTTCGCTCGAAAGTTCTGTACTGAGGAGCACATCGACCGGCACCATCACGAATGCGGAATCGTTTGCACCGGCGAAAGCCTTAGCCACATCCTTGCGCATTTCGGGCGTGAGATTTTCTTGCCAGCTATAAATGCGCTTCTTTTCACCTGCGACCGGGAGCATCAAAGCCGACGGGTGGAATCCGTTCACGTCGGTAACTTTAGCCATCTGCATGGCAAAGAGACCTCCCAAACGCATACGGTCGCCTTCGGCAACAGAACTACCGAACATGAGGTCAGCTTTTTCAACACGAGCTTCGCGAGTGAACTTCATTTCTTTCTTCGCGACATCAAGCATCGCCTGCGCAATGCGGAGCGGATTATCCCTGTACAGGGACATTTCCTTTTTGACCTTGTTCTGCGCTTCGACACGTTCAGCCATCTTGAACGGCACGCCCTGTTCCTGGAACTTGGCAAGCATTTCCAAGCGTTCCGGGCCCGGAGCAAGCGTGAGGTATTCAGCACGAGCCTTTTCGGCCTGCAACTTGACCTGAGCCAAGTCTTCGCGAGCCACGCGCACATCTTCGAGCAAGCGAGTGCGTTCAGACATCAAGGCGTCCACGCGTTCCTTGCCGAGCTGATACTTTTCATTAAACAGTTCACGTTCCTTGTTGAACGTTTCGCGGTCCTTCCAGCGGGCAGCCACAGCCATATCACGCTTGCGGCGTGCTTCTTCGAGGTCAGCCTTTGCGCTATTGAGTTCGGCACGCTTCTTGACGGCATCGACAGTCACGTTCTGCTGAGCGTAAGAAGCCGGTGCGAGAATGGCAAATGCTGCGATTAGCAAAGGCAACAAGAAAAACGTCCTGGATCCTTCGACTTCGCTCAGGATGACACAACCATTCTCTCGTCTCTCGTCTCTCGTCTTTCGTCTAAAAAGCATTAGTTAGCCTCCTTCGGGAAAGAGACCGGTATAGTTACAAGTCTTGGAGCTGTTTTGCCTTCGGCAACCTTCATCACGTCCTTGAGAATTGTACGCATCGTGAGGTCTTCGGAAACGTTCTTCCATGCGTAGCCGGAGCCGTTTCTGGTAAGGAACAAGACATCATTACCATCGTTACCAACGAAAATCGAAGCGACTGCACCGTAACGCAAATACGTTCCCGCCACGTTGCGAGTATCCACCTGCAAAAAGCCCTTCCAAACTTCGGTGGTGTAACCCAGGCGGATGCGGTCGTAGAAAACCTCCATCGTACGGTTCAAAGCATCGTCCGTTTCGATAAGTCCCTTATGAAGCAAACTTGCAATTTCTTGAATGCTCTTGACCGCTTCGTCCGTGCGGTACGGAAAATCCGATTCAAAGAACGGTACAAGAGAATCGATAACGGTAGCAAGCGAGTCTGCGTACTTCGTCTTGCGGCCTTCAAAATAGCGGATCGAGCCATTAGTTTTGGCACGTGCACTCGAAATCTTCTTGAGTTCGACCTTGAGCGAATCGATTTCTGCCTTTAGAGATTTATTCTGCGCCGAGAGGTTCTGCACTTTTTTGCGACCGACTTCGACGAATTCGGCATGACGCTTTTTTTCGGCATCGTGCATTGATTTTTCGCGGGCCGTTTCGGCTTCAACAGCCTTAATTTGGCGGCGAACGCTTTCGACCGTTTCTTGGGCCTGGGCAATTACGCCTGTAAGTCCAAGACACAACAATACTTTAGGAAGGAATGAAAAATTCATGTGCAATAAGATACAAAGAAGTGCGCCAAAAATTCACGCACTGATTCAATTTTTATGTAAAAACGGTGCAAAAAACGCATTTTTTCGCGTTTTTGCGTTATTCTGCGAGGAGTTTTGCCATATCAGCGGGGTACGCGTGGCTTTCGAATGTACGGGGTTCGTTCCAATACGGGAGTTGGAGTTCGACCTTATACGCAAAAAGCATTTGGTTATGGGCTCCAAGCACCTTGATATCGTCATCTGTGAGTTCGCCACCCTGCGCAAGTTTCTGGTAATACTCGCCATCACGATAGTACAAGCGGTCGCCCACAATCGGGAAACCCATCTCAGCAAGATGAGCACGAATTTGATGTTTACGCCCCGTGATGAGTTCCGCCTCGACAAGCGAAAGTTCCGGTGCAATTTCGGGGCAATTTAAATGGCGCACGAGCTTAAAGCGCGTAAAACATTCCTTGCCATCCGCACGGTGATGCATGCGCAAGCGAATCGGGTCTTCCGGGTCTTCGCGCAACGGCATTTTGCACTCGACTTCACCTTCGGGGAACTTACCTCGCACCACGGCAAGATAGAACTTGCGGAGCAAAATGCGGTCGAGATTTTTTTGGAAACGCGCAGCCGTTTCACCATATCTTGCAAACAAGATAAGTCCACCGGTATCACGGTCCAATCGGTGCATCGGCGTTGCCGTTTCAGAATCAAATTCACGACGGATAATTGCTGCAAACGTGTTGTAGAAAATGCGGCCCGTATGGTGCACAGGAACACCCGCAGGCTTTGCAACTAGAATAAATTCATCATCTTCAAAGACGGTCTCGAAATCCATCGGAACTTCGGGCTCGCTATAATTTTCAACGTGGTACACGACCTTGTCGCCGCGATGCGCAATCGTTTCCACGTTCGCCACCACCCCGTTAATCGTCACAAGACCACGCGTCAAACGGTCAATCCAATCTTCGCGGCTGTGGTACGTAAAGCGGTCACTGAGGGAATCGAGCAAAAGGCGACCTTCGTATTCCGGGCGCACTTCGCTCTCGAAGAACATATCAGAAGGAGCTTTGCCCATTTTATTCCCTGTACAAATCGTGCTTGATAATGTAATCGTAAACCGAGGGTTCCAGTCCTTGCGGACAAACGCTACGATTCAGCAAAAGTTCCCTACGAATAGCGGTACTCGAATAAACGCCATTAAAACCTTGTTCCGGACCAAGCCAATAAAGCGGAGCATAGCCTTTACGATTATGTTGTTCCATATCCGGTTGCGGATAGCCATTGCGAGCAAACACAATCAGTTCAATATCGCGAAGCAGTAAATGTCCGTTGTAGTTCGTTCCGTAAAAATTCAAGGGATCGCGCCAATGCGGAATACCTTCGTAGGTATCGGCACCGGTCAGCAAGCGGAAATTGATATCCGGGAATTTTTCCCTGAGACTCATCAAAAAAACGTAAGAACCACGGTAATCGCCTTGCTGAATTTCCAAGTCCGAAAGCACCAAGCGCTTATCGCCCGAAAAAGCAAGTTCAAGCATAGCAAAGCGGTCTTCGGGGCTTGCATTCAGCGTCTTGTCCCAACGATCGGGACTCGGCATAAACCAAACTTCATCACAAAATCCACGATCCAGACAAGTTCTAGCCACACGCATGTGATCTTTATGGACCGGATCAAAAGCACCACCTAAAACAGCAACATTCTTCATCAATCAACTCATTAAAACTTTTACAAACTAATAAACAAAGACTGCAAAGCCTATATTCATTTGCATGCGTCCGCCCGAAACATCTCTATCTACAAACGGGTCATAATGCTTTCGAACCCAGTGATAACCGAAATCTAGCGTCAGCAAAGTACGTGAGAAAACAAACCAGAATGTGCCAAAACCAACGCTCCATTCATTCCATGCAATATCGCCATTTGCACTCAACGCACTCACGCGAGAATAAGAGCCCGTCAAGTAAAACTCGCTAAAAAGATGGGTGCCCAAATCAACGCTAAAGCTCGACGTTTCAACTTCATTCTTCTTATCGTCATCCTGTTCTTCGTAACTCGAAAAGCCATAACCCAAACGCAAGAATGCTATTCCCGGAATCCACGCACCAATCATCGGTCGGACACAGCAAAGGCCAACATCGCTACCATTGCCAACACCAGCCCCAGAGCCAATGCCAAAGGAACCGCCAACAATCAACGGAAGGCGCATACCCATTCCAGCACCCCCTGCAGACGATTGACCAAGCGGATTAAACACGCCCGAAGAAGTAGCCCCGCCCTGAGCAAAAGACGATGTAGCAGTGGCAAGAGCAAACGCAATGACAACCATTACGCGCATAAACATTTTCGAGAAAACAGCGTTCATTTTTTTCATCTTAGAGTACCAATATTACAGCGAAAGCAAAGCCCATAACAGCATTAAACAGCGCATCAAATTTCAGGACGAGATAGCCCTTTTTGGATAGGCATCCATCACGCAAAACCTGAATCAAAAATTTATCCGAGACAAACAATGTCAAAAGCAATTTAACAACAACCAAGGCTACAATCCAACAAACAATATCCGAGAAATAAACGAGAACCACATAGCCAATGGACAAAAGGCAAGAAGATAAGATATTGGTTAAACGCAAAACGGAATCCGAAGCCGAATTTTCTTTCGCTATATTCAGGAATTCACCAATCTTATCGCTCACCGTCTTGAAGCTGGCGGAAAACTCAGAAATGTTATACCCCATCAATACAATCGATGCGATAAGGGCTATTTTAACTACAACGTCAGACATGAATTACTTTCCTGAATTTAAAATTCGCACATAACTAGCATACCGAGCTTCGGACAATTTACCCGATTCAACAGCAGCACGTACCGCGCATCCCGGTTCCTTGAGATGTTTGCAGTTACTAAACTTGCAAGTAAAATGGTCATCATCAAAAAAGCCCGGGAAAATCTTGGCAAGCGTTTCCGGTTCCAAGTCCATGAGACCAATGCTTCGGATACCCGGCGTGTCGATAACATAGCCGCCACCGGGGAAATCGAACAGGCTTGAAGAAGTCGTCGTATGCCTTCCCTTGCCATCACGTTCACGGACATCTCCCGTACGCAGTTCGGCATGCGGAACAAGTTCATTGATAAGCGTCGACTTGCCGACCCCGCTCATACCACTAAAGACCGATGACTTTCCGACCAGTTCGTTGCGCAAGACCTCGAGGCCTTCACCACTTTTAACACTCACGGGAATCACCTTGTCGACTATTTTCAAGAAATCGCGGATATCGCTTGAAAGGTCAGCTTCGCCATTCGGGAGCAAGTCCATCTTCGTGAGCACAAGTACAAACGGCAGGTCATTCAAATTTGCAGCAAGCAAAAAACGGTCCATGAAGCCGTAATTGAAGTCCGGCTGCGTCACGCTAGCCACAATGACAACCTGGTCAATATTTGCGGCAAGCGTCTGCTGCTTGTAAAAGCTATCTCGTGGACCCGGGCGTTTCAGTTCGCTCCTGCGCGGAAGTACGCGGACAACACAATATTTTTGTGAACCAACACCATCGCCCTCGTCATCGCCGTCATTCACAAGACCAAGCAAAACTCGGTCCCCAACAGCTGGGAATTCCCCGAGCGTCTTGGAGGTTGTAGCGCGGTACATGGCGGTAACAGTGGTATTCGGAATTTGGGATTCAGAATTAGGAATATTGTCTAGTCGCACTTCACAGGTACGGCGATGCACTTCGAGCACAAGGCCTTCTACACAATTTTCTTCACCGATATTTTCGACAGGATTCTTGATGCGCTTGATTTTCGCCTTTTTAAATTCGCGGCTAAAGCGCTCCTTTATAGGCCGTTCATCCACAACACCCGATTCTAATTCTCGCATCACGTCAATACGGCGACTTCTGTGTTCTCGCCGCGACGTACGAACACTCTTCAACGGAGCATCTTCATTTTCGACAGAATCAAAATCGTTATTTCGCATTTTTAGTCAATTTAGAAAGTTTTTCGTCTTCGAGCTCTCTAGATTCTTCCAGTTCCTCTTCAGTTACCGGACGTCCGCGCCTAATAGATTCCATCAAAAAATGAATTGCTTTCAACCGGCCATTGCACTTTTCAATGCAATTATCGTAAAAACCCTTCGTTTTCCAGTCACTTTCGGGAATATGTTCAGCGGCATACAGAAAATGTTCAACACAAATAGAAAGCTGGTCCGCTTCCTTTCTTAGATCTTCCAGATTACTTTTGGTGAAAAAAGCCATGATATAAAGATAGTATTTTAGTGAATATCAGGAATTTTTGATTGATATATTGCTCTAAGTTCTATTTTCTGCGCTCAAATTGCATTTTTTTGTAAACTTTTGAAACTTTTATATATATTAAAAAACATGAAATCGACACTATACACGCTTTTCAAGATGGTACGTCCAGCAAATATCGTGATTGCAATAATCACGCTATTAATCGGCTATGGGTTACTAGAGCACTACCCACCCATTTACGTTCTGCTTTTGCAGATTCTCGGGTTTGCATCTGCACTCGGGTTTGCAAACATCCATAACGATATTATCGACAAGAAAAGCGACAAGCTGAACCGTCCAGAACGTCCGCTCGTGACTGGCATGGTCACCATCAAATCCGCCAAAAAGGCGTGGATAGCTCTTGCAATACTCGCAATTCTCTGCGGACTTGGCGATACTATTATACAATGCGTGAAGTTCATGAACGTCGTCAAAGACTGGGAACATGCAGCGGCATTTGGCATAGAAGGTGCTATCATCCTGACATTCCCTTTGTGGTTTTTCGTTCTTCTTATCGCACTGCTCACGGCATATAACCGCAGAATAAAGCACACCCCGCTCGTCAAGAACATAACAGTCGCATTCCTCTGCACAACTCCTTTGCTATATGCGGTGCAGCACTACTTTAACTTTGCAAATTACGAAAGCCCCGTAAATGAAACGTGGGCAATCATCCCAGCCATTCCACTTACATTTTTGATTACAACCGCTCGTGAAATTTACAAGGACCTCCAAGACGAAACAGGTGACCTTAAGGTCGGTATCAAGACATTCCCGCTTATCGCAGGTGCAAAGGCCGCTCGAGTCCTCGCCGGTATAATTATTGGCATTACCTGGTTATTGCTCCCCGTCCCTGTATTCTTCATGGAAGAAGCCTATAACAACAATTATCCGCCGCTGTTCCTTATCATTACAGGAATAACACTCACTCCCTGCTTTATCTACACTCTTATCAAAGCATGGCGACATAAATACCATCTTGCACAGAACGTCTTAAAAGTTGCAATGGTCATAGGTTTACTTGCACTATTCATCAGCAAGTATGCCGCCAACTAAAAATGAAAAGAGCCGCTTTCAAAAGCGGCTTTTTATATGGCATCGTATTTTATACGATTAAGTTTTATTAAGCGTTTTCAAAGGTCCAGCGGATGTGTTCGTCCAAGAAGTCATGGGCATCAAACACAAGTCCAAAGGTGTCCTTGATTTTTTGAACATCATAGAGCATCGGTTCATCGCCCCAGCCCATGTCGGTTTCCACGATTTTAGAAGTGCAATCAGGCTTAAGAGCAATCATCTTTTCAGCAATTTCTTTCCAGCTGATCCATTCGGAACCTAGACCGAGGAAGATTTCTTCATTGAGGTCCGATTCAAGCAACTTCATATAAATCTGAGCCTGCTGGGAAGCATGGATAAACTGCGTTCCGTCATTCTTGATAATATGAATATCGCGGTTTTCCTTGACGGCGTAAGCCATTTCAAAGAAGCGGCGGTCCGGCTGCGAGCATCCATCGGGGAATGCCGGATTGCCAAACGTATAACCCGGACGGATGATATTGCGCTTCATCTTGACTTCAGGGAACTGGCTCCCGTAACCATGGCTAAAACCAAGCACGTAGGCTTCGCCAGCAGCTTTGGTCGCACCATACAAATCGATAGGCATGCTGCTAGTCGTCTCTCGCATTTCGGAACGGACACGGCCCATAGCAGAGGTGCTGCTCGTCATGATAAACTTTTCGCATCCTGCACGAGCGGACATTTCCAAAAGAGCAACAGTTGCACGGGTATCGTTCATGAGCATGGCGCTCGGGGTATCACCCCAGCCAAGAGCTACATGAATACAAGCGTCACAGCCAATCAGGCCCTCACCCATTTTTTCGAAATCTGTCAAAGCTGCTTCGACAAAAGAAACATTCGGATTCGACCTTAAGGTTGGCACCTTGTTCGGATGGCGTGTAGCAACGACTACTTCATGCCCTTTTTCCAAAAGAGCCTTAACTACATAATGGCCAATAAACCCAGTTCCACCCGTTACAAAAACTCTCATACGACTTCCTTTTTGACACCTATCTTTTTTAATATAGATTATGTCGGTTCAATCCGGCAAGATTTATAGGCGTATATTTATTGTTTTTAGAGCTTTTTCACGTAAAAACAGACTTATTTAGTTTTTCCCAAGTTTCTTAAAAATTTTGATACGGCACATTCAAGCAACAACACATTCTAGTAACTAGTAACTATCAACTAATTTACTAGATTAAATCGCAAAGATTTTTAGTGAGGTTTTTATGTCCCGTTTACGCGTTTTGGTTTTGATGGGCGGTCCATCTACAGAACATGATGTTTCAGTCGTCAGCGGCACCGGCGTCGTGCGTGCCATGGATCCGGAAAAGTATAACATACACCCGGTGCTCATAGACAAAGACGGCACCTGGCACTGGTCTTCCCGCGAACTTTCTCCGTACCAAAAAGCAAACTTCTCTGCAAACTATTTCTATAGCCTCGAAGGCTCGGCCGCAAACAAGAAAAAGTCTCCGGCCCTTTCGGAACTTCCGTCTGCCGACATCGCATTCCTTGCCCTCCACGGCAAATGGGGCGAAGACGGACACATCCAGGCATTGCTTGAAAACTGGGGTATTCCTTACACGGGTTGCGGCCTTTTGGCATCGGCTCTTGCCATGGACAAAATCAAGTCCAAAGAAATTTATCGAGCAAACAACATCCCGACACCGCCCTACCGCGTCATCTGGAAGCACGACTTCACCGGTGACACGCTCGTGAGCGTTGCCGACGAACTTGGATTCCCGCTCGTCATCAAAGACCCGCTGGGAGGTTCTTCCATCGGCATTGGCATTGCAAAGGATCTTGACGAAGCCGGCAAGATTGCTCAGGACTTGTTCAAGGACTCCAACCGTTTGCTCTGCGAAAAGTTCATCGCCGGTGGCGAAGCCAGCTGCGGTTACATCGAAGGCGAAAAGCCCTTGCCGCCAACTGAAATGCGTATGACCACTCGCGAATACTTCGACTACGAAGCCAAGTACAATGGCGAATGTAAGGAAGTGACGCCGGCCGAATTCGCACCGGAACTCACCGCTCGCATCCAGGAACTTGTAAAGAACGCTCACTACGCTTTGGGTGGCGCAGGCTACAGCCGCACAGACGTCCGCATTACAAAGGATGGCGAACTTTTCGCCATCGAAACGAACACCCTCCCAGGCATGACGCCAACGTCTCTACTGCCGCAACAGGCCGCATGCAATGGCATCACATACAGCCAGCTAATCGACCTCATCATCGACAAGAGCTTGGAGATCAAGCGCTAACTAACGGCTATTGACCAATGACTAACTACGACTTAATAGTAGATACATCCCGCAAGGGAATTTCGATGGCGCTGTATGCAGGCTCGATTTACGAAGAAATCGTAGACCCGGCTGGCAAAGGCGAAGTCTTGAGTGCAAGCCTAGATTCTCTGCTTGCGAAAGTCGGCGCTACGCTCGATGACGTGAAGCGGGTCATGGTGACAGTTGGACCTGGTTCGTTCAGCGGACTGCGCACGGGCGTCGCATTCTGCCAAGGGCTTTGCTTTAGCGGCAAACGCAATTTGTACGGTGTGACGACATTGCAGGCTCTCGCCTGCTTTGCTGGCGCCCCCGATGAATCTGTTGCAGTCGTAATTCGCGCACGCAATGGGTTCTGGTACTTGCGATTGAACAACGAAGAAAGCTTTATCGAAACCGCCGATGTTGTTACACGACTCCAGTCAAGTTCCGTAAAGACCGCTGTTGTAGACCAGGCGGCCCTCGCCGACGAAGCGCTTTCGACTGTTTTTGCAGAACAAGGTATTTCAACAACACTCGATACAGGCAAGCCACTTAGCATGTGGTCTCCGCTTTTTGAAACGGTAAAGCCTTCACTTATTCAAGAAGCCAACTACATCCAGCCCTCGTACTTCGAGAAGTTGAAGGTGTAATCGCCATGCAACTGCGCGAAATGACCGAAAATGATTTGCCTCCAGTTCTCGAATTGCAACGGGAACTGGCATTTCAGGATTGGAATGAAAAGCAGTTTCTGTCGGAAATCCGCGCAAGATATGCGTACTGCGTTGTTTGCGAGGATGATGGCGGCAGTCCAAATGGCGACACAAGCCGCGCACTCTTAGGTTATGCCATATTCCATTTGCTCGGTTCCGATTCCGAACTGTTGAGTATTGCCACCCGCACTTCAGAACAGCGCAAGGGCATCGGCAGCCAACTTTTGAAAGCCGGCTTGAATAAACTAACCGAAAGCGATGATCAATGCTTTTTGGAAGTCCGCAAAGGAAACGTCAAGGCCCGCGCCTTTTACGAAAAGCATGGTTTTAAGCAATACAACGTCCGCAAAAATTACTATTCCGATGGCGAAGATGCTATTTTGTATGTTTTCAAGAACGCGCCCATAGCATAACAGGCAAGACAATCTAAGCAGGTAATTACTTTGTCAAATATTCTAAAGTCCGATAAAAACGATCGTAAGAAAAAAAATTTCAGCGTAGGAATTGCGCTGCTTGTTTTGCTTGCCATAGCCATCATCATCTATATTACCTTTGAAAAAAGCGGTCATTGGCTTGTTCAAGACGATAATTTTGAGCACGTTAAATGGGTTACCATACTCGACGGGCAAACAGCGGACTTAGAACGCAACGATTTTGCAGCAGAACTCGTAAGAGAAGGCAAAGCGGATTCCGTGCTGATTCTTGGCCGTCGAATTTACCGCGATCGTAGCAATGCAGAATTTTACGCCGAAGATTTCATGAAGCTCGGTGACTTCGACAAAAACGCAGTTTTTCTCGTGCCGCACAACGATCCTTCCACCATTAGCGAAGCCTATTCACTCATTCCTTGGTTAAAAAAGCACAACGCAGACACCGTTCTTCTTATAACCGATGCGGCATCGACATACCGCGTCAAAAGAATTTTCCAAAAGCTTTCCGGAAACAGCCCTGTTTACTTGACCAAAGACATCAAGCACGTCACATATAACCCTTCTTGCTGGTACAGCAATAGAGAATCACGTAAAAATTGGCTCCGCAGCTGGGCCGCTTTATTTGCATCGTATTTCGATTTATTCAATACCGACACGCTCGAAGCTGTTGATTCATCTTATTACAAGCCAGTTAAATCTTATGCCGAATACAAGCGCGAAATAAACCCGAATGTCAACTTGCAAAAGCTCTTGCCGAAAATTGAAGACAAGATAAAAGCGGAATCGGAAAAAGAAGCGGCCAAAGATTCTATAAAGGCGTCTGAAAAAGTTCAAGTCAAAGAAACTAAAGAAACGCCGAAAGAGCAGTCCAAAACGCAAACGAAGGACCAGCCGAAAGAAAAAGCCAAAGAAAAGGCTTCCGAAAAGAAGGCTGACGTTAAGAAACGAAAATAACGAAACACTATTACGTCATTCTGATGGCGAAGCCCCAACCTCTTTGGCTCGGTTATATCCATGCAAGCATGGCTGCAACGCTCGCCTTCTGAGGTTGTTTTCGCTTCGCTCAGGATGACGGAGATGCAGAGCATTTCACTAAAGCAACAATTAAGCACTCAGCAATAACAGTGCAGCAGTCAAAGGCGCGCTCCAGTTAATTGCAACTTCGTTACTTGCAAACGAACACTGTTCATCCGCATAAGACATTCCCGGAGCATCCCCAAGATAATGCGGATTGCGGTGAGCATCCTGACGATCCACGTTGATCCCTCCGACAACAAGCCCAGGCACAGGTTCCACAACACCATCAGAATGACTAATGCGGTGATGCGGGAATTTCGGAGAATTCCAGGAAGAACCCGTTACAAAACTCACGTCCACGGGATTCCTGCCATAGATAAACTCAATTTGTTCCATTGCAGCCTTGCAATATTTCGGTTCTTTAAACCATTCATACGCCAAATACAAAGTCAGCGCATGGTTTGCAATATCACCGTTACTGCCCCAAATAAACTTGCGGATCGATAAGCTATACGGGTCTTCATTTTGCAACTTGAGGATTTCTTCAGCCGTGTACATAAAAGCCTTTCGAGCTTTTTCAGTCCACTTGCAATCCATTGTTGCAAGCGCAAACCAAGCCAAGTTCTGCGTCGAGCGCCATTGCAATCCATACGTCGGCAAAAACGCTTCCATATCCGCAGGGAGCTGCTTTTCAATCCGTTCAATCAATTCCGCGGCAACACCGCCAACAATTTTATCTGCATTTTCTGCAACAAGTGCGCGGTAAAGCATTGCACGCGCCCAGAAAAAGTCATCGCCTAAATCCGGGTCCCCATATCCGCCACTACCTTCCGTATTATGCGGCCAATCGACTTCGGGATTTTGCTCGGCCCACAAATAAGCACGGACGCTAGCCTTTAAACAATCAGCCGCAAAGTCAGCATCGACATCCGTATATAAGCAATACGCTTGCGCCAAGGCGCCCACAAAGTTCAATGTAGACGAAGTCGACTTTCCAAGAATATAACGCTTTTGCGAAGCATCCGATTCCGCCGGAGTCACAAAGCCATCCCAACGGTAAGGAGTCACCTTGAAGAAAACGCCGCCATCATCATCTTGCATGCGCAAGAAAAATTCAAGTTCAAAACGGATTTCATCGAGCAAACTTACCGGCTGTTCAAACGATTCTTTAAAAGCGGCACCACCCACAAATTCCGAATTTTTTCGCAGTTCGCAAGCAAGCATCAACGTAGCAACGCTCACGCCACCATTCACAATATACTTTCCATAATCGCCGGCATCATACCAGCCACCATGGGCATTCCAAACTCCGGAACGATTCATGGTCGGATGAAATTCCAACGCGGAATCCAAATGCGCTGCAGGGCGAGCCCACTCTCCCGCAAATTTTGCAGGCAATTCCATGCCGCTCCGCTGATAATAGAACGACTTGATATTCGCACGAGTCTCGCGAGCAAGCCATTCTCCAGAAATTTGAAATTCATGCGAAGTTACATTCAAGCCTTCAAGAACAATTCGATACAGCCCCAAAGCCGTTACCGAAGAGAAGTCCCCTTTGTAAAGGAACTCGCCCGTATAATCGCAACGGCCCAATTTTTCGGCAACGCCCTCAAATACGCAATTTGACGAGGCGTCCAAAATTTTGAACTTGAGCGATGCAGAAGAAACATCCTCCGAAAAGGCAATCAGGAAAGTCTTGGAAGATGAAGGGGCGTAACCCGGTTCACAATAATGTAATTTCGCGTCCATACCCTAAGAATAACTTTTTTAGTCTAGGACATTATTAAAAAAAAGCCTCTTTATTGTTTATTACAGTAAACAACATGCAATAAAAATCAACATGATGCCAAAAATTACAATTTTGCTATTTTATTTTATGTTGAAAATTCAACCATGGCATCGTCAGCCAAGGATTATACAACCATGAAAAAGCCAGTCAAAATCACCCTCATTGTTCTGGGATCACTCATCGTACTCTACTTCGTTGCGCTCCTCGTGGCCCCAAAAATCGCCCGCAGCTACATCGAAGAACATTCCAAGGAGATGATTGGTCGAAGCATCACCATCAAGGACATCAGCCTGAACCCGTTCACGTACGTTCTCGATGTCGATACGCTCGCCATCCTGGAAGCTGACGACAAGACCAAATTCGTCGCATTCGACAAGTTCAGCATGAACATCAACCCGCTGAAGCTCATCACGAGAACATTGGATATCAGCGACATCTACATGAAAGCCCTCTACGTTCGCACCACGCAGCACGGAGAGCGCTTCAACTTCAGCGACATTTTGGATTTCTTGGCGCAAAAAGACAGCATCTACTACGCCGAACATCCTGAAGAAAAGAAAGCCCAAGATAACGAAAGCAAGAGCGCTGCAGAAATCGCAGCCGGCCTTCCGGTCAAACTCAGCCTTAGGAACATCGTCTTTGAAAAGGGTAACATCATTTACCAAGACACCAAAGTCGGTTCCAAGTTCCATCTCAAGGATTTCTCCATCAACATTCCGGCAATCTACCTCGAAGACAATGCTACAGGTGTTGATGTAAGTCTCAAGTTTGCAGATGGTGGTGACCTGAGCGTTAAAGTCGATGCCAACATGGCCACGTACGATTTCAATATTTATTTGAACCTGCATAGATTCGCACTCGCCTGCATCAAGCCGTACCTGAACGATTCCATCACGTACAAGGACTTCTCGGGCTTTCTCTCGGCAAATATCACCATCAGCGGCAACATCAACAGCATACTTTCTTCCAACGTCAAGGGCAAAGTCATACTCGACAAAATTGACCTCACCGAAAAGAGCGGAAGCAAGATGGGTGCAGAAAACGTTACAGTCGGAATTGGCAAAGCAAACCTGACCGACAACGAATACCTCATCGACTCCGTCATTGTGGATGGCGCATTTGCACATATCGATTTGTACAAGGACGGCAAGACAAACTTTGACGTGCTCCTCACCCCGATGAACAAGGGTGCCGCAAAGGTAACGGATTCTACCGCAACTACCGATTCGACAGTCACAGCAGAAGCAGCTCCAAAGGCTGAACCTAAACCCGAACCGAAAGCTGAACCTAAGGCTGAACCCGTTGCAGACACAACAAGCAAAGCCACAAGCGACACAACAAGTGTAGCCAAAGCTGCAGACCAGAAGCCCGCCAAGGCAAAGAAGCTCAAGGCAAAAATCAACAAGCTTCTCGTCAAGAACACTTACATAACAATTACCGACCACACGATTATCCGTCCGTTCAACTACAAGGTGAGCGCCATTACTGTCACAGGCCAAAACATCAATTACGACACGCCTTGCAATGTTAACGTTGCCGCAAGCTTCCCCGAAGGCGGAAGCCTCTCGCTCAAGTACCACGGCGCCCTCAGCAACCTGAACACGATGGACATTTACATCAGCGTCAAGAACCTTGTGCTCAAGCATTTCTCGAATTACTCACTCCACTACACCGCCTACCCCATCAAGGCCGGCACACTCGCATTCGCTAGCGAAAACAAGATTGTAGACCGCAACCTCGATAGCAAGAACACCATCGACATTTATAACATCACCGTAGGGAACAAGGTCGACGACATCGACCCGGAATACACCGTCCCGATGAAAATCGGTCTCTACATTTTGAAGGACAAGGACGACAAGATTCAATTCGACGTACCAGTTAAAGGTAACCTCGATGACCCGGAATTCTCCTACGGAAAGATTATCTGGAAGACCGTTGTAAACCTGCTCGTGAAGGTCGCCGTGTCGCCGTTTAGACTCGTCGGAAACCTCGCCATGGCAGGCGCCAGCGCCCTCGGCTTTGACCTCGGCAAGAACGATGAAGTGCTGATTGATGCCAACACCGAAACGTTCACTAGCGAACAGTACGCCAAGGCAATCAAGATGACAGAAATGATCCAAAAAGACCCGAACCTCATGCTGACATTCACTCAGTACTACAACCCGAGAAAGACAGCTAAGGAATACAAGGTCAAACAGCTCAAGATCGATTTCTACAAACAAAAGAGCAACAAGACCGAACTGAACGAACTTGACTATAGAGCTATCGAAGAAATTGAAGAAAAGGACAAGGAGTTCAAGGCTTACGTCAAGGAACATTCTGCCGAAATCGACAAGAACTACATGATGAAGGTTCTCCCGAAGATGGCCTCCCAGCGCAACGCTGACTTGCTCAAGGTCTTGCGTGCACAGCCAGGCATCACCAAGAAGAACCTGAAAGTCATCACGGCCCCGAGAGATGCGCTCCGCAACTACAAGGACAAGCCGATGTACAAGGTCACTGTAGACGTGCAGTAGCGCCGGAGGCACAGTTACTAGTTACGGAGTTAATAGTTACTAGAGAAAAAGGGCATCGCTAAGCGATGTCCTTTTTTTAATTGCAAATTGAGCGAGCCGCGCAATCTTGCGCGATGCTCTTTCAAAAATTATTCGTGAATTACAGTACCCGCAACTTTCTGGTTTGTAACATTCACACCATCCCAAAGAATGGCATTGCTGACTTCAGAATTTTCGATGATGCAATTATCCCCAACCGACACATCAGGACCGACCTTGGAATTCTTGATAACTACGTTCTTGCCGATGTGGCACGGTTCGATAATTTCAGACCCTTCGAACTGCGGAATCTTTTCTGCACTACGTTTAAGAATGTGCGCATTCGTAGAAAGCAAGGTTTCAACAAGGCCACAATCCAGCCACTTTTGAACCGGAGCGGTACGGAACTTGCAGCCGCCCTCAATCATGCGTTCAAGCGCATCCGTCAACTGGAATTCGCCCTTGGTGCGGATATCATTCTGCATGAGGTATCCCAAAGCTTCCTTGAGCACCTTGACATCCTTGATGTAATAAATTCCAACTATAGCTTCGTCCGAAACGAATTCCTGCGGCTTTTCCACGAGACGTTCAATAAGCCCGTCTCCATTCGTTACGGCGACTCCAAAACGCTTAGGATCTTCGACCTTGAACGTATAGAGAATATTTTCCGTCGCCTTTTCGAGAATAGACAAGTCAGCCTCAAAAAGCGTATCACCAAGAATAATCAAAAGAGGTTCATCGTCATTCACATACGGAAGCGCAAGGCTGATAGCTTCACCCAAGCCCTGAGGATTGGATTGAATCACCGTACGAACAGCACCCCATGAGGTTTTCTGCTTCAAAAATTCATCAACAACCGGAGCTTTATATCCCGTTATAAAAATCGTTTCGGATGGCTTTAAAAAAAGAGTATCATCGACAATCCAATCCAAGATCGTCTTACCAGCTACAGGAAGCAAGCACTTAGGAAGATTTTCCGTATATGGACGAAGGCGTACGCCATTGCCAGCAACAGGAAGAACAATTTTCATTCAAAAAACCTTTTTTTTTAGTGTATTCAAACACCCTTACGTAGAAGCAAAAGATAAAAAAAACGTAAAAAAAAAACACGATTCACATCATTCTAGACAAACAATCAGCCGTTTTTATTACAAAATTCGTTCTATGGCAAAAACACAGCTTCCAGTTTCATTTTTAAACATCCATATCTTGTAAAACCAATCCCGTTTCAAAAATAGACACTTCAGTGAGAATCTCACCCACGAATACCCCTAATATATATGATTTGGTTTTTGGCACGGAAATTGCTTCATGAGGGGCGAAACAAAAAAGATGGTCCAATTTGGAACAACTCCAACAATCAATTGGGCCAAGCAATTTAACTGGGCAAAAGCCCAAAAGAGGATAAAAATAATGATCAAGCCTTTAGCAGATCGAATCGTTGTCAAGCCGGCTGAAGCCGAACAGAAGACCTCCTCCGGTCTCTTCATTCCGGATAATGCAAAGGAAAAGCCGATGCAGGGTAAGGTCGTGGCCGTAGGTCCGGGTCGCAAGAACGACAAGGGCGAAGTCGTTGCCATGGAAGTCAAGGTTGGCGACGTGGTGCTTTATGGCAAGTACAGTGGTACTGAAGTCACCGTCGACGGAGAAAACTTCCTCATCGTTAAGGAATCCGACGTTATCGCTACTCTGTAGTAGCTAGTCAATGGTCAATAGTCACTAGTTTCAGTTAGGTGGCAAAGCCGCGATTACAAGGTCCGATGACCAATGACTAATGACCAACAACCAAAGAATTTTAAAAAGGAATAACAAAAATGGCAAAGCAATTGAAGTTTGATGTAGCAGCTCGCGAATCCCTCATGAAGGGCGTTGACAAGCTCGCCAATGCAGTTAAGGTTACTCTCGGTCCTAAGGGCCGTAACGTCATGATCGCACGTTCCTTCGGCGCTCCGAACGTCACTAAGGATGGTGTTTCTGTCGCTAAGGAAGTCGAACTCGAAGACGCATACGAAAATCTCGGCGCACAGATGGCCAAGGAAGTTGCCAACAAGACTTCTGACGCTGCTGGTGACGGTACCACAACTGCAACCGTTCTCGCACAGGCAATCACTCGTGAAGGCTTGAAGAACGTCGCTGCTGGTGCAAACCCGATGGACATCAAGCGCGGTATGGACGCAGCTGTCGAAGCTGTGATCAAGGAAGTCGGCAAGATGGCCGTCAAGATCAACGGCAAGGAACACATCGCCCAGGTTGCAACGATTTCTGCAAACAACGACCCGGAAATTGGCGAACTCCTCGCCAACGCAATGGAAAAGGTCGGCAACGATGGCGTCATCACCATCGAAGAATCCAAGACTGCTGAAACCGTCCTCGACGTTGTCGAAGGTATGCAGTTCGACCGTGGCTACCTCTCTCCGTACTTCGTCACGAACACGGACAGCATGGAAGTCGCTCTCGAAAATCCGTACATTCTCCTGTACGACAAGAAGATTTCTACCATGAAGGATTTGCTCCCGATGCTCGAACACGTTGCAAAGCAGGGCAAGTCTCTCCTCATCATCGCCGAAGACGTCGATGGCGAAGCTCTCGCAACGCTCGTTGTGAACAAGATGCGCGGCACCTTGAAGGTTGCTGCCGTTAAGGCTCCGGGCTTTGGCGACCGTCGTAAGGCCATGCTCGAAGATATCGCAATCCTCACTGGTGGTATGCTCGTCTCTGAAGACACGGGTGCTAAGCTCGAAGATGCTCCGGTTACCGTTCTCGGTAAGGCAAAGTCCATCACCATCACGAAGGACAACACCACGATCGTCGAAGGTGCTGGCGACGCCGCTTCTATCAAGGGCCGTATCGCTCAGATCAAGAAGCAGATTGAAGCTACCACGAGCGACTATGACCGTGAAAAGCTCCAGGAACGCTTGGCAAAGCTCGCCGGTGGCGTTGCTGTGATCAAGGTCGGTGCTGCTACCGAAGTTGAAATGAAGGAAAAGAAGGACCGCGTCGACGACGCTATGCACGCAACTCGTGCTGCTGTCGAAGAAGGTATCGTTCCGGGTGGTGGCGTTGCTCTCATCCGCGCTGAAAAGGCTATCGACGCTCTCACGTTCGACAATGCCGACCAGAAGACTGGTGCTGCAATCATCCGCCGCGCTATCGAAGAACCGCTCCGCCAGATCGTCCAGAACGCTGGCCTCGAAGGCTCTGTCGTGGTGAACAAGGTCAAGGAAGGCAAGGACGGCTTTGGCTATAACGCTAAGACCGACACTTACGAAGACCTCATCAAGGCTGGCGTCATTGACCCGGCTAAGGTGACCCGCACGGCTCTCAAGAACGCCTCCTCCATCGCTTCGATGATCCTCACGACTGACTGCGTGATCACCGAAAAGAAGGAACCGAAGGCTCCGGCAGCTCCGGCTATGGATCCGTCCATGGGCATGGGCGGCATGATGTAATATAAACGCGCGCGAAACTGCGCGCGGCCTAGAATTTCATATTCTAACTCCACTAAAATCCCGACTCTCACGAGCTCGGGATTTTTTGTGTTTTCATGGAAGATGCGGATGACAATGCAAAACAAATAGACCGCCCGCAACGACGGTCCCGCATAATATCACGCACACAAAAAAAAAGGAGCCGCACAGGCTCCTTCAAATCTTGACTAGTAACTAGCAACTAATAACTAGTAACTCAATTAGAACATCTTTCTTGTATTGCGCTTGGGCTGCGGCTCAGGTTCCTTCTTACCCTTCTTTTTCTTGGGCTGCGGAGCTTCGTAGCGGTTGTTTTCGACAACACCCTTGTTGCTGAACAAAGTAGCGTTATCAGCAGACTTTGTCTGAGAACTGAAGTGGTTACCATCGCAACGTTCCGTCGGACCATACCCCGCCGTATAAAGGCAGTAAGACTTTTCAGAGCAGAACTCGCCCGCAACAAGACCCGTATGATTACAAATGCCACGGCTAATCACGCCAGGCGGGACCGGGAACGGAAGCTTCGGCAAATCCTTGTGTAACCTAGCCATCGTAGCCATCCAAATCGGAAGAGCGTCTTCGGTACCCGTATGACCGGCACCCATGGTCCCCGGAGTATCGGACCCCACCCAGACACCCATCGTGTACTGTTTGGTAAAGCCGATGTACCAAGTATCCGTGTAGTCGTTGGTCGTACCGGTCTTACCACCGCTCGGATGGCGGAAACCAGAAGCCCAGACACGGCCAGCCGTACCACGAACGTTCACGTCCTTAAGCATATCGACCATCAAGTAAGCCGATGCCGGCCGCAACACTTCGTGTTCAACCTTTGAATTCTTTTCGAGAACTTCACCATTACGGTCCACGATAGATTCAATCATGTACGGTTCGATGCGGTTACCGCCGTTCGGGAATACCGTGTAAGCAGAAGTCATTTCCATGAGCGTTGCACCCACAGAACCGAGAGCCAAGCTCGGAACAGCCTGCAACGGAGCACGTTTGATGCCGAACTTGCGGGCATAGTTCACCACGTTGCTGAGACCATACTTCATGCCGGTCAAAATGGCAGGCAAGTTCTTGGACTTGTAAAGAGCACGACGGAGCGTCATCATTCCTTCGAAATCATGTTCAAAGTTACCCGGGCGCCAAACCTTGTTCGGGTTCTTGTCATCCGGATCCGGGATTGTCACCGGCTGGTCATTCACGGAGTCGCACGGGCTAGCACCGTTGTCCATGGCGGTCGAGTAAACAATCGGCTTGAACGAAGAACCCGGCTGGCGCAAAGACTGCACAGCGCGGTTCCACTTGGACTTGTTAAAGTCACTTCCGCCCACCATGGCTCGAATTGCACCCGTCTCGTTTTCAATGATAATAGCAGCAACTTCTGCATGATGATAACGGATACTGTCCGGGAAACGGGTAAACTGACCGCGTCTATTTTTCACTGTATCTGCAGAAAGGTATTCCTTCTTAAAGAGGGTATAGACACTATCGAAATGAGCGACAACGCTATCTTCAGGCATGCCATACTTCTTGGTAAGCTGGAGCCTGCGGGTAGCGCGGTACTTGATACGGCGACGGACCCTTTCGACCTGAGCATAGGCTACGCTATCGAGGAATGCCTGGATATCCGGATCAATCGTACTGTAGACGGACACACCATCAGCATAGAGCGAGTTTTCGCCGTACTTCTTCTCCATATACTTGCGTATTTCTTCGAAGAAATAAAGACCATTCCCGGTAACTTCTTCCTTCTTGGCTAGTTCAATCGGAGTACTCACATACTTGTGGTATTCATCGCGAGTGATATAGCCTGCATCGTACATGGCGAAAAGAACAGTGTTACGACGACGGAGAGAATTCTTTGGATGACGGTCCGGACGATACGTTTCAGGGCGCTGCAACATACCGGCGAGCACAGCATATTCCGGGATAGAAAGACTATCGAGCGGCTTGCCAAAGTAGTACTTGCCTGCAGCCTGGAAACCGTAATTACCGCCTGCGAGGTAAACTTCGTTCATGTAGAACTCGAGAATTTCTTCCTTCGTGTAGGTCTGTTCAATTCGAATAGCCGTCATCATTTCCTTGATCTTACGGGAAAGGGAACGTTCCGGCGTGAGGAACAGAAGCTTGGTGAGCTGCTGCGTCAAGGTCGATGCACCGCGAAGTTTATTGCCAGACACGGCACTTTCGATAATTGCCGAAGGAATCGCCCAAACGTTCATGCCCCAATGCTTATAGAAAGCGCGGTCTTCGGTCGCCATTACGGCTTGGATTGCCTTTTGCGGAATCGAATCGATTGAAGTCCATTCACGGCGTTCCACGAAATATTCGTGAGCAATTTGACCATCCTTATCATAGATATTCGTCACAAGGCGCGGATTGATCTGTTCCAACTGCGAGAGCGACGGCAGTTCCGGCGAGTAATGGATATAGACGATAAGAGCAGCAATAAAGGCCAAAATAATTGGGCACATCAGAATAAAGAACCAGCGGAAAACCTTGTTTGCGAACGCAATTTTCAATACGTTCCAAATTTTCTGCCAAGCAATGGAACCATACTTCTTGATGGCCGAGCCTAAAATCTTCATGAAAGCTTTGAACTTATTCATTTTCATCAACACTAAAAAAGTTTGGGGACAAAAATAGCTAAAGAACGAAATCTATTCAATTATAGGGGATCGCAATTAGGGGTTAAATAGGGGGTATAAGCGATTGCGAATGGTCAAAACGAGAATGCAAACGGTCAAAATGGGAATGCGCGAAACTTTTTTCAAAAAATTTCATTTTTTTTGCCCTTTACCCTTGACATTATTTTTGATTAATCTATATTTGTGCCCGTCAACGAGAGAAGACAACAAAACGCGGATGTAGCCCAACTGGATAGAGCGTTTGGCTACGAACCAAAAGGCTCCAGGTTCGAGTCCTGGCACCCGCAGAAGAAAAGGTCAGTCGAAAGACTGGCCTTTTCTGTTTTTATACGCCGCAGGAAAACACGCTGAGAACGCGAAGAATGCGCCGGGAATGCTAGGGGGAATGCAAGAACTGCACCTATTACAATGTCATTCCGGCCGGAGCCCGTCCTGAGCGAAAGTCGAAGGATGCCGGAATCACCTGTTTTTGTATGTTCTTTTCATAAATGATTGTAAACGCCAAGTTCTCTCAAGAAGGTGACCCCGGAATAAATCCGGGGAGACAGTAAGCAGGCCAAGGTGACAACGTCAGAATGACGTAATGGGTACACCCTCAGAATGACGCAATAGAAAACGCTACAAGCTTTTGGGATGGAAGCTTTTACGGTGGGCAGGCGTGAAGCCTTGGCGGCGGATGGCGTCGAGGTGAGCTTTGGTGCCATAACCGGCATGCTTGTCGAAGCCGTATCCTGGATAAAGTTCTTCTAATTTATCCATATATCGGTCACGGAAGACTTTCGCGAGAATCGATGCAGCAGAGATACTCGCAATTCGTCCATCGCCTTTGACGATGGGCATCTGGATGTTTTGCGGCATTTTGTCGATTTTAAGATTGCCGTCGACGGCGATTAAAATTTTAGGACAAGATGGCGACCCCGGAATAAATCCGGGGCGACAAGTCTGTGCAACTTCAGCAAAAGAGCCTTTAACTTCGATGGGGATTTCAGGAGCGGATTCGTTCAAGCCCGGGAATCCAAGAGCTTGCAAAGCACGACGCATTGCCAAGAAGTCCGCTTCGAGAATGTTGATCTCGTCAATTTCTTCGACACTCGCGCTAGCAATCGCATAGCATGCACAAGCATCCTTTACCGCATCAAACATCGCTTCACGTTTGAGGCGAGAAAGCTTTTTGGAATCATTCAGCGTCAAGAGCGCATCGGGAGTTTTGAGCACTGCTGCACAAGCGACAACAGGACCCGCGAGCGGTCCACGCCCGACTTCGTCAATGCCGACTACAATTGCGGAGCTGTTACCAGCAACATTCCCCGCAGACGAAAACAAGTCCAGCGTACCATCGCCGCTATATGCCAACGGATTTGCGGCATACTTGCGCAGCGCCACCTCCCCTTCTACCGGGGATTCAATGTTTTCCAAAAATGCGGGCAGTTTGAATTTCATAGACCAAGCGAGGCCGCGTATTCCTTAATAGTCTTCCAGTACAAAGCGTGTTCTTGCACGAGGACGCGGGCGGCAAGCGTGTCGGGCGTGTCATCCGGCAAAACAGGAACTTTGGTCTGCGCCAAGATGCGACCGCGATCGATTTCTTCACTTACGAGATGCACCGTCGGGCCAGATTCCGTTTCATGAGCGGCAAGCACAGCTTCGTGAACGTGATGTCCAAAGAAGCCCTTACCGCCAAATTTCGGCAACAGAGACGGGTGAATATTCAAAATGCGGTCCGGCATACGCTGGAGCATGCAAAGCGGGAGCGCCTTCATGTACCCCGCCAAAATCAAAAGGTCCACATCGTACTTGTCGAGAACTTCAAGCATAGCTGCTTCGTACGCAGCCTGATCGGGATGAGTCTTACCCGAAATATGATGCACCGGGATTCCGAATTCTTCGGCATGATGCACAGCACCACAACCCGCGTTGTTCGTAATCAAAAACTTGCACTGGGCTTCGAGGTCACCCTCGCCAATGCGTTCAATAATCGCTTTGAAGTTGCTTCCACCGCCGGAAGCCATGACGCCAATTTTAAACATGCGCCAAATATAGTTTAGTTATTAGTTATTAGTCTTTAGTCATTAGAAATTTGCATGATAAAAAGGTCCAGCAACTCCATACTCAGGCGAAATTATTAGTTTGTTGTAATTTTTTTACTTTTTTACAACTACAACAACTAATGACTATTGGCCAAAGACTAAAAAACAATCTACTTATGATCGATTCCAGGTGGAGTGCGGAGGTAATAAATAAGGCACGGCACCACGATGCATACAACCCATACAAAGAAATTGACGTAAACAAACCACGATTCAAAAGTCACGTGGGCAGGAATTACGTATGCTTTCAACAAGGAAAACACAACGATGAGGAAAACACCGGGGAACAAGTGTGCGATTAGTTTTGTCATACTATAAAGATACATCAATCAAACGTAATTGATGTAAATAGTTTGAAAAAAGAAGAGTCTAATTACTATCTTTCCCCCCGTATAAACCTTTAAATATCGGATCTCATTATGAGCATTAAAGAATATCTTGCCGGTGCAAAAATGTCCGGCTCTGTCCAGAAGCTGATGACCCCGGGTCTCGCTGTGGAATTCATTCAGCCGTGGTACACCCCGCTTTCTACAACTCCTTCCACCACGGGTATTGCCGTGGGCGGTATCGGTTCTACGTTTACCGCAACGCCTGCAGGCACGACTCCCGTGATGAACGTGATGCCGGGCGTCCAGGTTCGCACCGAAAAGCCGTCTGACCTCCGCTTCAACAACTTCTTCTTCAAGGAAGCTGTGCTCAGCGCAAAGGCTGCGCTCGTGATTGGCAACTTCGCCGCATTCGGCATCTACAACAACAACTTCCCGCTCCTCGACGCCAAGGGCGAACGCGTTTTCGGCGACGCCGACATGAAGGACCAGAAGAAGGCCGAAGCCAAGCTCAACAAGGTTCTCGCCGACAAGACTTTCCTCGAAACGAACAAGGCCGCATTTGAACGCTGGCACATCCAGTTCAGCGACCGCACCCAAGCTTTGATCGCCGCAGGCAAGGACACCGCCGCCATCAACCGCGCCGTGCTCATCGACTTCTTCGACGGCATGGTTGGCGAAAAGGCCGCCCGCGAAGGCGCCCTCACCGCTGCTTGGACAAACGACTCCGAATTCCTCGGCCAGCCGGGTTATGACGCCGCCAAGATGAAGTACACAGCCCTCTATCCGGTCAGTGAAACCGTTTACGAAGGCAAGGGAGTCGCCATCACCAAGACGCAGTCCAGCTACGTGACTCCGGGCGACGAACGCCTCTCCAGCCTCCCGGTGAACGCCACCGTCTTTACGCTCGAAAACAACACCAAGGAAACCCGCGAAGTGACGATCGTCCAAATTCAGGACAGCATCACGGGCTACATGGCCAAGAAGGACCGCCAGGGCGTTCAGGACTCTAGCTTTGTTCTCGTTCCGGCCGCACGTTTCCCGAAGGGCGTGCAGTTCGACAAGGAACTCGAAGATGGCCGCTCTGTTCGCGGTATCGAATTTTATAACGAAAAGGCTCTTGCCGAAAGCGACTTCAACGGTTGCATGGGCGTGAGCGTGGCTTGGAACAAGAAGGACAACCTCAACGTTTCCGTGAAGCCGATGTTCTATCAGGACGACGCGAAGAGCGTTTTGAAGGCCGCACTCCAGAGCGGTCGCGTTGCCGGTTCCTGGGTCAAGAACGTTTACAGCGGCCGTGAAACGATTGCAGGCGCCATTGCCGTGACTGCAGTCCTCAAGCCGAAGCAGAAGGTCAGTTTCCAGTTCAACATGGTGCTCGACTTCCCGGAAATCAAGCTGAACAAGCTCACCTCCGCCAAGAAGTACACCGCATTCTATCCGGAAGCATACGGCCGCGTGGTCGCCCTCCTTACGGAAGCTCTCGCTGCCGACAAGACTTTTGACGATCGCCTCAAGGCATTTGAAAACCTTGTTCCGAAGAAGCCGGTTGCAAAGCTCTACAAGACTGCCGCCAAGCAGGCAGAATTCAAGAGCCTCGCCATCAACACGCTCAGCTTCCTCGCCGAAGCCACCGTGTGGGACAAGGAAGACCGCTTCCTCGTTCGCGAATGTGCCGACTATCCGTTCTTCAACTCTCTCGACGTTTACTTCTACGGCAGCTTTAGCTTGCTCGCCCTCATGCCGCGCCTCGATGGCGTTGTGATGAAGCGCTTTGGCGATGCCATTCTCGCCGTGAACGACAACCGTCGCCGCCACCACGAATTTGTGAACCTCCCCTACGCCGACCTCCCGGACCCGAAGCTTGAAGGCCCGCGCGCTGTGCGTGGCGCAGTGATTCACGACCTCGGAAGCCCCTTCGACGCCGAACCGGATGCCTACGACTGGCACAACGTTAAGGAATGGAAGGACCTCGCTCCGAAATACGTGCTCATGGTCTACCGTCACTACCACAAGACGAAGGACATGCAGTGCCTCGCCGATTGCAAGGAAGCCGTTTACGCCGCTATGGAATACCTCGAAAAGATGGTGAACCCGGGCGAAAACTTCCCGCTCACGCACGGTACCGACGACACGTTCGACAACCTCTGCAGCTACGGCATTTCCGTTTACTGCGGTTCCCTCTGGATTGCAGGCCTCCGCGCTGCAGCAAAGATTGCAGAACTCCTCGGCGATAACGAACAAGCTGCCAAGTGGAACGCCAAGTCTGAAGCAGCAAACAAGGAATTCACGGAATCTCTGTGGGACGAAAACGAAGGCTACTTCCGCTTCTTCGTGACTCCGATGGAAATGAAGGACTTGAACGTCGAAAAGTATGCCGAACTCCGCGAAGCTGTGAAGGTTTCTTTGGAACTCCCGGAAGATCCGAACGCTGGCGTGAAGGCCATCAACGAATGGCTCTGCGCAGGCGAAATCCCGGACGGCGAAGACCTTTCCAAGAACGAACTCCGCGGCCTCAAGAAGGCTTGGATTACGGCCCAGTGCAAGGAAGCCTTCACCAAGAGCTGGGAAGCAAAGATTGCTAACGACTGCGACGATGTGTTCGCCGATACGATGCTTGCAGACACTTACCTCCGCTTGCTCGACCTCGAACCGATTACCGACAGCGCAAAGGCAAAGTCTAACTTGCTCAGAATTTTCAATACGAACTATAAGGCCAACAGCCCGCTCATCGGTGCCGCAAACCTTGTTCGTAAGGACGGTTCTCCGCTCGACGAATTCAACTTCCAGGCACACGACGTTTGGATTGGTATTCAGTACAGCATCATGACCGCCATGATGTTCCACGGTTTGGAAAAGGAAGCCTCCGTGCTCGCCGATTCCATGATCGGAAACCTCTATGACGAAGCTCGCGTTCCGTTTGCAGCACCGGAAGGATTCAACGGTTCTTGCCGCCTCCACCCGGAAGCACTCGTCGCAAAGTTCGGCCTCAGCGCAACTGCCGCCGACAAAATGCACAAGGAACTCCTGAAGAAGGGCGCTCTCCTCGCCGACTCCCGCATCAGCCCGAAGCTCCCGCGCAATCTCGCCGCCTTCACGAAGGCTTTCGGCGCCATTGCCAAGAGCAACAAGGTCGATGTGAACGAGCTCTTCACGCTGCTCCACAGCACGGCACTCAAGTACACCGCTGGTAAGTACTTCCGTCCGGGCATGGTGTTCGCACTGCTTTACAAGTAAAAGCAAGCTCTAGAGAATAAGCTCGCACGCTCACAGGTCCTCGCCTTCGGCTGCGAATTGTTCGCTTAGCGACTTATTCTCTTACGCTTTAATGCAATTACTTGTAAGCACCGTTTTTGCGAGGGCGCTCTGCTTTACTAAGAAGACCGCTCGGCTCTATCGCAATATAGAACCTCCGTCTTCGCCTCGCTCTCGCAACAACGCCCGGTTAATACCGGGCGTTTTTTTGCACACAACAAGTAAGGAAAACGTCTAGGCTTCGGTCTACAAATTGCACGCGAACAAGACCTTGGTCTTCGACCAACGATTGTTCGCTTAGCAATTGAAGACCTTCGCCAAGGTTAACCCAATTACTTGTAAGCGCCGTTTTTGCGAGGGCGCTTAGCAATTTGCCAAAACAAATTTGCGCAGGTCAAATGGCCTGCGCTTTTTTCATATTACATTATAAACGGCTATGGAGGAAACTCGTAATAATCGATCTAATTTTACTTAAGCCATTTTTCACAAGCGCTCGTTCTTCTTTAAATACACAAACCACGCCTGTATAAATTAAAACACCCACAAAAATATACACGAAACTCAAAAAATAGCTTTCGTTCTTAGGTAAAAAGTAAATTATAAGACTCATTACGATTGAAGAAAAAAATGCTGGAAAAACATTAAAAAGCATCTTTTGAGGACTGATTTTTATAAAGAAAAGCATTAGAAGCATATTAACTAAAATGAGTTCAAATCGAACTAATGAACGGGCCATGCACAACACATCAAAATCATGGTGAACAAAGACCAAAACAACGGGCAATAAAACAGCAATATGTAAACACTGCGCAAAAACCGATAATTTGGGTTTTCCTTTTGCTCGATATACTTCACTACTATAATGAGATAAAATAATAGTTATAGAGCTCATCAACCCCCAAAGTCCAACAAAAAGAATTGCATCGTGCCATTGATTTCCTAAAAGAACTTTAACCACCAAATCCTTAAAAAGAAAAATTCCAAAACCTAAAGGGATTACCAATAACCCCACAATTTTTTGGAATGAAAAAAAGACTTTCTTGAATTCCTCATCATCATTTTGTAAACGAGATAAAGACGAATATAAAATCGGAGTTGTTGCGGATGTAATTAATCCCATTATTTGACCTACTGTCGTCATAGAGGTCCTATACACCCCCAAAAAATGTTGATTCAAAACAGAGCCAACAATAAAAATATCGATATATCCAGTCAACCAAATACTTACAGATTCAAACATGGACCACATGCTAAAAGAAAACATTTCCTTTAAGCAAGTCATATTAAAATACAATTTAGGTTTCCATGGTGATTTTATTGTCAAAATCAAAGCATTAGAGAAACTCTGAGCAATCATTCCTATAATTAAAGCCCAATAGCTACGAGTAAAAAAAGCTAACGGTATCGTTATAACTAATGGAATCAACGTTCCTACAAAGCGAACAACAAATAAAGTTTTAAAATCAAAATGTCTTTTAAATATCGCCGACTGTATACTGAAAAAGGACGATATAGGAATACAAATACAAGAAACAATAACAACTAATTCTTTTCCTGGGCATCCCACTAATAAAGAAATTTTCTTTGAAAAAAGACAAATTAATCCCCATATCACAAGAGACAATAATAGATTGCAAACAAAAGCAACAGAAACAGCCTTGTATTTTTCTTCATCTGAAGGAAATTCATGTTGAATCAAATATTTATGAAAACCAGCATCAGAGAATATTTCGGCAAAAGAAATTATCATTGTTGCTGTTACAAGAATGCCAAAAGCTTCAGGCGTCAACAATCGAGCAAGAACAACAGTTGATATAGGAACGACTAATTTCGAAACAATTTCAGCAATTGTAGACCATTTAACAGCCGTTAACATTTGTTTTTTTAAATCTTGAGCCATAATTATTTTTTCAATAAGCCTTCTATCCAAAGCTCTCGATGAGCTTCACATTCAATGAAATTTCGAAGTGCGAGCAACTCGTCTTTACTATACGCACTTGTCAATTTTTTTACAATCCTACCATGTGTTAGGCGATTCAATATTCTACATATTATTCTATGTCTAAAACCAGAGCAAACAATCAAATAATTTTGCAACATGGATGGAGCGAATTTTGCAAATTCTTTTAGAATAAAACCGTCTTCTTTTATTTGTTCGCTACGAATTTTGAACGCATCAATAATTTTCTCAGCATCATCACCAGTAGCAAGGCGAACACCATTTTCAAATTTAACTAAAGGCAAATAATTTATAGAAAAATCATCTTCTATCTTTATTAAAAGACTGTGTTCTGCAAATGGGTTGACACAATCATCGAATAAAAAATTTCCTTGTCCATACACGATTGTGCCTTCAGCATACTTTTCTTCACAACCTATACAGTGACTATGCTGGCAAACAACCAAATCGGCACCTTTTTCAACAAACTTACGACAGACCTTCTGCAACATCGGCGATGGATATTGATAATACTCTTTTCCGCCATGATAAAGGACAACTACAAAATCACATTCAGCCTTTAAAGCAACAACATGGTCAAAAGACTCTAATGCATCAAATGGATTGCCCCCAGCATTATTTTCACTTGCAATAGAAAACTCATGTTCCGCACAAGCATAAAAGCCAATACGTTTCCCTTTTATATTTTTTACAAAAGGCTTTCGAGCTTGTTCTAAATTTTCACCAGCACCAAGGTAAGATATTTCGTTCTTTTTTAGCAAGTTAATAGTCGAAGTAAGACCCGTTTCACCTTGATCCATTATATGATTATTCGCCAAGGTAAAAAGATCAACGCCTAGCTTTTTAATTCCCAATATAGTAGAACAATCTGCTCGTAAAGCAGGGCCACACTTGTCTATTGGAGCAACATCATTCGTCAACGGAGTTTCAAGATTAAAAACGCGATAATCAGTATCTTTAAAAATTTGGATAAGATCACTTCCAACAAGATACTCTATATTTTCTTTTTCAAAATAAGAACTATTTCTTTCCGTAGGAACAATGTCAGCGCCAATAATAATAGACATTATTAAACCTTTTCTATTTATCGATTTTGATATTTAACAATTTCCTGATCAATAATTGCACCATTTTCAAAAATCATGGAATCTTTCAAAACCTTACCAATATTTCCACTCATTAATTCCTCAATATAAGGATAAATAATCTTGGAATTATTATACGAAAAAGTTTTGTAGAATAACGATGGAGTGTGGTCAACGGCATAATGAACTACTCCATCTACAACATACGTAGGTTTCTCAATTGTAGTCGGCACACTTGTTTCAATTCCGCCATGTCTATCACAACTTACGTCAATAATCATGGATCCACGTTTCATCCGATTAAGATCGTTTTTCGAAACAACGTGATCCTTGCGATTTACATCCCAAAGAATACAGTTCACAACGACATCATAATTGCCGATTTCATCACGCAACAATTGTTCAGTCTTACGTCCATATTGCATAACATGAGCACCAAGCATATTCAAAACGCGAACTGCACCTCTTGCGGTATTACCATTACCAATAACAGCAACCTTCAAACCGAAAGGTAAGCGACCATAGCATTGGAACGCATGAATAACAGCGGATTCTCCAGCAAGTTCATTATTGAACCAAAAAGTATGCCGTCCATTTTCAAACATGTGTTCCCAAGCAAAAGCAGTTAATCCCGAAGCAATAATTTTATCAGTAATATCACGATTTTGTGTTGCATGGACCCAACCAAATATCGTTTGCCCTTTATTTAGTTTTTCAAGATAATCGGCGTCACCAATTTTAGGGTCACAAATAATATCAGCCTTAAGAACTTCTTCATGTGATACGATCTGACAACCTATAGACTTAAAATCAGAATCAGTCAATCCAAGAACATCACCAAAACCAGATTCAATATAAATCAACTCAGGATGAGCCATTTTTTTCAAATCTTCGGGAACTATGGCACGGCGTTTTTCGTTTTCCTTGTGGCTAATCGGGAAACCAACAGTTTTCATTTTCTATCTCCTTGTAATTTTACTTAAATCTATCTTCTGACCGAAATACGCATCTGTTTCTGGCAAAAGGTTTGCGTCAAATCCGCTGTCGGGATAAAAAGTCATCTCACCAAAATAAATTTTTCCATCACATTCAAATAAATCAACACGAACAAACGGAATATCTTTAGATAGTTTTGCTGCAATCTCGAACATTTCATCCATACAGGGGGGTTTTGGTATGGTAAAATCATCAGGTGCATTTTTTCCGCGGACATTTAACCGTTTTAAATTCCAATCTTTATCGAAAAAGTAAAATTTAACATCATTCAGATGACGATCAAGGCAAACCATCACACAATCAACGACCCCATTGAAACAAGAGAATTTATAATCAACAAAAGCACCATTGCGATCTTCCATATATTGTTCAGCAATGATGCGAGGATGTACATTTTTATAGGGCCATTCTCGACCACTATAGAAAAAATTCCGTTTTAACGCCTTGGTGAATCTCTTTTGAGCCTCGATCTTATCCAATTTTGATTTATCTTTGCAAATGAAATAACTACCAGAATCATGGGTACATTTTAACACAAATTGATTTGGTAATTTTTCAAAATCAATTTCCTCGAATTTATCCCATACGCCTAAAGTCGGTATAATATACGAATCGCCAATTTGTCTAGCAGCCCAATTTTTTACAGCATATTTATCTACGAGTGTTGTGTAAAGAGGATTCCTATTATGAAGTTTTAACCATTGCAATTTTTCATTGAATGTTTTAGGAGTTCTTAAATTCAAATTTTTTCCCATTATCTTCTTATATGCATTTTTCAAATATATAGAATCTGGTATTAATTTGAGAAGTTCATGTTTAATGTTCATAATAGACTCAACCCCTTTTTTCGAAATAAAACTCATATGGGAAAGCACCATGATTATTCAAATACATGTAATTAATGTAATAAAACAAAGCACAAATCAAAATAACAATCACTTTCATATAATTAGGAACATTTTGCTTCCTTAGCAAAACCCCATATAACATAAGGACAGCCAATTCTGGGTAGTAAAGCATTCTATACAAAAAATAGCTCATATATCCACAAAGTCTAAATACAGGCACAAATAGTCCAAATAAAAAAATCGTTCTTTCATGATGTGTTGTGCAATACTTATGAAGAAAGATCATAGGAATAATAATCATTGAATCAAGAACCAATCCAAACCCTACGCTTTCTTGATTAAGACGCGTTGTAAAATATTGAGAGTAATTTATAGGGACTATATTTATTAAAAAATCTAAGAATGAAGAACTTGTAAAAAATAAAATCAATACAACTATAACAAAGCCAAAAAAAATCAAAGCCTTCGGATTAAGGGTAAAACCCATAGAATTTTCTTTTGAAAATTGAACTCTAACATTTCCAAATTCACTTTTCTCTATCAACCCACAAACTAAATACACTAAGGCAACGACAAGAACAGTCGAATGAGTAAAAGTTCCAATGATTACATATAATATTCCTCTTATTCTTTTTTCATTAGAAAAATATGCAATGGCCATTAAAAACAACGAACATCCTAACAACTGACGAAATTGGTCTGTTATACATAATCCAAAAATCAAGCAATAACTTAAAACATAAACAGCCCTACTATTATTTGTATTAAATTTTTCAATTGCATAAAAGGCAAAGAATACTGTTGCATATGAAAAAAACAGAAGCATTATTGTATAATTATCAGACCCAAACATTCTATTTAGTAAAACCATCGATTGCGAAAATAGAAATTCTGTTTTGGGCAAAGCTTCTAGTTTACCAAAGAAATAATGCGAATACATGTAGGTATCATAACCAACAGATATTGATCTAAGTCCTAATACAATAGACATAGGACTTGCTATAAGAAAAGACTTAAATATCTGAGCTATTTTTATTTTATTAGGAGTTAGCTTCTGGAAAAAATAAGCCACTAAAAAACTTCCTAATATACCTACTAAATATAGGACATTTGAATACACATTTGAAGCATCGCTAATCATACAATATCACTAGTATTAGTTGTGTTTGCCAACGGATATTTTAACATTCTTCCAAACATTCGATCCCAATGTTGCAACACTATCGAAATTTATGTTGTTTTTCCATAAAACATACGGCCAAATAATCTGATCTCTTCCGCCTTCTGTCTTCAACAACAAATCCCAACATTGATGCAACAAAGATATTGCTTTGGAATTTTTAAGATCACAGATATAAAAATTTCCTTCTATCAACCCGAAATCATCAGGCAAGCCTTCTTTTTTAAAGAGTTCTATTTGAGATTTTAATCTATTTGGATTACCCTTGTGTTGATTTATGCAAGCTATATATTCTTCTGATAATTTATTTCTCGAGCAATGTTTATGGAAGGCCAATCCAATATCCTTATCAATCAACTCCGTTAACACAGACAAATCTGAGACCGGTGTAATATTACCGTCTAAATATATGGCATAGTCATATGATTTCGAAAAAAATTCATCAGGATGAAATTTAACATATCGATTTGCCAAAGAAGCGCCATACTTAGTTATCAATTCTTTGTCAATATCAAGCAATTTCCATCCATTTGGTTTTACACAATCAGAAACTATATAGTATTCACAATTGGGAAAATGAACATAAGGCGATTTGGGAGAATCATAATTCCCTGTAATACATGTATAAACAGCGACTTTTAAAGACGGGTCCCCTAGTTTTGCCAAAGAATACTCTTTTTCTTTTGGCATATTACAATTTGACGGAGCAACTGAAATTTTAGGCCTTAATCGTACCGCAATATGTGATATCAATTTATTAATCTGAAAATGTCTTATCTCATTTAACAACCTTGACTTTCTTTCATTTTCTACCGTTGTAGAATCATTTATCAAAGATATCTTTTCTCTATTTAAATCTTCAATGGCTCTAATCATTTCAATTTGATTTATATCATCCATTAGCAAAACCTCTCTAAGAGTTTTTTAATTCACCATGGATGTCGTTTACAAAATCTTTTACACCACGAATAATGTAATTCAGACGTTTCTTTTTTTCATCATAGCATATCACGTGAATAAAACTTCTCAGAGTCAACATAGCTAAAAAACGCACCTTAAACTTCAATGGTGTATACTTTTTTCTCATCAAATATAGGCAATCTCTTATTTCATAATATTCTCTTATCGGTGCACCAACTCTCATCCTAATAAAACCTAATTTTTTTTCGCCAGTACCAACAGCATGCAAAAGAGAAACTCTTGAAGTCATACAGCATTTGTACCCTTTTTGCATAAATCGCCAACATAAATCCCAGTCAGCCATATCTAAAAAAATTTCTTCGTTCCAAAAACCAATTTCTTGCAAATCCTTATATTTACACATCATAGATGAAGTAATAATACTTTTTACTTCATAAACATTAGATGTTATCTCTTTTTTATCACGTGGAATTTCAACAGTGTTATTACTTGAGTTGTAAAAAAAGGGACCAATACAACCAACTTTGCAATTATTCGTAACACAATCTTCGTAAGATTCAATAAGTTTCCTTACATGATTTTCAACAATTCTGGAATCCTGATCAAAAAAAATGATCATATCATCAGGGGTCCATTTATACTTTTCGTCTTTTAAGACTCTGTTAAAAGCAGCCGACAATCCAAGATTTTTGCGAACCGATGTATAAACACACTCACTAGGAACAAAACTAGAATTATCATTAGGACTATTATCACAAATTATAACCTTATCCACCTGCGGCAACAAAGCTCTAAGATTATCGATGTGAGCTGCTTTGGGATAATACAATGTCACTAACGCACAAATCATGTTCAAAATCCTTATGAAATAGTCGAAATTATCATTTTAAACAATTAAATTACTGCTAATATTGAAAAATACGTCTTTTTTCACGTTCTTAAAAATTTTTTGCTTAATTTAGTTGTTATACACGAAGGAGCTATATACATCATTAGCTGCCCAAATACTACATAAGCCAAATCAGCTAATCCAATTTGTTTCTTTTTAAAGAAAGCATACATAACCTCAATATATTCCTTGCAATTTACCCAAGTTTTTCTGCGTTTTTGATTTTCCACACTAGTTCTATAAAAAAGTAACGATTCATCAAGATTCTCTGAATAATATGCATTATTGACAGCACTAATAAATAAACCTAAATCCTCTTTGCGATTCAATATAGGATATCCACCTAACTTTTCAATAGCCTCTTTTTTATACATTACCGTTGGATGATTAAATGGGCTTCTCCGACGAGCAAATTTTTTTATTTCTTCAAATGAAGTAGGCACACGCCTTGTTGAGATAACATTTGAAGTATCCCCAACAAATTCTTTTATCTGAGTCCCCAAAATTTTCAAATCAGGATTTTTAGCAAAAGCCTTTAATTGTTTTTCACACCTTTCAGGAACAGAAACATCATCAGCATCCATTCTTGCAACTAAATCATTACGGCAAACCTTTAGCCCATGATTTAAAGCATTTCCCAAACCGCCATTTTTTTCCAATCGAACAATAGAGAAAAGACTTGAATTTTTCTCATATTTACTTACAACTTCTTCTATTTCATCACCAACAATTCCATCCTCAACAATCACAAACTGTTCCGGAGGGATGGTTTGGTTCAACATAGATTCTATCGCAACGGTAAGAAAATTCGGGTCATCATTTCTATACACCGACATAAGGACAGAGTATTTATCATTTAAAATACCTGAATTCATCTTACCTTTCCGTCCTTTCAATTGCTTCTTGCAGGCTGAATTTCTGGTAGGGGTCCTTGTACACGCTCATTGCTTGGTCGTATGCAAGGTTACCAAAGGCCTTGTTTACAAGTCCTGTTGCGAGTGCGAGCAGCTTGAGCGCCCAGCCAAGTCCAGGAATAAGCACACAGCGCTTGCCATGGGCTTTGGCGATTGTAGCGATAACTTCGCTGGTATTGCTGTACTGCGGGTTCTGCGGCCAGAAGGTGCCTTGTTCACCGTTTTCCACCATGAGGCGCACGAATTCCACCAGGTTCCCGATATAAAGCATGCTGCGACAATTCTTGACTTTCGGGAAAATGGGCAACTTGCGAGCAAGCTTGCTCAACAGCGGGAAGTTTCCCTTGCTGCCCTTGCCAAAAATCATGGGCGGGCGGAGGATGACCACCTTGAATGAATCGCTGTCCAGCGGGCGGAGGCCGTTTTCGGCCTGTACTTTGCTGTCGCCGTAGCAGTTGGCGGGGTTCACGGGAGTTTCACGAGTAATCAGTTTTTCCTTGCCAATGGGAGCGCTGTCACCATATACAATTGCACTGCTCATGAAGATGAACTGCTTGACGCCAGCTTCTTTTGCACGCTTGGCACATTCCACCGTAAGGTCGGTGTTCACGGCGTAGTACAACTTGGCGCGTTCTTCGCTGATTTTACCATTGTCGCTATGAGCAATCCCCGCCACGTGATAGACGGCATCGTAGCCGCTAAAATCGTAGCTGCGCCATGCGTCACCAATCATGTCGAGAGTATCAACTTGGTACATCCCCGCAAATTCGGGCTGAGCAAGATAGTCCGCAAAGGATGTGCCGATATAGCTTTTCGCGCCGGTAATTAAAATCTTTATCATGAGGCCTCCTTGGATCCTTCGACAGACTTCGCTTGCTCAGGATGAGCCTGAGAGGACTGTTCGTGATGACCTTCGGCTTCATGCTTGTGAATTTCACCTGTGCCGCCTTCGACCACGCCTTCGCTCTTGAGCACACTAATAAAGGTGCCAAAAAAGCACTTGCAATCAAACAAGAAACTCTGGCGCTTTACATATTCGCCATCGAGGGCCGCCTTCACGGGGATTTCGAGTTCATCGCGGCCATTAATTTGCGCCCAGCCGGTAAGTCCCACGGGCACGTCGTTTGCACCATACTTATCACGTTCGGCAATCAGGTCGTACTGATTCCAAAGCGCAGGACGTGGTCCGATAATGCTCATGGAGCCGCCAAAAATGTTGAACATCTGCGGAAGTTCGTCGAGGCTTGTCTTGCGAAGGAATCCGCCAACTCGCGTAATCCACTTTTTAGGGTCGCTGAGCTCATGCGTTGGAGCGTCCTTCGGAGTATCAGTACGCATGGTGCGGAACTTGTAGATGAAAAAGTGAGTTTTGTGAATGCCCACACGTTTTTGCTTAAAGAACACAGGTCCCTTGCTGTCAAGTTTGATAGCGATAGCAATAACGAGCATCGGGAATGCAAGCACCACAATGCCAATACCAGAAAGAACAATGTCAATTAAACGCTTGAAGAAATGCTTATACACTAGATTTTGCCCTCCAAGGAGCTAGGACCAGCAAGGCCAACCCCCTGAACTTTCTTAAAAACAGAATTGCACTCGACCTTGGTCGCCGCCGGTACAACGGCAGATGATTCCACAACAGCATTGCAATCCACATGGCAAAAATCGCCAACTGAGGCATTATGGCGGATGACAGCGCCACTAGCAACAAAAGCGGCTGTTCCAAGGGTCGCTCCGGTTTGCACGGTTGCATTAGGCTCGACACAACAGCCCTGCTGGAGCTGCGCACTCGGACTCACATAAGCCGTCGGGTGGATTAGGGTCACCGGGACAATACCATTATCGCGAAGCTTTTCTAAAAGCATGCGACGGACATTCGGATTACCAATGGCCACAAAACCGTAATGGAAATCAGGGGCGAATTTTTCAATATCACGAGAGGAACCAATAACGAATGATTCAGCATTCGGATAAGAGTCGTCCACAAATGCAATTTTTTCGAAGGAACCCATAGCCTGCGCAATTTCAAGCGCAACAAGCCCGTATTGGCCAGCACCAATAATCAAAAGGTTGTTGTTCTCTTGCGCCATTTTTGGCTATGACCTCGAGGTTAAATCGTTTTTAAACAGTTTATGTAAATATAAGAAAATATTAACGTAATTACTAGTGTTTCGTCAAAAAACGCCCCGCTACAAGACTCCCGTTGAAGCTATGTATTTTTGGGGAAATTTGTACTCGTAATTCTTAAATACATTTAGTCAGGATTATCAGCACACATAGCATCATTCCCTATTTATTAACACGCTTTTTTTCGAGGTTTGTCCCTGTTTTTTTTTGAAAAAAATCGCAAAATTTTCCAATATCAAGGAACACTTCGCGCAAAAACCTCTTGACAACCGGGCAAAACAAATATACATTTGAACAGTAGCACAAAAGAGCAATTCTTGGAGAGTTTATGATAGAACGAATCCGTGGCATTTTGGTACAGAAATCCCCCACTTTCGTAATCGTGGAGTGTGCGGGGGTCGGTTACGGGGTCAACATTTCGGCATATACGGCCGGCAAGCTGCCCGAAGAGGGGGCGGAGGTCGTTCTACACACGAATCTCGTTGTGCGCGAGGACTCCATGACGCTTTTCGGTTTTGCCGACAAGACTGAAAAAGATACGTTCATCATGCTGCTCGATGTCAACGGCGTGGGGCCTAAGTTGGCTCAACGGATTTTGAGCGGCAGTACACCGGCTGACCTCTTGAACATGATTGCAAGCGACAACAAGGCTTCATTGAGTAAAATCAAGGGCCTTGGCAAAAAGACTTGCGAGCAGATGACGCTCACGCTCAAGGAAAAAGCGGGCGCCATGTTGCAAACTTTGGGCGATGTCGAGGGTTCTGGCATTACCGGCATGGGAGCTCTCACAGGTGCAAAGATGGAAGCGGTTTTGGCCTTGCATACGCTTGGCGTAAAAGATCCAGCGGCAGAAAAGGCTGTCGTGAAGGCAGTCGAGGTCCTTGGCGATGCAGCGGACGCCGCGGCACTCATACCGGAGGCTCTCAAGTATCTATAAATGGCGGCCCCGGAAAAAATCCGGGGTGACAACGCAGGTAAAATATGGAAGATCAGCGTATAATTTCTCCGCAAAAATGTTCTTTTGACGAAGGCGATTCTGACCGCAATTTGCGTCCGCCTAGTTTGAGCGAATTTACAGGGCAAGATGATATCAAGGAAAGCCTCTCTATAGCCATCGAGGCTGCAAGGCAACGCGGCGACGCGTTAGACCATTGTTTGTTCGCGGGTCCTCCGGGTCTTGGAAAAACGACTCTTTCGAGCATTATCGCAAAAGAGATGGGCGTGAATATCCATATTACCAGCGGTCCCGTACTCGAAAAAGCCAGCGACCTTGCAGGGCTCCTCACGAGCCTGCAAGAAAACGATATTTTATTTATCGACGAAATTCACCGCCTAAACCGCGTTGTTGAGGAATATCTCTACCCCGCTATGGAAGATTTCAGGCTCGACATCATGCTCGATTCTGGCCCGGCAGCACGTAGCGTGAACCTCCCCCTCAAGCATTTTACACTCGTAGGCGCAACAACGCGCAGCGGGCTTTTGACAGGACCTCTCCGCGACCGTTTTGGCCTGCAATACCGTCTGGAACTGTACAACGAAAAGGATATCGTCAAGATTTTAATGCGTAGCGCCCGCATTTTGGGCGTTGAACTTTCAGAAGAGGCGGCCAAGATTCTCGGCGGCCGCTGTCGTGGAACGCCACGCGTGGCAAACCGCGTACTCAGGCGTTGTAGGGATGTCGCACAAGTTCGCGGCAGCGGAATCATCGATGAACGCGCAGCACTCAAAACACTTGAGATGCTCGGCATCGACAGTGAAGGGCTAGACCCGACCGACCGCAAGATTCTCGCCATGATGATAGACAAGTTTGGCGGTGGGCCCGTCGGACTCGGTACTATCAGCGCGGCCATGGGCGAAGAACCAGACACTCTTGAAGAAGTCTACGAACCCTATCTGCTCCAAAAGGGGCTTATTTCGAGAACTCCGCGCGGCCGCATCGCCACGCAGAATGCGTACAGGATGCTCCACAAGCCTATCCCAAAGTCGATGTTCAGCGAGCAAACTGAATTGGAGTTGTAAAAATCTTTTCCCGACCAACAATTGTGCCGTCTTTTCGATACAAGTCATGTTCACTTTCAGGCATCAAGTCTTCGTGGCCCAAGTCGAAAAGGATCGGGGCAATTACGATTTTACCAAGTACGACGCAAATTTATACGCATATTGATAAAGAATTCATCAAGCAGGAACACCGGCAGTTCCACCCGCGGGAAGCGGCATTGTCACATCAGCGATGAGTTTTTTTCGAAACCTAGGTATGTTCCGTCTTTTTTGTACAACATCCCATCGCTGCTCGGCATTATATCTCCATGCGACAGTTCTTCTTTTGCCGCATATAAATCCTTCGTGCTAAAGCGATACAAAGCCATTCTAGAACCTACAGCGTAACACAAATCCATCGCTCCGGCACATGTATGTTTTACATTTTTTTCTTCAAGCATTTTACAGAACTTCTCTAATTCTTCATTTTTCTCCCTCACTAGCGCATACAATTCACTGCAATGAATTCCGTCCTGGGATTTGCAAAAATGCTTGCTAGTCATTCCATCATAAGCAAAAGCATTCATTGTTAGACTTTTTTGGTAAGTAACAGCAATTAAAGTATCCCCATAATTCTCAACTGTTTTCTTCACAATATCACGCTCCTTTGGGGACAATCCGCAGGGAACCGCAAAACCATTTTCATAACACATTTCAAAGGGAATCAAGGAATCAACCTCATTTCCCCTATAGAAGTGCTTAAGACTCCTTTCAAAAATAGAGGCCAGCAGTAAAGCCATTTCAAAATCTTTGGCGAAATTATTTTCATCGATGCTAACATAGTAACTTTCCGGCACCCAAGTCGAACCTTCTTCTTCTAGGAATCGCTCTATTGAAAACTTCTTGGATACAACCACTTGAGCATAAAGATGATTGCAAGTCTTTCCTTCTTTTGAAGCACAGGTCGCTTCAAGAGAACCATCCTCATTGAGAATTATTTTTGACATTGTCGGAAAGTCTTCAATGACAGATTGCGCGTAGCTTATGGATTGCAGTTTAAAACGAAGTCCCTTCAGAGAGTCTTCACCATTCATTTTCTTCACCACATTCACAAGCAGTGCAGAATCTAAGGAACAAGGATGACGAGTTATGACTCCGTCAACGTCTGAAAAGCAAACCTTATAAGTACATTGCTGTTTTGCACTATCAGACTTTTGCCTTACATTGAGCTTTTCAATATCTTCAAATATTTTACTAATTTCATTACCAAACTCGGCGTTTCTGTCATCAAAAAACTTTTTAAAAAGAACTGAATCTAAAACACTATAAGTCGTAACGGATACAGGCTTTGGGTTCTCATTTGTACCACAGCCAACAAAAACCATCAAAACACCAAGAATTAACATTCTAAAAAACACTTCAGACCTCGAAGAAAAAACTTGAACACCTTACAATTTACTATTTTTAACCCGTTCAAATTATAAAACAAGGATTAACAATGAGCAAGAATTACAAGATTGCAGTGCTCCCGGGCGATGGTATCGGTCCGGAAGTCATGAAAGAAGCTGTCCGCGTGTTGGACGTTGTTTCCAAGAAGTTCGGTTTCGACGTGAACGCCGAATGGGCAAATGTCGGTGGTGCAGCATACGACGAAAGCGGTTCTCCGCTTCCAGAAAGCACCCTCAAGCTCGGTGAAGCTTCTGACTGTATTCTTTTCGGTTCCGTGGGTGGCCCGAAGTGGGAACACCTCCCCCCGAACCTGCAGCCGGAACGCGGTGCACTCCTCCCGCTCCGCAAGCATTTCAAGCTTTTCTGCAACCTCCGCCCGGCCCGCGTGTACAAGGAACTTGCCGGTGCATGCCCGCTCCGCGCTGACATCGTTGGCGACGGCTTCAACATCCTCACTGTCCGCGAACTGACGGGTGACGTTTACTTTGGCCAGCCGAAGGGCCGCGAAGGCGTTCCGGGCTCCAAGGAAGAAATCGGCTTTGACACCATGAAGTACAGCCGCTACGAAGTCGAACGCATCGCTCGTTTCGCTTTCGATGCCGCTATGCTCCGCAACAAGAAGGTTGCCTCCATCGACAAGGCCAACGTGCTCACCACGAGTGTGCTCTGGCGCGAAGTCGTGAACGAAGTCATCAAGGACTACCCGGAACTGACTCTCGAACACCTCTACGTGGACAACGCTGCCATGCAGCTCCTCAAGCGCCCGCGTGAATTCGACGTGCTCCTCTGCCCGAACCTCTTCGGCGACATCCTCACCGACGAATGCGCTATGCTCACCGGTTCCATGGGCCTCCTCCCGTCCGCTTCTATCGCCGAAGGTTCCTTCGGTCTGTACGAACCGGCCGGTGGTTCCGCTCCGGACATCGCAGGCAAGGGTATCGCTAACCCGCTCGCACAGATTCTCTCCGTGGCCCTCATGCTCCGCTACACCTTCAAGGAAGAAGAAGCTGCAAAGGCTATCGAAGCTGCCTGCGAAAAGGTCATCGCCCAGGGCTTCCGCACTGGCGATATTTACCAGGAAGGCTGCACCAAGGTCGGCACTACCGGCATGGGCGACGCCATCATTAAGGCTCTCGCTTAATGACATTGTCATTCCCCTACGGGGCTTGACTTGTTCGCCTCGGTAATGCGAAAGCAAGCTTTCGCGCTACTCTCGGCTCCTGCGTCATTCCCGGCTTGACCGGGAATCTCCCTTCTTTAAAGGAAAAGCGACCGGATTTCTCCGGCCGCCTTTTTTTCCTCCTATCGATTTTATTTTTCTTGAAGAGCCTCTATAAACCTTTTTATAAAATCAATGGCGCTATCGCTATTAGATTTTTGTTCTTTCCACACGTTTAGTTCATCAACAAAGAATTCCCTAATCGGAGTATTCGTTGAAAGCGAGCCCTTATTGCCAAAAGCATTTGCAACCTGCAATGGCGATGCATAGGATGACCACTCAATAATCAAGTCCTCTAAAAGATTATTGACAATCAAGTGGCCACGGTTACGAACATATTCTCTTTTGTCAAAATCAAAAGTTTCGCCAGAAAGCCCAACTGCACTCATGATTTCTTTATCGGCACGTTCTTTGGCATCGACCAAACTGTAGCCCAAGCGGACTAAACGGTGCAAACGAAAAGTTTCCAAAAATGTCATTGCGTTTATATCAACGGTCCTTGACTTTCTCAAATCAACAATCACGCTATACGTCGCTACAAAGCGGTCTCTTTCGTGATCATACAAATCAAAAGACCAGGAACCGTTCCATTGCCAAGAATCGCTTTCCGCATACGGAGCGAGTTCAATTTTCACATACGGGCCACGCAGCGAGACATGATCAAACGCAAACTCACCTGTAGAGCCATCGCAGCGACTATAGAACACCACTCCTGTTGTATCCAAGGTAACGGAATCCAGTTCCGCCATCCTTACAATGGTACCCGCATCCGCCACACGTCGCAACACCGCCGAATTTGCAGCAGCTGATGCAGATAGATGACGCGAGGCATGGCCTTCAACCGTGATATTGTCAAGAGCGATGCGATTATCCTGTTCATTCAGGGCGGGATCCGTCACCGAATCACCAACATCCGAGCAAGCCGTCAACGCAACAGCCATCAACATTGCATAAGCAATTTTAGAAACAACCATATTTCACCCCAACTCATTTTTATGATTCAATTACGATTCAATTATTTAACGACATGCAATAGTTGGAAAGTGAATCCGCAATAGCACGAGCATCTTGGGTGGCCACTTTATCATCAAATTCCGTCTTGACTTCCATATACTCAACCGATTCACTTACAGAACCGTCAGTACACTTAATATATTCTGGAAGCAGATTATCGCAAGGCTTTTTCTCCCTCGTCATATCCATCATTTGATTAAAGAAAGGAGACAAACTTTGTATAGTATTATAAACACAAGCCTTCACAGGATCCGAAAGCGATGCATAGACATCTCCATTCATTGGATATTTTGATAATAAACTATCAAGAACAGCATATCCTTTCATGATCTCTACTCTATCATCCGAATAATCGCATTCACAGAAAGAACTCGCAACAGAAACAGGTTCGCAATCCGTCCTGACCGGATGAAGGTTATCCGTAGAAACTCTAGGAGTATTATAGCGGCTTACCCCAACAATTTTAAACTCGGGCTCATAATCATCTCCAACAGAGAAATAACCATCTAACACAAAACGGAAACCCTTTAAATGAGCCCAAATTTCTTCGACCGATGGGTAAACATAATTTGGATTCCTTCCGTAATTTACGTTTAACGTAAAAGCATTTCTCGGATAGCAATTTTCCCTAACACTCGAATCGGTCTTAGAAGGCGTACCCATCAAATAGTAATCGTAAACGGCAGGAGCCATCAACGCAGCCAACGAATCATCAGGTATAAGTTGTAACATGTAAAAAGGCCCCGAGAACGAAACGCAAATGCCATCCATATCGCGGGCATCAACGCTTTCAAACTTTCCAGAAGCATCTTTACCAGCTAGATAAAAATCAAAATAAACTTCTCTACGGGTATTAGGATGAAAATCACTTGCAGGAATATTATTTCCGCCCTTAAAGAGTACTTTTCCGCACAAGTTTCCACCACACTTGTCTATAACATCGGCAAGTGCCATGGAATCATATTCTGTAGTCGCATTCCCAGGCCATACCATATCAACATAAGCATTTTCTTGAGGGAATGTACTCACGGTCCAGATACCCGAAGTATTCGTCCCGTTATCGTAACCGGTGCGCACGCGATAACCCGTTGTTGGGCCCCACATTTCAGGAGACCAGATGCAACCTTTTTCCAGAGCTTCCAAGGAATCCGTCACGCCCATCACACTGCACAGCACAGGCGAATTCGGCGTTAAATTATTACCCATATTCGGGACACTCGTCGAGCCCGAAACAGGTGATGCATTGTCGGAGCATGCGGCAAACAAAACAGCCCCAAGAGCAAACAAACTATAAAGTTTTTTCATACTAAGCCTCCTAATCTTTATTTAATTTCCAAGTTAGCGGGAACAGTTGCATATTCAAATGATAGATTTGATCAGCTTTTTCTGTTTCCGAAGCCATTGCGGCAATTTTTTTCCGGAACGCATCAACTTCTTGCGCTATACGTTCGTAGCATTCGCGGTTGACTGTAAGAGTCACACTCGACACGCTACGATCTTGCGGTTCATAGCGTTCGATAGATTCATCGGCAAGTTGCAACATTTTGTGCTGCATCGCATGTACTGCATAGGCCAAGCCTTCCTTTGACGCAGTCACGTTCTTTTCGGTTTGACGGTACGAGCCGTCCGCACCTTTTTTAAGGAACCCCGCTTTCGTCAGGAACTCTAGCGACTTGCTGACTTCGGCAGCGGAGATTTCGTTGCAGCACGTATTCGCCATCTGCCCTGGGGTGGCCCCATTCATCATCGGTGCAAGTTCGCGAACAACCTGATTTTTCCAGCCATCGAAATACTCGACAGCCTCTTTATCAACGATGCGTACTTTGTATTCAAGAGCAATCTGGCGCATTTCTTTCCAATACGGCTTTTTGGCTTCGTCATCCTTGGCATTGCAAAAATTGACGAGCGCAATGAAGTAGTTCGCTTCATAGCCCGCAAGCCCCATTGCCGAAATCATGCGGTTCATCGACACTCGGCTCAAATTGCTCTTGCCTTCGCTCACAAGTCGCAAGTAAGTCGGTGAAGAAAACCCCGCAAGTTTCGCAAATTCCCGCCAGGAGAAGTACGAAGTCCGCTTTTGCGCTTCGTAGAAATCCTTGATCAAGGGATGGTAATCTTTGTATTCAGTTATCGGTTTCATGTTACCAAATATACCCTATTCACGTGCCACTATGACACAAAATACGTATTTTTAGTTAAAATTCAATGTCAAATTTAAAGAATTTTCGTATATGACACAGCATAGTGTTTTTCGATACAAGAAGGCGATTCCGAAATAAATCCGGAATGACATGCTAAAGTCGGGCATAACAGTTCAAAAAAAACACCCTGCCGCGAGGCAAGGTGCATTCTGAATAAAGTTCAGCGAACGAATTAAGCGTTCTTCGTGAAGTCCACGTATGCCTTGAGCACATCGAGGAAGACTTCGTCCGGAGTGTTGTCGCCAACGATATGGCTGATGATCTTCGGATCGTACTTTTCGAGAACCTTAGCGGTGGATTCCTTGTAAACCTTGAGACGGTTCTTGATGACGTTTTCGTCAGCGTCGTCCTTACGGCCTTCGATCTTGGCGCGGTTGAGGAGGCGAGCAACGATAGTAGCTTCGTCCTTGATATCGAGAACGAAGATGTGCTTCACGTCGACGATCGGCTTGATGAGATCGACCTGAGCAACCGTGCGAGGAATACCATCGAGGAGGAGGGTATCCTTTTCCGGGTTGAGCTTGTTCGTGTTCACGAGACCTTCAACAAAGCGGCCGAAGATTTCAACGGTAGCTTCGTCCGGGACGAGGAGACCCTTGCTGGAGTAAGAAGCAAGGAGCTTGCCGGATTCGCTAGACGGAGCGATGCCACGGAAGATGTCGCCCGTGGAGAGGTGCTTGAGAGCGGTCGTAGCAGCGAGCTTTGCACCCACTGTGCCCTTGCCAGAACCCGGAGCACCGAAGATAAGAACAGCAGAAATCTGAGACATTTATAACCTCATAGGTTGATTGTTAAAATTCCGAGGCAAATATAGAAAAACTAAGACTTAATCTTTTCGCACTTGAAGGAGAGTTTGCCGTTTTCGACATCCACCGTAATCGTGGAGAAGTCCGTCATCAAGCCAAGCAAAAGGCCTTCGGCGATTTCGTCTTCAACGAGATTCTGGATAGAACGGCGGATGGGGCGTGCTCCAAGGGAAGAATCGTAATTGTGGTTTACGACAAATTCCTTTGCTTCCTGACTCATTTCCAAGAGGATTCCACGATCAGAAAGATTCTTCTGCAAGAATCCCATCTGGATGTCCACAACAGAAACGAGGTCATGTTTAGAAAGCGCACGGAACACAATCTGTTCATCCACGCGGTTCAAAAATTCCGGTGAAAATACACGCTTGACTTCTTCGCGAATAGCGGTTTCCATGCGTTCGTAATCATCCGTCTCGCCCATCTTGGTAAAGCCCATGCCACTGCTATGGCGGACTTCACGAGCACCGGCGTTACTCGTCATGATGATAATCGTATTCTTGAAGTTGATTTTGCGGCCATAGCTATCGGTCAAGATACCATCGTCCAAAATCTGGAGGAGCAAGTTGTAAATGTCCGGATGCGCCTTTTCGATTTCATCCAAAAGTACCACAGAATACGGATGCTTGCGCACCTTTTCACTGAGCTGGCCACCGCCATCTTCAAAGCCCACATATCCCGGAGGAGCGCCAATCAAGCGGCTCACGCTATGTTTTTCCATGTATTCGCTCATGTCGATACGCACAAGCGAATCTTCACTACCGAAAAGTTCCTTGCAAAGCACCTTCGCGAGTTCCGTCTTACCCACACCCGTCGGGCCCAAGAAGAGGAAACTTCCCATCGGGCGCTTGTTGTTGCGGATACCGGCACGACTACGGCGAATAGATTTTACAATCGCATCGACAGCTTGATCCTGACCAATCACGCGCTGTTTGATTTCGTCGCCAAGATGGATGAGCTTCTGAGCTTCTTCGTCACCAAGCCTACGAACCGGGATTCCCGTCATCTTGCTAATCACGTCACGAATAACGTTATCATCGACAATCGGCGTTTCCGTATTTTCGTTTTGCAATTGCTTTTTGCGTTCTGCAATGCTGTTCTGCAATTCTTCTTCGCGGGCGCGGTATTCCGCCGCAGAGGCGTAATCCTGATTGGCGACAGCTTCTTCTTTCTTCTGGAGGCAATCACCGAGTTCGTCTTCCATGTTCTGCAGGTCTTGCGGAATCTTGATGGAATTCAAACGAACTCGCGCGCCCGCTTCGTCGAGCACGTCAATCGCCTTGTCCGGCAAGAAGCGTTCGCTAATATAGCGTTCACTCAGTTCAACTGCAGCACGCACCGCATCCGGCGTGTAACGAACATTATGATGTTGTTCATACTTCGGGCGGAGACCATCCAAAATTTGAATTGAATCTTCAACCGTCGGCGGATTCACCACAATCGTCTGGAATCGGCGTTCTAGAGCGGCATCCTTTTCGATGTACTTGCGGTATTCATCAAAAGTCGTAGCACCAATGCACTGGAGTTCGCCACGAGCAAGAGCGGGCTTAAAGATGTTCGATGCATCGAGGCTGCCTTCAGAACCGCCGGCGCCCACAATCGTATGGAGTTCATCGATAAAGAGAATCACAGAATTGCCAACGCGCTGAAGTTCCATGATGAGACCCTTCACACGTTCTTCAAACTGACCTCGATACTTTGTACCAGCCACCATTGCAGCAACGTCAAGCGTTACCACGCGCTTGTTCGCCAAGAGATCCGGAATCTTGCGCTGCACAATCTTGAGAGCCAAGCCTTCGATAATTGCAGTCTTACCCACGCCCGGTTCACCGATAAGCGCAGGATTATTCTTTTTGCGACGGCAAAGAATCTGAATCAAGCGTTCAATTTCAGCTTCACGACCGATAATCGGGTCAAGCTTGCCTGCGCGAGCCATAGCCGTCAAATCACGACCGAAATGTTCGAGAATCGGAGTCTTGGAACGAGACGGAGAAGCCTGACGAGTTTGCGTATAACGTTCACGCGGTTCATCTTCGGGCTGACCATCATCCAACGGTTGACCATCAGCCTGACGCTTGATTTGCATCAGCATTTCCTGGTAGTTTTCAAACGTCACATTGTACGTCGAAAGTGTCGCTGCCGCCGGAGAATCCGTCTGCTGCAAAATAGCAAGCATTAAATGTTCCGGGCCAATGAACTGGACCCCTTCTTCCTTAGCAATCTTTGCGGCATTGTAAAGCACCGCCTTGCATTGTGCCGTAAACGTTAAAAGACCGCCGTGGGCATCGCCACCGACCGTCATAAGGCCGCCATTTGTACTCAACGCACGCTGGATAGTCTCGCTGAGTTCCGTGAGGTTGACCTTCAAAGCCTTGAGCGTTTCCGAGGCAACACCAGAATCCTCGCGAACAAGACCAAACAAAAGGTGTTCTACCGTAACGCAGTCGCTCCCTAAATTGCGGGCTGCAATACGTGCCGCCTGCAGCGCTGCTTTTGCCTTAGCTGAAAAAATACCGTTAATATCTGCCATAACTTTCCTTCCACCTACTCCGCATTCTGAATAACACCATTATGCATAATCACACGGCGTTTTGCAAACTGCGCAAGTTTTTCATCGTGCGTCACAATCAAAAACGCCTGATGGAACTTTTCGTTGAGTTCGCCAAAGAGTTCGTTCAATTTCGCCGAATTCGCTTCGTCCAAATTACCGCTCGGTTCATCTGCAAAAACGAGGGACGGGTTGTTCATGAGCGCACGCGCGATTGCAATTCGCTGGCGTTCACCGCCCGAAAGTTCACGCGGCAAGTGCTTGAGGCGTTCCTTAAGTCCGACCGTTTCCAAAAGCATTTCAGCACGTTCGCGACATTCCTTTTCTGGAGTTCCGAGAATGCGTCCCGGCACGCAAACGTTTTCGAGCGCCGTAAATTCCGTGAGCAAGTGATGGAACTGAAACACAAATCCCACATGCGAACGGTGGTACATATCGCGTTCTTCGCTATTGAACTTGCTAAGCGGCTTGCCCTTGAACAAGATCTCGCCCGAAGTCGGCGTATCGAGCATTCCGACCAAATTCAAGAACGTCGATTTGCCGGAACCCGATGAACCCGTGAGCGCCACAAGTTCGCCCGCATCCATCGAAAAATTCACGCCTTTAAGAATCTCAAGTTTTTCACCCGTTTCGGAAAAAACTCTGCGAAGGTCGACTGTTTGCAATAAACTACTCATGTCTAATAGCCCCCACAGGATCCAATCGGCTTGCTTTCCATGCCGGCAAAAGTGTCGCGGACACGCACAAGACAATACCAATTACAAAAATCAAAATCACGTCAATCGCATGCACCGAGATCGGGAAATACGGAATCACGTACACATCGCCCGGTAACTTAATGAAGTGGTAAGCCTCTTGCAGTTTGCACAAGATAAGCCCAATCGAGCCACCCACAACGGTACCGCCCACGCCAATGAAACTTCCCATCAGCATGAACACACGCATGATGCCCGCCTTGCTAAAGCCCATGCTACGCAAGATGCCGATTTCCTTCGTCTTGTCAATCACCACCATGATAAGCGAGCTGATGATGTTGAATGCAGCGACCAAGATAATCAAACAAATCACCGCCGCCACAATGAACTTTTCGTAGTTCATCCACTTGAGGAGCGTGATATTTTTGGACTTCCAATCCATCCCGTAATACGGATAAGATAGCCAAGTCGCCATGCTATCGACCGCCTCGCCCGCTTTCCAGTGATCCTTGATGCGGAACTGGATGCCGGTCACAGTGTTTCCCATGCCAAGCAACTTCTGCAAATCCGAGATGCCGACATACGCAAGGTTTCCATCGTATTCGTAAGTACCCGTTTCGAAGATGCCGCTCACCACGCACATCATCATCTTCGGACCACCAGCACTCATCGCCTCGTCCGGACTCTGGAATGTCTGCAACACGAGTTTGTCACCAACGACAACGCGCAAGCGCGCCGCAAGCCCAGTCCCGAGAATAATTCCCGGACGGCGTTTGCCACCCATGTCTTCGAGACTGTCGACCGAGTATTCTCCCCACTTGATGTATTTATGGATATCCGTCACGCCCTTGGCTGTCGCCGGGTCAATGCCGTAAATGACAATGCCATCGTTCACCTTCTTGGAGCTAATGCCCACCTTGTAAACGATAAACGGCGACGAAGCAACAACGTCAGGCACGCGAGCATGCACCTCTTTAGTCAAGCTGTCGTAAGGACCAATCGGATTGCCATTGTACGCCATCAGTTCAAAGTGAGCATCCTTCCCAATCATCTGGGCCGTGACCTCTTCTTCAAAACCGTTGACCGCCGCAAGTGCCACCACCAGCGCAAACACGCCGATGGAAACGCCGAGCATACTGAAAATACCAATAAGCGAAACAAAGAGACTCTTGCGTTGAGCCCCCAAGTAACGCCATGCAATGAGGAGTTCGAGTTTGTTCATCTTAGACGAGAAGTTAACGAAATGCTACACTTCCGGCTTCATGAGCGGGAAGAGCTGCACGTCGCGGATGGTCTGCTGGTTCGTGAGGAGCATGACCATGCGGTCAATGCCGAAGCCCACGCCGCCCGTCGGCGGCAAGCCGGATTCGATAGCGTGCATGAAGTTTTCGTCCATCGGGTGCGTTTCACCTTCACCACCACGGCCACGACGGACCTGGTCTTCCAAAAGTTCGCGCTGGCGGATCGGGTCGTTAAGTTCGGTATAAGCGTTACCGAGTTCCCAGCCGTTGGCATACGGTTCGAACTGTTCGATGAGGCCTGCAGTCGTGCGGTGCTTCTTGCAGAGCGGGGTGCTTTCGGTCGGCATGTCCTTGATGATTGTCGGCTGGATGAGCTTGCCTTCCACCGTAAGGTCGAAGAGTTCCAAGATGCCACGACCACGAGTAAATTCACCATCAAGGTGACCGCCGAGTTCTTCCATCTTGGCCTTGATTTCGTCGTCGCTCATATCGTTGACCTTGATGCCACCGAACTTTTCAATGGCTTCGATCATGCTGTAGCGCGGCCACGGAGCCTTGAAGTCGATTTCCTTACCCTGGTAGTTGATCTTGGTCGTACCGTTAGCGGCAATGCATGCGCGTTCGTAAATGTTTTCGAAGTGGACCATCATGTCGTTGTAGTCGGCGTAGGCTTCGTAGAATTCGAGGCCAGTGAATTCCGGGCTATGCGTACGGTCCATGCCTTCGTTGCGGAAGTTCTTGCAGAACTCGAACACCTTTTCCATACCGCCGATGATGCAGCGCTTGAGGTAAAGTTCCGGAGCCACGCGCAAGTAAAGCGTCATGTCGCAAGCATTGTGGTGCGTCGTAAACGGACGGGCGTTTGCGCCACCGTAAATCGGCTGGAGCGTCGGGGTTTCGACTTCGATGAATCCCTTTTCAAGGAGGTATTCGCGGATAGCCTGCATGATCTTGGAACGCTTGATGAAGACTTCCTTCACATCGTCGTTCAAAGCCATGTCGATATAGCGCTGGCGGTAGCGGGTATCCACGTCGGCAAATTCGTTGAACACGACCTTGTTGCCGTTTTCGTCGACCTTTTCCTTGGCGACCGGGAGCGGACGCACAGCCTTCGAAAGCATCGTGACCTTTTCGGCACGCACAGAGTATTCACCGCTCTGCGTTTCGAACATCGTACCGTTCACACCGATGAAGTCACCGAGGTCGGTCATCTTCACGATTTCGTAGTTTTCTTCGCCCACTTCGTCACGGGCAACCACAACCTGCAAGCGGCCATAGCGGTCCTTGAGGTGCATAAAGCACATCTTGCCCTTGCGATTGAAACGCACAACGCGGCCGGCAAATGCAACCGGTTCCTTGGTCACCATCAAGGCATCCTTGTTTTCCTTCAAGACCTTGGAATCATGGGTCCTGTTAAACTTGTGCGGATAAGCATCCACACCCATTTCCTTGAACTTGTCGAGCTTAGCCAAGCGAGCCATCACCTGGTCATTCATGTCTTGCATTGCCATATTGTATTACCTCGTGAATATATCACGTCTTAAATTTGAACGGGTAAAATTTAGAAAAATAGAAGTAACAAAAATCCCCACTAGCACCAAGCTAAGGGGGATTTCCGTAAATTTCACAAGCTCTATTTTTTCACATCGCGCAAGTCATGCCAATTGGAGCAGGCATAATTCAGCAAAACATAATCCGCGTTCCTTTTTTCAAGCATAGGGATAAGAAAGCGTACAGTCATCACCTTTTCTGTATTAAGGGAACCCTTTGAAAAAAGATCTCCCGCGCCCCACAAATCGGCAAGAGCGACAGAATCCGTTTTTCCAGCTAAAGACTTTATCTGTACTACATCAGCCGAGTCAACCATATTGCCATTTTCGGAATTTTCATAAGAAATATGATACGTCAGAATGGCATTCTTTGACTTGAACTGAACAACTCCATCGTAATCAACAGCTTTCTTTACAGGGAACAATGTCAAACTTTCGTTAGATGCTACGTTATTTCCAAACGTGAAGATAAACTTTTCAGGGACATTGAATTTATCAAAAGCAATATTCACATTGATCATCTCAATGCAGTTTAACCCACGAGCCTGCAAGCTCACAACACAAAGAAAAAGGAGAAGAAAGAAAAGTAATGATTTCATGTTTTTCAATATAAAAAAACGACAACTTCGTTAAAAGTTGCCGTTAAAAAGTTCTCTGCAAAAATGCGGATAAAATGGTTTAAAAAGGTGATTCCCGCTCGGAGGCGGGAATGACAATGCAAAACTATCCCTGAGAGGTTTCGGCGAAGCTCAGTCGTTCGTAGTTTTTGAGCGCAAGGTTCAGGCGGTACTCATTCGGGAAGAGGCACACGAGATTGCGTTCCTTGTCCATCATGCAGTCGCCGGCATATTCTTCGGCGAACTTGCCCACGTCAGCTTCGGGGCCTTTCACCCAGCGGATGCAATGAGCTGGCACGCGGTCGAGCTGCACATCGGCGCCGTATTCGCTCTGCAAGCGGAACTTGAGCACGTCGAACTGGAGTTCACCCACAACACCCACGACAGGCACAGCGGACTTGAGCGGTTCATAGAGCTGCGTAGCACCTTCTTCCGAAAGTTCGGCAAGGCCCTTCGCCATCTGCTTAGACTTGAGCGGGTTCAAGAGCGTCACGCGGGCAAAGTGTTCAGGGGCAAAGTCCGGGATACCCGTGAAGTTCATCTTTTCGCCGTCCGTGAGCGTATCGCCAATGCGGAAAAGTCCCGGGTCGTTGATGCCCACGATGTCGCCCGCCCAGGCGTGGTCAATGACTTCCTTGTCTTTCGCGAGGAAGGCGGTCGGAGCGGCCAAGCGGATGTCACGGCCCGTACGCACGTGGAAAACCTTTTCGCCACGGGTAAAGCTGCCCGAGCAAATGCGGAGGAATGCCGTGCGGTCGCGGTGTTTCGGGTCCATGTTGGCCTGAATCTTGAAGACAAACGCGCTGAAAGCGTCTTCGTCCGGCTTGACCGGGCGCTTGTCGGTGTCGCGGATCATCGGCGGCGGAGCGAGTTTTGCAAAAGCGTTCAAAAGCTGGCGGACACCGAAGTTGTTCACGGCAGAACCGAAGAACACCGGGCACATTTCGCCCTTTAGGAACTTTTCATGATCGAACGGATCCATACCGCCCGTGACCATTTCATACTCTTCGCGGAACTGGTTCACCCAGTTTTCACCGCAAAGTTCAACGAGACGCGGATCATCCGGGCCTTCCATCTGGATAATTTCTTGCTTGCCATCGTCCGGGTTGAACGTATGGAACGTATTTTCAGCGATGGAATAGACGCCCTTGAAAAGCTTACCGACGCCAATCGGGAGCGTAAACGGAGCGGTCTTAATCTGCAAAACGCTTTCAATCTGGTCGAGCAAGTCGAGCACGTGGCGGCCATCCAAGTCCATCTTGTTGATGAACGTGATAATCGGCGTATGGCGCATGCGGCAAACATTCATCAAGCGAATCGTCTGCTTTTCAACACCGTTCACGCTATCGATAAGCACAAGAGCAGCGTCCACGGCGGTCAGCGCACGGTACGTGTCTTCGCAGAAGTCCTGATGCCCCGGGGTATCGACGAGGTTGAACATGCAACCTTCAAACGGGAAGTTCAACACAGAACTCGAAACAGAAATACCACGCTGCTGTTCAATCTTCATCCAGTCACTAACAGTGTAGCTCTTGTTGGCCTTCGCACGCACGTGACCAGCCTCGCGAATCACATTCCCGTACCACAGGAATTTTTCGGTGATGGTGGTTTTACCGGCGTCAGGGTGGCTGACGATAGCGAAAGTGCGGCGTTTTTCAATTTCTGGATTCATAGATAGGTTACAGGCTATAGGTAATAGGTATTAGGTCGTTCGCCTACGGCTCACTTTGAGCTATGGGGTACGATTTCAAATTTTTACGCGGGCAAATATAGCAATTTTAAGTGGTAAGTTCAATGTTTGAGAGTAGAGGTTGGTGGGTAGACGAGAGATAGAATATCTTTTTATTTTTAAGGATATGGCAACTAAGAAGTCGCAAACTAAAACCGCAAGGAATACGAGGACTCGGGTAACGCATGAGTTTCCCGCACTTTTCGACGATAATTCGGAGGTTCTTTTGCTCGGTTCCATCCCCTCGCCCAAATCGCGCGAACAGGGCTTCTATTACGGGCACCCGCAAAACCGTTTCTGGAAAGTTCTCGCAAGCGTCTTAAACGAGCCTCTCCCTGCGACCATCGACGAGAAAAAAACGATGCTTTTGAAGCACCACATCGCCCTTTGGGACGTTCTCGACAGTTGCACCATCATTGGCGCTAGCGACACAAGCATCGAAAACGTTGTGCCTAACGACATCGCCACGCTCCTCACCCAAACGAAAATCAAGCACATCTTTTGCACAGGCGCCACCGCCCACAAGCTCTACGAAAAGTACTGCGAAGCTGCAACCGGAATCAAGGCCGTGAAACTCCCCTCCACCTCCCCCGCCAATTGCGCCGTCAAATTCGAGAAGCTCGTGGAAGCGTATAAAATCATTCTTTCCGTTTAATACGAGAAAGGCGCCCCCCGAACAAGTCGGGGTGACAAATGCAAAAACGCCCCGCGGCTTTAACCACGAGGCGTTCTTTATTTTACAAGGAAATTCTTATTTCTTTTTCTTGTTGTTCGAGCTATTGCTGCGGACATCCTTCGGCTTGAACTGGACGCTGATTTCCACGTTCGTCACCTTGGAGCCAAGACCAGACGGGTCAAACACCTTGTACGTAAATTCATCGATTCCAGAGAAGCCCTTGTTCGGGGTATATTCGAAGGAACCATTCTTTTCGTTCAAGACGATTCGACCATTGCGTGGCTTCATCACCGTCTTCACAGCTTCGAGCTTATCGCCATCCGGATCCTTAGCAGCAGACATAAGGCCTGTTGATGCCGGAACCTTGAGCACTTCGCCTTCGCGAGTCTGGTAAGAGAGCGGCTTAGCTTCAGGAGCGTTGTTCACAGCAATAACCGTAAACGTTGCAGTCTTATGAGCGGTACCGCCATCCGGGTCGGTCACCGTGAACGTAATGCGTTCCGGCTTGCCCTTCCAATGAGAGTACGGCATAGACACAATCACAGTCTTCTTGGCCTTGTCGTAATTCACCTGCAACTGCTTCTGACCCGTGAATTTCCACTTGAGGTCATCGAAGTTGTGGTCCTTATCGCGAGCATACTGGTCAAGCTTGATTGTTGCAATCACGCCTTCATTCTGATTTTCTCTGATGGTAAAGTCAGGAATGTCGCGCATCACCGGAGGTGCATTCACATGCTTCACAACAAACTTCACGACAGACTTGTCAGAACCGCCAGCCGGGTCAGTAGCCGTAAAGATAATCGTTTCGTCACCGAACCAGTTATCTCTTCTCGGCTTGATTTCGGCAACATGAGAACCATTGATTCTCACGTCGAGGTTCTTAGCACCAGAAACGGTCCATCTGATTTCGTTCTTCTTATGGTCCGGATCAGAGACAAATTCATCGAGATGGATAGGCTTAAAGGCCTTGCCTTCAAGAGTCGTCTGTCCCGGAATTTCCTTCACAACCGGCAGGTCGTTCACAGACTTCACCGTAAAGCGGATTTCCGTAGATGCCTTTTCCTTACTCGGGTCAAACACATTTACAGTCACCGTTTCAGTACCATTCCAGTACTTGTCCGGAATCTCTACAGTGAGAATACCCTTTTCGCTAATATTGTACTTGAGTTCATGCTTACCGAACTTCGGAGCAGGTTCTTCTTCCACATGTTTCTTTTTCTTCTTGTCTTTCTTCTTGTCCTTCTTATGGGACTTTGCCGGAGCAGCAGAAGCAAACGGATTTTCACCATCAATGGACCACTTGAGTTCAGAGAGGGAGTTGTCCGGGTCCGTCACGAACTTGGTCAAGTCGATAGCCGGGAAGGTCTTCTTTTCGTCAATAACCTGCGGCGGAATCGGCTTAAACTTCGGCGGATCGTTCACCGGAATAACTTCGAACGTAGCCTTGGAAGACTGCTTATCGCCAGCCGGGTCCATGACCGTAAACGTGATCGTTTCCTTGCCAAACCAGTTCGGATTCGGCGTAGTCACAGTAGCACGTCCATTCTTGATATCCACAGTGAGTTCGTTATTTCCAGAAACAGACCACTTGAGTTCATTCGGCTTGTTATCCGGATCCTTAACGATCTGGGTCAAGTCAACCATCGTGAATCTTTCCTTTTCCTTGATCTTCTGGCCAGGAATATCCTTCACAATCACAGGCGGATCGTTCACCGGAGTCACACTGAATTCAATCTGCTGAGAAGCTCTTGCTCCTTCCGGGTCCGTCACGTCAAGACGAATCTTTTCCGCACCGTTCCAGTACTTGTCCGGAGTCGAAACAACGAGCTGTTTCTTGCTATTAATCGATGCCTTGAGAGCGCGAGTCGGAGCAATTTCGAACTTGAGAGAGCTCATCGGATGATCCGGGTCAGAGATAAACTTCGTCAAGTCAATCGGTTCAAACTGTTCCTTTTCCTTGATAGTCTGAGCAAGAATCGGTCTAATCACCGGAGCATCGTTCACAGATTCCACAACAAAGTTAACAGTCTTGGAATCCGTTGCACCATCCGGGTCCTTCACCGTGAACACAACATTGCGTTCGCCATGCCAGTACTTGTCGGCAATTTCAATATGAGCGAGGCCACCCTTGTAAATGACAACACTGAACGGATCCTTTACAACCGGTTCGTCATCATCGTCGTCATCCTTCTTGCCCTTCTTACCCTTCTTGCTCTTCTTGGCATGTTCTGCTTCAGGCTTGATAACCTTGACAGACCAAGAAAGCTGTTCCATAGTATTATCCGGGTCACGGACAAGCTTGCTCAAGTCAATATCCTTGAACTGGCCCTTTTCACGAATACGCTGCGGAGGAATATCCCTCAAGACCGGAGGATCGTTCACAGAGGTAATTTCGAACGTAATCGTCTGCGAAGTCTTTGCACCATCCGGGTCGCTGACTTCAAGCATCATCATTTCAGGAGCGCACCAGAAATCCTTGTTCGGAGCAGTAACGGTAAGCACGCGGCTCGGGGAAATTTCAGCCTTGAGCTGCTTTGCACCAGTGATTCTCCAGCGGAGTTCGTTCGGCTTGTTATCCGGGTCCTTCACGAATTCATCAAGCTTGATTTGCTTGAAGGTTTCCTTTTCCTTGATCTTCTGGTCAGGAATACGCTTTACAAATGTCGGAGGATCGTTCACACGAGTCACTTCGAAGACCATCTTGTGGCGAGCATAGGCGCCTTCCGGGTCCGTCACGGCAAACGTCAAGGATTCCTTACCGCTCCACTGCTTATCCGGAACAGAAACAATCACAGTGTTGTCCTTGCGAATATCCACCTTGAGGTCTCTATTGCCAGTCACTTCCCACTTCAAGGAAGAAGCCGGATGATCCGGGTCTTCGGCGAGAGTAGAAAGGTCGATAGTCTTGAAACGGCCACCTTCGAGAATCGTTTCACCAGTAGGAGCGTTTGCAGCAATTACCGGAGCATCGTTCACGGAGCGCACTTCAAAGCGAGCGGTCTTGCTTGCAGAAGCACCTTCCGGGTCAGTTGCCGTAAACGTAATGTTTGCAGCGCCATGCCAGTACTTGTTAGGGATATTGACCGTAGCAACACCAGTCGGATCCACCGTCACGCGAAGGCCAGAAGCGGAAGATTCTTCATCACCGCCCTTCTTCTTAGAGCCCTGGCTAATCGGGCTAACCTTGAACGACCACTTGAGATCGGTAATCTTATGGTCCGGATCCTTGACAAAGTCAGCAAGCTTAATCGGCTGAAACTGTTTCTTTTCATCAATGGACTGGTCACGCAAATCACGGACAAATTCTGGAGCATCGTTCACAGAAAGAACCGTAAACGTAACTTCCTTGCTATCCGAAGCGCCATCCGGGTCCGTCACAGTAAAGCGAACCTTTTCGGAGCCATTCCAGCTTGCAGACGGAGGCGTAACAGTTACCTTGTGCGTCGGATCCATAGAAACGCGGAGTTCCTTGTTGCCTTCGATCTTCCACTTGAGGCGATTCTTGGCATGGTCAAGGTCTTCAACAAAATTGTCAAGTTCAATCGGCTTGAACGATTCTTTTTCCTTGACAGTCTGGCTTGCAATTTCCTTCATAACCGGCGGGTCATTCACAGAAACTACAGTAAACGTAGCAGTCGTGCGAGCCTTGGCACCAGCAGCATCCGTTACCGTGAACGTCACCTTTTCAGAACCGTTCCACATCTTGTTCGGAGTCTTCACCGTCACCAAGCCAGTCTTGGTCATTTCAACCTTAAGGTCCTTATTGCCGGTAAAGTCAACCTTCAAATCTTCAAAACGGTCATCTGGGTCAGAAATGAGTTCAGAAACATTGAACGGCTTAAATTCACCCTTTTCTTGAATGGTCTGGTCCGCAACCGGCTTAATTTCCGGAAGGTCATTCACAGATTCTACAGTAAAGAGTGCGGTCGAAGTAGCCTTAGCACCTTCCGGGTCCGTTACAGTAAACGTAATTTCTTCGGCACCATTCCAGTACTTGTTCGGAATAACAATCGTTGCAACCTTGTTTGCATCGATATTGACCTTGAGTTCACATTCTCTTTTCTTGGAACCTGCAGCCGGCCTACATGTTGTAGCAAAAGTAAGTTCCGAGAGCTTGTTATCCATGTCCTTCACCATGTCGCCAAGCTTGATCGGCTGGAACTGGCCCTTTTCGCGAATGGACTGCGGAGTTACCTGTCTAATAAACATCGGCACGTCGTTCACGGATTCAACCGTAAAGTTGACAGTACGTTCGTCGCAAGCATTATCCGGGTCACAGACCTTGAATGTAATTGCTTCGGCACCATGCCACTGCGGAGACGGCGGAGTAATGCGAGCATTATGGCCAGCATCGAGAGCAACCTTGAGTTCCTTGTTGCCAGAAATGGTCCACTTGAGGCGATTCTTGGCGTGGTCAGGGTCTTCGACGTGCTTGTCAAGTTCAACAACATTGAATTCACCCTGTTCCTTGATGGTCTGTTCGCGGATATCCTTCATGACCGGAGGATCGTTAATAGCTTTTACAGTAAACTTTGCAGAAGTCGTTGCACGAGCGCCTTCCGGGTCGGTTGCCGTAAAGGTCAAGGTTTCAGAACCATTCCACTGTTCGTGCGGAATCTTCACGGAAACTTCGTGAGATCTGTTATCGATATTGACCTTAAGATCACGATTGCCAGTCACTTCGATCTTGAGCTTAGAGAAATCATGGTCAGCATCGCTCAAGTAATCGTCCAGGATAAACGAAGAAAATTCGTTCTTTTCGTCAATCGTCTGGTCAGCAATCTTCTTGAAGATCGGCGGATCGTTCACAGAGCGAACATTCAAAGCAACATCCTGCTTTGCAGAACCACCTTCCGGGTCCATCACAGTAAAGGTCGCAATCGTGTTACCAAACCAGCTCGGGTCCGGGATTTCAACGGTTGCCACATGCTGTTCGTCGATAGACACATTGAGCGTACCCGTTTCCGGCATTTGCCCCTGATGCTTGACTTCGACATCCCAGGAAAGTTCAGAATTCTTGTGGTCTTCATCCTTAACAAAGTCATCAAGTTTGATTTTGGTGAACTGTTGCTTTTCGTTGATGTTCTGGTTCGGAATCGGGCGGATAATCTTCGGCAAGTCGTTTACAGAGTTGACCGTAAACATGGCTTCTGATTCAGCACAAGCGCCATCAGGGTCGCAAGCTTTGAACTTGATGGATTCAGAACCGTTCCACATTTTGTTCGGAATGCGGATTGTAGCCACACCACCAGAAACAGAAACCTTCAGGTCCTTTGCACCAGAGACAGCCCACTTGAGCATTTCAATGCGGTGGTCCGGGTCCTTCACATACTGGCCAAGCTGAATCGGAGCAAATTCCTGCTTTTCATCAATCGTTTGGTCCGGAATGTTCTGAACAAACTCAGGAGGGTCATTGATAGATTTTACTTTGAACAAAACGTCCTGCTTGGCAGATGCACCAGCAGCGTCAGTCACGGTAAATGTCACACGTTCCTGACCATTCCAATATTCGTTCGGAATCGTGACAATCGCAGAACCGTACTTATCGAGTTCAATCTTCAAGTCCTTGTTGCCAGTCACAGACCACTTGAGTTTCATGACATCGTCATCGGGATCCGTAACGTAATCGACAAGAGAAATCATGTCAAACTGATTCTTTTCTTCGATAACCTGATCAGGAATCTTCTTAGCAAATACCGGAGGGTCATTAATCGGCGAGACCGTAAATGCAGCAGTCTTGTTATCGCTACCATAATCCGGGTCATTTGCAATAAACTTGATTCGAGCGGCACCATACCAGTGAGCATCCGGAATAACAATCGTAGCTACGCGGTTTCCGTCAATCGTTACAGACAAATCACCATCAGCTTGTGGGCCTCCAGCCGGAACAACTTCAGTATCCCACGTAATTTGGTCTTTCTTGTGGTCCGGGTCATTAACAAAGTCATCCAAGCGAATCTTTGCAAACTGCTTGCCTTCTTCAACAACCTGGCTCGGAATTTGGCTAACTACCGGCGGATTGTTCACGGATTCAACAGTAAAGTTCACCGTTTCAGAAGCTGAAGCGCCCTTGGAGTCTGTTGCTGTAAAGGTGATATCTTCGGAACCATTCCAAAGAGGGCTTGGAGTTACAATCTCAACCGTATGGTCCGGAGTAATCGTTACCTTGAGGTTCTTGTTGCCACTGACTTTCCAACGGATCTGCGAGGGTTGGTCCGTGTCATCCGTTACAAAATTATCGAGTTTAATCTTCGAAAAAGCTCCGCCTTCCAAAATGGATTCACCAGGAATACCGCCAATTTGCGGTGCTTCATTTGCAACCGCCGGTGCGGGTTCGGGGGCAGGTTCACTTACAGGAGCAGCTGCAGGGGCCGGCTGAGGAGCTGGAGCCGCAGGTGCCGGATTTTGAGCGAACGAAGCCGTTGCAATCACACTAGCAGAAGCAAGCAAGGTCGTCATGGACCTCTTCAATTTTTTCATTTTCATTCTCCGATACCATACACGCAATCAAAATTTCACAGCGAAATTTCTCATGACGTCCTTAAAAACGTCTATAAATATAACGCTTTTCGTAAATATTTTTCCAAATGGCCCAAATGTTTTCTCTTAACAAAAAATGAGACTTTCGTCTACCCCACCCTTCGATTTTTCGTAACTATTGGACTATCAACGAGTTACACAACAAGGACTTTAAAAAAGCCCAAAATTCCGATTTTCTTCCAATAAAGGCAATTTTGAAGCCAAATACAGATTTAAACACTCTAAAGCACCCAAAACGCACCTTAAAATGTAAAAATTTTGTAAAACTAGGTGATTTTTAGGAATTCACCCCCGTCAAAGCCCCTCAAAATATGACAAAATCGGCCAAAAAAAGCTAATTTTGTAAAATAACCCATTAAATCTAACCAGGAAAAACAATGAAATTCGTATTCCTTTGCGACGCCAACTATCTCAAAGGCGACATGGTAAACTTCCAGAATAACTTCCCCACCAATCACGAACTCGTGACGATGACCTCTGAAGACCTTCTCCAGAGCAAGTCCATCATTGAAGGGACGTTTGCAATTTTGGCAGAACGCACCACTTGGCAGAAGAACTTCAGCCTTTTCCGCTACTTCGGCCTCCTCCCGCTCCTTGAAGTGCTCCCGCTCGGCATTGTTAGCCGTGGCCGCCGCAACGAGCCGATCAAGGGCCGCAGCCAGAACAGAAACCAGGAAATTTTCTTCAACCCGGCAGCATCTGCAGAAGAACTTTACCTCCAGGTCGACAAGTTCGTCGCAGCACCTCCTTCTGGCTACTCTTACCCGCGCGGTGCCGCTAAGTAAGGCATGCAGAGAAAGGTCCTAGAAAGCCTTTACAACCAAGGCGGGCTTACACTTTTCGCCATTTCTGACGAAGACGAATTGCCCTTAGAAGCCTTGCAAAAATTCGCACTGGCACTTAACGCCGGTGCGCGTTTTGTTGTAATTGACTTTTCTGGGAAACACCGCTTTGCAGGGAACACCCCCTTCCAAGCCGTAGACCTATCTCAAAGAAACCTCATGGTCGATGACATCGACCAAATTGCGACATCTGCCGAAAACATCTTTTTGGCAGGGAAAAAGGCAATTCCTACGTCGGATACAGAATTCCGCACCCTCTACCACAACATTCGAAGCCTCGAAAAGATTGCCCCGCAAGTCATCGGCATCATTTCGACCGAACAGGTAGAAGACGTAGGCAAACTGGTTTCGATAGCCCGTCTTTTGATGGTACACGTGACCGGAAGATCTGTAAATTCGGCAGCAGCGTTCATCGAAGACGTCAAAGAAGCTCAAAAAACTGAAATTTTGTGGCTTTCGAAGGAACGTCCCAAAAGGCGCGCTTACCCCAAGGCTCGCAAGGCCATCCGCCGAAACGCCAGCGCCACAAAAGAAGCGCTAGCCATAGATTTCGAAAAACAGCCGGAAAAGCTCGCAAAAGTCATCAAAAAGCTCCATAAAGTTTCAATTCTCACAAAGAACCCGCTCGACGGATTCCCGAGAATTATCCGCAACCTGTTCCCGCTTTTACTCCTTGCGGTCATTATCGCGCCATTCCTCTTTGTCACAGACATAGACAGGAGCGATTCCAATCTCCGCGACCGCATCCAGGAAAGAAACCAACTTTCCGTAGCGCCTTCGTTCGAGTACACGTTCGACGGCAATGAAAACATGCAACGTATTGCACGCTACGCCATCGGTCGTTTTGACGCCATCATCACCAATGAAAAGATGATCAAGAACTACGTGGCCAAAACGCTAGAAGAAAATGGTTTCGGCGTAACGTCGTGGGAAAAGGGCAATTTGAACATTCCTCCCAAGGGTACAACAATCCGTTTTTCACGCCCAGACGAAATAAAGCGCCCCGCCGCAGCAGACACAATCGGCGCCGCATGGAAATACTGGACATCCGTCATTTCGGACAGCATTGCGTACCTTACAGAATTTTATCATGAAACGGCAACTTCCACACAACGTAAACACAACGGTATTGATGTTGCAAGCCGCCAGGGAGCCCGCATTCTAGCACCATTTGGCGCAAAGGCTTGGACCAGCCGCGATGAACGTGGCGGTGTCATCATAGCACTTGTTCGCAAAGAGGATGTTATTTTATTCATGCACTGCGACAAGCTACTTTATTTGAACGGACAAGAGGTCATGCCAGGCGACCCCATCGCCACCGTCGGCACCACAGGACATACGACAGGACCCCACGCCCATATAGTTACAGGACTCGTCAGCAAGAAGGGCAAAAAGCGAATTGGGAACGTCCGCTACGACGTAATCGACCCCATTAAATGGTTTTACAAATTCAAGCCGACCTCGAAATAGGACTTTTCTACCAAAAAGCGGTGTTGTATATCACATTTTACTACAAAAAGCACTAAAAAAGGCCTTTTGTAACCGCAAATTTACACCCTTACTATCGCAAATCTATCCACAATTAAGTAACTTTGGAACACGGGATTGATGTAGTAAAAAAAGCAATGTCAAACAAAAGGATTAGGACATGAAAAATTCCATCATTGGGGTATCCCTCGCCATCGCAGTAGCACTCTTCACCGGTTGCTCCAGCGTCGTTACCCCCAAAGCCGAACTCGCCTACCACCACGACTCGGTTCACAACATTCCCGCCATTGACAGCCTCATCGTCAGCATGAAGCAAGACTACATCAAGCAATGCTATATGCCTGTTGCAAGCCACATGCCGCCTGAAAATTCCTGCCAGTCCGACTTGTTCCAAATGGTTGAACGCCGTTACCACATGGAATACAACCAGAACCACGTCGCTGCAGCTAGCAACGAACTCTTCTTCAAGGACGTTGTTCCGGAAATTCAGAAGAAGGTCAAAAGAGAACCAGCCCTTCGTGATCCGCTGCGCAAGGCATTCAACAACAACGAAGAAATGCTTGCCTACTACAAGGACAAGTATAAGTTCAATACTCAGATTGAACAGTTCTAATTCAAGTTTTTCTTGTTAAGACTACATTGAACACGGCTCTCAAGGTCGTGTTTTTTGTTTATTCTTTATTCTTTCGTCTTTCGTCTTTCGTCTAAAATTCTATATTTACGCCCGCAATAAAACAAACCTAAAAGAGACAAATCTATGGGAAAATCACTCTATCAGAAAATTTTCGAAAGCCACACGGTAGCTAAGCTCCCGAGCGGCCAGTGCCAGCTCTTTATCGGGCTTCACCTCTGCCACGAAGTGACGAGTCCGCAGGCCTTCGCCCAGCTCCGCGAAGAAGGTCAAAAGGTGCTGTTCCCGGAACGCACGTTTGCAACGGTCGACCACATTATTCCGACCACATTCCCGGAACGCAACCGCCCGCTCCAGGACGGCATTTCCGAAGAGATGTTCTCCCATATTGAAAACAACACCAAGAATAACGGCATCAAGTTCTTTGGCCCCGCTACCGCTGAACAGGGCGTGATTCACATCGTTGGCCCGGAAGAAGGCGTGACGCAGCCGGGTATGACCGTTGCTTGCGGTGACTCTCACACGGCAACGCATGGTGCATTCGGTGCTATCGCATTCGGTATCGGTACAAGCCAGGTGGCAGACGTTCTCGCCACCCAGACGCTCGCCATGAGCCCGCTCAAAACTCGCCGCATCAAGTTCACCGGCAAGCTCAAGCCGGGTGTAACCGCCAAGGACGTTGCCCTTGCTTACATCGCTAAGCTCGGCGTGAATGGTGGCGTTGGCTACGCTTACGAATTTGCAGGTCCGGTCATCGAAGAAATGGGCATGGAAGGCCGTATGACGGTCTGCAACATGGCTATCGAAGGCGGCGCCCGCGTCGGTTACTGCAACCCCGACGAAAAGACTTTTGAATACCTCAAGGGCCGTCCGTACGCCCCGAAGGCCGACAAGTGGGACGAAGCCGTTGCTTACTGGAAGTCTGTGGCTACCGACGCCGACGCCCAGTTTGACGACGAAGTCGAAATCAACTGCGACAACCTCGAACCGATGGTCACCTGGGGTATCACTCCGGCTCAGGCCATCCCGCTCAACGGCAACATGCCGAAGATCGACGAATTCGAAGGCAGCGAAAAGAAGGTCATTTCCGAAGCTTATGAATACATGGGCTGGGAAGAAGGTTCCAAGATGATTGGCCGCCCCATCGATATCGCGTTCGTGGGTAGCTGCACCAACGGCCGCCTCTCCGACTTGCAGGCCGCCGCCGAAATCATCAAGGGCCACAAGGTCGCCCCGACTGTCAAGATGTGGGTTGTTCCGGGCTCCATGAAGATCAAGGTGGAAGCCGAACAGCTCGGTCTCGACAAGATCTTTAAGGAAGCCGGTGCCGAATGGCGCGAAGCAGGCTGCTCGCTCTGCCTCGCCATGAACCCGGATAAGCTCAAGGGTCGCCAGGTCAGCGCAAGCTCCAGCAACCGTAACTTCAAGGGCCGCCAGGGCAGCCCGACGGGCCGCACCATCCTCATGAGCCCCGCCATGGTGGCTGCTGCCGCCATCGAAGGCAAGATCACCGACGTCCGCAAGTACATCAAGTAACGCAAGGAGATTTAAAAAATGAATTCTATCGACATTGTTAAAGGTTCCGGCGTTCCTGTACGCGGTAACGACATCGACACTGACCGTATCATCCCGGCACGCTTCCTCAAGTGCGTGACTTTCGAAGGCCTCGGCGCAAACGCCTTTGCCGACGATATCGCTGGCCTCGCCGCTCAGGGCAAGGTCCACCCGTTCCGCGATCCAGCCTACAAGAACGGTTCCATCCTCGTTTCGAACCAGAACTTCGGTTGCGGTTCCAGCCGTGAACACGCTCCGCAGGCTCTCAAGCGCTGGGGCATCCGCGCCATCATCGCCGAAAGCTACTCCGAAATCTTCTTCGGTAACTGTGTGGCCATTGGCGTGCCTTGCTACAAGGTGAGCCACGAAGTTGCAGACAAGATTCTCGCCTGGATTGAAGCACACCCGAGCGAAGAACTCGTGACGAGCACCGAAAGCCGTACGCTCAAGATGGGTGACGAAACCATTGAGCTCACGCTCGCCGACGGTCCCCGCGGCCAGTTCCTCGACGGCTCCTGGCACGCACGTTCCGCCCTCATGGCCAACGCCGACAAGGTGCAGGAACTCGCCAAAAAGTTGCCGTACATGCAGTTCCTCAAGTAATTGCAAGATGTCATGCCCGCCTCTGAGCGGGCACCCCCCTTTCAAAAACGTCCAGGTTAAAAACCTGGCGTTTTTTTTGTATTATATTATGTGCACGCAGAACACTTATTCATTAAAACGAGATGAAATTGAATGATTAAGAAACTTTTAATTGCAATATTTTTCATCATCTTGGTGGCTTGCGACAATCCGAACCAACAGAAAGAAGCTAGCAAAAGTTTTACTCCGTCTAAGGACTTACTCCTTGCTGACTATATTGCAGCCGCCGATTCAATGGCTGTTTTTTCTTGCGAATCAGAACCATCTTTCGCATCCCACTTAAAAAAAGACTTTGACGAATTTACCGAAGCGATGGCCTTCAAAGAAAAACAAGAATGTCGTGGTATATGTTGGGACAAGCAATGGGTTTCATATTATGTAGAACTTTATCGTAACGGAACTCCAATTGACACAACCCGTATTTACGCCACATATTCTAGACAAGGGTATAACAAAAACGGATATAACTACTATTTTGCAGACACATCTAAAATAGAAGACTTTTTTAAGTCTCGTAAAATTCCAAGAGTTCCAGGAGGATGTCGGCTAACGCACTGGCCCAAAGAGGACTGCGGTATTCACTGCCGTTCCATAGAAATAACAGATATGCAACTAAAAGACTCCACAGGGCAATCATTATCCGATTCTGTTTATCATGAATTTACGGAAAAAATAAAAAAGAAATATTTGCTTTATTATGCACAATTCAGTGTTCAACAAAAAATCCATTTAGACATAGATTACGAAATAGAAATAAAAGTCAACAACCAGTTTGTCTCGCATTCTTCAATCAAACCCACGCCCAAAGCAAACAGAATTGATAATCGTATTACAGATGATTGGGATTATATTTGCGATTATTGCAATAAGGATATGCGCTCCATAAAATTCAAAATGAAATTTAGAGACCCATTATCCGCAATGAACTAATCTACCAACCAATTAACTATTTCTCTTTCATCGCCCCCAATAAACATTTCAAAAGCTTCTGATGAAAATATCACGAACACCTCTCCTACTTTTACTAACATTTCTTTTGTTATCTTGTTCATCGGATAAGGAATCCCCCAAACCCATGCTCTCCTCACCTATCGACAACATTCTCGTAGAAAAGGCGAAACGCCAAATGCACTTGCGAAGCGGCGAGAACATCGTCAAGACGTACAGGATTTCGCTTGGCAAGAATCCCGTGGGAGCGAAGGTCAAATCCGGAGACAACAAAACGCCCGAAGGCAATTACACAATCGAGAAGCACAACCCCAAAAGCATTTTTCATTTATCGCTGAAGGTTTCGTACCCGAACGCAGAGCAAATCAAGGCCGCGAAAGAAGGTAACTACGAGCCAGGCGGAGACATCATGATCCACGGCTATCCGAACAAGATTCCCGCATTTCTCTTTAAATTCTGGCATAAATGGAAAGATTGGACAGCCGGCTGCATCGCGGTCACAAACGACGAAATCGAAGAAATCTATGACGCCGTCAAAGACGGAACACCGATAACCATCAAGCCTTAGAATTATGTCAAAGAAAAAGTTTATTTGGATTACTGTCTCTAGCACCCTTGCACTAGGCCTCTTAGCTTTAATAGTCTTTCACGAAAAAATTTTACACAAACTAGATGACACTGGAATTATATTCGACTCGTTTCATGAATTTAATGACGATGACGAACATAGCTTGGGTATAAATTTAGGAGAACTTAAACTTTGGCCCATGTCCGCAGGGAAATTTTTCTCCATAAGGTATTCGCTTAATGCAGACGATATGGGAGGATATGCTCTCGACTTTACTTGCGAAACACCAGATTTTTCAAAATGCTATAAAACAGTTTCCAACAAAAACAGCCTTGGCGACGATATACAAGAATCAGTCAAGCCGATAGCCCCTCACGAAGCAAAAACCATCTACGATGAATTTATCGCTTTGGATGTTTTCAACTTAAAATCTGTCGAATCTCGACCTTTAGGTGAACACTTAGGCGTTCGACTGGGAATATATTCTTCTATGGTTTTCTCCATTGTCAGCATTTCTGTTGAAGTTTCTGACGACAAGCGCCTAAATCGTTTTTCCATCGTACCCGGCAAACATAAAGACGAGCGCTACATCAAGATTTTCAAAATATTCAAGGATCACGGCTTTTTGCCAGAAGAATCAAAAAAGAGCACAAGCAACAGCGCAGACTCCAAGGCCATAGAAAAAATCCAAACGTTCTACAGCAAACATATTTTCGGGAACGAGTTCGCGAACGATTCCGTCATTGCGAAGTATTGCACAAAGAGTCTCGCCCAAGAGCTTTCAAAAGCGTACGACAACGAGTTCAGCGATGGTGGCGGCTACGCCGTTTGGAAGTTCCGCAGCAACGCTCAGGATGGCTCAGACATCCAGGAAGTCGAGAAAATCGAACCTCTTGGCGATGGCAAATACCTTGTCCATTACAACGACATGGGCAACAAAGGCACACACACCATCACGACCGTTAATCAAGACGGAGCAATATTCTTCGACAAGCTTGATTAAGCTATTTTTGCGGCAATCACAAAGGCAACCAAATGGATATTAAAGTTCTCCGAGCAACAGAAGAAAGGCAACGCGCAGGTGCGTACAGCGTGCGCATCCAGGCGATGAATAGAGCATATCACATTTCGCTCCGAGACGAATTCGACGAGCACGATTGCGACGGTACAAAGTTTATCGTATTGCTGGACGACGAATACCCTGTAGCGACATGCAGATTCTACGAAATTGACGCAGATACGGCAACGATTGGGCGCGTAGTCGTCATGCCGGAATACCGCGGTCAAAAGCTCGGTGCTATGGCGGTCCGCGAAGCCGAAAAATGGATTACTGAATGTGGTTACAAACAGATTATCATCGACAGCCGCACTGAAGCCACAGGCTTTTACGAGAAACTTGGGTACAAACTCATTGACGAGAAGCCCATTCTCAGCGGCGTTTTTGAATGCATGCGCATGAAAAAAGTTCTCTAGAACTTAATTGTCACATCGACTCGCGTGGCATCAGGATTTTTCGCTATACGAATCACACCCCAAGTAGAAAAGCCAACAAATCCTACCAGTGACGCCAAGCCCACATGTTTCCAGTTATAGTCTTCATCCAATGCATACGACACGGGGATTTCTACAACCATCGATGTAAGAGCCACAAATATCGCACCATAAAGTCCCGCAAAAATTCCCCAGCCTAGGCTCGTTTCGGTATCTTGATACATGTGGACTGATTTAACTTGTTCGATTTTATCACCAAGGGAATTTTTAAGTTCCTCTTTTTTAAGGGGAATCCATTTGTCCATCGGAGTAATTCTGACTCTAGATTCTTCACAATTTTCCGTCTGATTTCCAAAACAATTCGTTTCATTTTTGCGAACCACATTCCCCGTAAGAATAGGCTTCCCCGCTTCATCTAAAAATTCAATTTTGCAACGAGGAGAATCATCGCGTTGTGACCAACACCAGTAAAAATTCAAGATAGTCGCTATAGGCGCATTTTCCGCTTGTTCAGCGTCAAACATAAAAGAAGCCGTTTTCACAGGATGATCAAAATCCAAGAAAGCCTCTTGAGAAGATTGAAATTCATACGTTCTTATCTCACGATTTTCGTCATCATTAGCAAAAGAAAATGAGACCGTCAAAAGAAACAAACAACAAATTAAATATCGTAAATTCATCTACCCATTCCTTAATTATTCAGATTTTTACTATCCTCGATACTTTGTATTGTATCCGTGATTTGCCTTGGGGCGCAAATCATTCGGGTACATCACATCGGCATACACATCTTGCTGGAGCTTTTTCACGATGTTGTAGACTTCGATGTAATTGGAAATACTATCGATAGAAATACCCGCGTTCGTAGAAGTCGTCCTTCCGTTCCGCGTTACAGGATTCGCCTGAGCCGAAGTCGTGATAACATCCCCCACGCCAAACCACTGGTCAAAAATGCCGCGGTGCAAATCCACGTGCGAAAGTTCCGCAAACGGTTTTGAATTGTAGTGTTTGCTGAAAACACCTCCAGACGCATATATAGCCTTGTCCGTAACGATATAGTTCGTATTCTGGTAACGCCTAAACGACAAGAGCGCCCCGCCGAGGTAAATCCAGACCGGCATCAAGTGGAGCAACATGAACGGGACCAAGAAAAATCCGATATGTTCATCTTTGGAAGAAAGCGAAGCACCAATAAAACCAAAATCAATAATGCCCCAAATCAATGCAAACGGAAGCAACGGATTAAAAATGCTTTCGAAGATGAAGCACTTTTTGTTGGGCTTACCAGCGTATATGATTTGCTCGTCTTCGCCAATTAACTGTTTAAGTTCGTTGTCCATAAAAATACTCCTGGATGACGGACCATAATAAATTACAATTTTTATTGGAATTTCGACAAATTACGTTTGTTTTTGTTTACAGTTTTGCCCCAAAATATGATATATTATTGAATATCCTTTTTTAAAAATCAACTTTTAGTGTATGGAGACGTATATGGAACAGCAAAACATCCGTCCGGCGGATTTCGAAAAGCAAATGAGAAAGACTGGCATCAAGATAGCGTTCATCATGGCGCTTTTGATGAGCCTTGGACTTTCACTCACCGGGAACCTAATGGCAGAACGCCCACCCGAGATGCCGCTAATGGCATCGGTCTTCGGATTTCTCGCTTGTTTTGCATTGAGTTTCGTGATAAGTTTTGCGATCGGGCTTTTAGTGCCGATGCCCAAGGTGAATGCAGCCCTCGCCCGCAAATTTAAATTGCAACCACGCACGCCAAAGGCGCACATCATAGAATCAATCGCCTCGAACTTAATCTACACGCCGCTCATCACGACCGCAATGGTCACGTTCGTTTACTTTGCGCTCATGCCCGCAGGACACAAACCGCCGTTCTTGCCGATGTTCATCCATTCACAAGTCGTTTGCTTTATCGTTGCGCAGGTGCTGATATTTATTTTTGTGCCGATTATCATCAAGTTTGTGATGCCGAAAGGCGCGACAGGAATGCGGAAACCGATGGCACCAAAGGAATAACGCGGTAATACGCCGGATCTAGAGAAAGAAAAAAAGAAAAGAGCTCCCTAGAAAGGGGGCTCTTCTGCTATACCCGGTTCGCGAGTCGAACGCGAGTTTAATCCTTAGGAGGGACTCGTTCTATCCATCTGAACTAACCAGGCTAATTAGCGCATGCGAATATAGAAAAAATTTCACGATTCATCAAGCGGGAGGAGAAAATTAGCCTTTATAAAAAGAAACGCCTACGAATTTTTCGCAGGCGACTTTCGAATGCTTAATCAAACCAGTAAAGAGTATCTCTTTGCCGTTTTGATGAGGACTTGATATAATTAAGTCGACCACCATTTTCAATCGTATAATTCGAATGATTTGCAATAATATCTTCAATCAAAGAACCGACCGAAGTGTTATGTACCGGCAGAGCAATCCTTTGGTACGACTCCTTAAATTTTGCATAATCATTCAATTCCAAGACAACTTCATAATCACTTTTCCATTTATTTTCAACTACGTTATGCAAATTATCAACATGGAAACTATCAAAATGGACACTTTCGAATTTCACATTCTTTATTTCCGATTGTCCTGCAACACGTTCATAAAGAACATCATAGCACAAATCATATTCTTCTTCATTTGAAGCACAACGTCCCATCAAAATAATGCTTTTATATTTTTTCAAAATTTGCAAAGCCGTACTTGCTTCATCGTAAGTTGCAAATTCTTTGATAGGCTCAGATTGGCACATGATAAAATAACGATTTGAAGCTATATTTCTTTCAATGGTCAAAAGATTTGGTTTATAATTTAAAACTACAGATGTTGTTTCTAGATTCCTCAAAACATAATTTTGCAAAGAGAATGAAGTTGATGTAGTGTTTTTATTTTTCAGTTTCAATGCATGCAGGCATCCATCATTCCAAGTATTACCAAACTCATTTTCTTTCGAATAACGCCTCAAATCCCAATAAGTGATTCCAGCAGGTTCTTCCAAATTACTATCATCAAAAGAAAAGTCTATTATACTATCATCCGTATACTTAGTCATGCCCGCTTTCACAAAAGCAACGGCAGAAAAGGCAGCACCATCTGATTTAGAAATCCCCGATCGAACTGTATCTTTTACCTGTCTTATAGCTTTCGTCCAATCTTTTTTTCTTTCCTCTTCAGATTGATAAGGACGTCCCTTCGCAACCCATATATAATAGGCTGTTTCACGAATATGCTGTTCATTCGTAGAAATGTCAACCCTATCTAACTCAAAAGCTGTTATCCCTTCACGTTCAGGCCGGCCTGCTTCCGTAGCATCTTCAATTTGAGAATTTGCATCAAGCCAATCTTTTTTACTTGCAGCTATAGATTGAATCGGACGACCTTTTTCAAGCCATAAATAATAAGCCTTATTTCGAATATAATCATCCTGATTAGAATTCGTACTCAAATACAAGGTATCAAACGGATCAAAACACCCGCCTCGTACTTCAGCATCTAAAATGTAAGGCACTCTTTCTTCTGAATTGAGTTTAACTTTCCGTTCAAGTTTTATCCCATTTCTATTAACACAAGAAAAAACTGTACCAGACCGTCTCTCTATATTATTGAAATTTATTTTAAAAGCCAAAACAGGCGAACTCGGTCCATCAAAAGAAGTGGATACATAAGCATCACTTACGTATAGACACTCATCCAAAGGGTTTACAGCACACCAATTCAATTTTTGGAACGGAGTAGAATCTTTTTTGTACAAAATCTCGCATGATACACAATCAAAAGTCTTTGTCGAAATAATCAGGATTTGTGTATTATAATTATTTACTGAGGTAATAGGGGCGAATATATAACCTTTGTAGCAATCAATATCACCAAAACAAACTCCTTCAACCTTTATTCCTAACGGAGTTGATGAATTCGCCCTACCATATTTATAAAAAGAAATAAGTTTTTGATTATTATCGCGGAAAATAGGACAAACTACAAATTTATCAAATTTTTCGACATAATTTAAATTCTTGTCCAAACTATTTACCGGAACAGCTTTTATAGATGGGCCTTGAGCTATATACCAATAATTTTCATCATGGCAAATTCCACGAATACCATTGCTGAAGTCATTGCTTACATTTTTGGGACAAAATCCAATATTTTCATATCTACGCATAAATCATTTCCTTTCTTTATTTTGCCTCATCTTTTTCATTAGGTAATGTTTTTCGTTTCGTTTCAACAACTCGGCCTTCATTTCTCAGTAATTCATCAAACATCAAGCCGCTATTAGCCTGATATTCGCTAACAATTTTTCGATTGCCAATCCAGTTATAGGATTTACCCATAAACCACCTTGTTCGCTGAGGAGTCTTGGTAACTTTAATACCATAGCCGCCAACTTCTTCTTCATTGATATAGAACGGTTTAACCCTTTTACCATCTCTTTCTATAGCTAAAAGATTTGTAGATGGACGAACAGACTTATAACCATCATCATCCTTATCGTCTACACACTTATAATAAATAGGCATTCGACCACGACGGAAAATGATATCACGGCCATTGTCTAGCTGTTGCGGAATGAAAGGAATCCAGTTCAACGGGACCCTATTCTGAATTAAAAGAGAATACTTTGCTTTATTTTCTGAAGCATTCTTGTCTTCTTTTCGCTGCTTGTCAACTTCCTGAAAAACGGCATCAGACAACGTCTTACCATCCATAAATCCGCCACAACCATCGTTAATCTTTGTTTCTACGCCCCATAGCATATTCGCCATTTCATCTCGCAAAAACTGAACTTCTTCAATTGGTTGACCTTCTTCACAACGAAGGACTGTTGGAGGGAAAAGTAACCCTTCATTGCACGAGAAATCCCTATTATAATAGGCATCAGAACGACTTGAGCCAAAAAGACACCATCGATCGGTCGGACCTACAGAGGCTTTCTTTCTATCAATTAGTTCTGCATTTTTCCTAATTGTTCGAACTTGATTAAATGAGTCTTTAACTTGGATATACTCAACATCTAAAACAGTTCCTGTTTCAGTTTCAAGTGGAGTAATCATCCAGTCATTATTATACGTACTAATATACTGCATAATAAGTGACGTAGCAATATATTCTGGAGCCATATTGCCATTTCCCATAACAACTTTTCGATTTTCAAACTCCCAAAGTCTTCGAGCTGGAGCACCTGCAAACGTTGCTGGAGTCGGGAAATAAGTCAAAACAGGGTGAGATTTCTTTTCAGCCTCAGAGTTTACAGATTCTGTTTTGGCGTCAAATGAATACCATGACAGCGTTCCAGAAGCATATTGATCGGTTGTATAAGTCGTATTGCCTTGCTTCATAGAAGCTTCATACGCAAGCTTCTGTGAATTCCAGGCACCTTTACCAGAATGGTTCGGCAAAAACTTCTTTTCGAACCACTCGACATACTTTTTCCGAATAGAATCTGGCAAAGATAGGCCAAGACTATTTGAAAGAATATTCAAATAGACTTCATAACCATCAAACGAGCGTTTAGCATAAAATACAGAAAATTTATTTAGTGCTTTATTTTTTTTGACTTTAAGTTTTTCTAAAGCCTTTGATTCAGAATCAAAACTTTCTGCATTTTTTAATTTATCAATATATTTTGATAAAGGATACTTTTTTTCAAGTGTAGAAACAAGATTTTGAAGTTTTGCTCGAACCAGCATTTTTTTCAAGAACATAGCCGATTCTACACGAACATATGGAGTCATTTCATAATTAATCTTTTCAACTTCATATTCTAACGGAGTATCAGAAACATTGCCATCAATAGACTTTCTCACAGTATAAACAGTCGCCGTAACAGGAGTTCCACAATCTTCACCTTGAAAACGACCATACTGCCATTGGCGAGCTAACATCCATAAAGGATCAAACGTCTGCATTGACAAGGCTTTATCATAATCAGCATTGCGTTCTTTGTAGTCTTGTTTCCTTGGGTCACTTTTTGTTCTTGGCAAAATCCTAGTATGAATTTCAGACTTATCACCAGAAACCTTTCCTAAAAAGGTATATACCTTATCAGAAATAGAATCAGTCTGAGTACAAAAATCAACAGCGATATTATTAGACATTTTTCACCTCGCTCTTTAGTTCAAACTACAATCGTTAAATAGGGGGAACATCCGAGACAATACATCATCATCATAAATACGATCAGGATCTACGGCACGATCCTTCATCATTTCACGAGTAGTTTTGAAAATACTCATTATACTATCAAGGCTCCATTTAGAATTCTTTGCATCAACATTGGGATTTACAGCAACAAGCAAAGACTGAGGTGCTTCTGCATCAGGTTTATCACACTGGAAGACCAAGCCAGCATTATGCTTCTTATAAGGAATATATTCCAGCCAGCCATCAAAAATAAAGCCTGCAATAGAATTTTTCGTTTGATAGTCTTCTGCATTATACAAGACCAAAGAATCGGCGTCTCTAAGCAAGCCCTCATCATCGACAGGCATTCCAAGCCAATACCCATTCAAGCCTTTCAACTCAGCAGTCTGTTCCTTTTGACTATTTTGAACAATTATAGTTGTTGTCTGCAAAATAGAAGCCCCTAAAGTCTTTCCATCTAAAGCGGTTTGCAATATCGAAAGATTATGAACATTCTTCATTCCTTCTCTGACTTCAGCAACTTCATCTTGCCATTGATCAAAAGAATCATCATCTATATTTTTCTTATAATTTGCTAGACCGGCTTTAATAAAGCTATCAAATTCTACATTGCTTTTTTTGAAGGAGAATGTGTTCTCTTTATTATTCTTTTCAAAAGTTCCTATTTCCAAATTATCATACATCAATTTAATCTTTGGGAAAATCTTGATATTCTTCAAAGTTAAATTTTGAATGGTTTCAATAATTCTTTCAGAACTTGATGTTTTAATTTCATCTTTAGTTAATCCAATAATTTCACATTCATTAATTCTATTTTCAAGATCTTCCTTTGCTGACACGACCATATCATAAAGATTTTCTTGAATAATCAACGACTGTTCACATTCCTTAAACTGTAAAACCTTATCAAGTTGATCCATGTATGCATTTGGATTGAAAGCAGTAAAGCAATTAATCAAACCAAATTCAATACAATCACACAAACAGCCGTAGGCTTCATCTACCTGGTCATTATCAAATTGACCCTTAAATGATAACTTTTCTTCATCACTATCATTTGTATTACATTCAACTATAGAATTATGATTAATCCAATCATCCATTGACGATGCAATTTTTTTAGCCTTAGCAATTAAATTAGCACAACGTTTAGCCAAGTTTTCCTTATCAACAGCATCTTCATCAGCCTTATCTTCTTGGACACATGTATTCCAATCTGAAGATTGCATACCATGCCCATTCTTCAACAGATTTCTAATCGTCTGAATTCTAAGAGAATCTTCTTCAAGGCTCAAACAACCTTCTGGGCACGATATTCCTGCAAGTTCCGCACTTTCCAAAATGGAGATTTTCCCTGAATACTCACTTTTATGTTTTAAACACCAACGTGTCTCAAGATAATTCACAAATGTTGCAGGATATGCAGATAAATACAAATACTCCGAAGCTGAAACACCTACGTCATCAAGAGAGCATTCCCTAGAAGAACTATCAGCAAATTTCACAAAGAAACAGATTTTATCCATTCCTCCAATAAGTGATTCTACCCAAGCATCTACGCCAGAATCAGCAAGCTTAAAGGCTTTCGTTTTTTCAACTTCTTTTTCAGATGGTTCTTTGGGTTGTGGAAGAATCATTCCTGCCTTATGTGAAATTACCACATGTTCACTAGGGGTTTTTAAAATTTCAGGATCCGGAAGTCCGCCTTCACCTTCTGCCAAGAATTGTCCTATAGCAGTGAACGAAGCCTGATCTCCCATAATAAGACGATGAACACCTTCAGAAAGCAACAAGTCATTCAACGCATCATAAGAATCCATTAAGCGTTCTACAATATTGAAAAAGACGTTTTTTTGATTATCATCCATTTTCAATTCGTCATCACGCAACCAAGCCATTTTAGCATCAAAGAAATGCTCTTCCAACCATTCATGAACAGGGCAACTCCATGTCCATTCTTCATGATTGATGATGGTTTCTAGCAAAGCCTCGCCATTAATTACTTGCATAACATAGCTTTCTGCCCTAGAATCCTCTGCGTCAAAATCAATTAATTGTGGGAATAATTTACGCAACGGATAGATGAATCGATCCATTTCAGCAGGATTTTCTTTATCTCCATGCAAGGCAGCATCGTGCAAATACCGTTCAAGATCACATCCAAGTACAACACTCATAGACATTCCAGAGCGGATACCATCAACAAGTCTCAGTGCCTGTCTAGCTCTCATTGATGACAAATTTACACAAACATGGGAATCTGTTTCAGAAGACTTGGACTTAATATAAGCACTACGCAAAACAGCTGCAGAAAGAGCATGCTGAATAGAAGGAGCAACGACAAAATGGTCATCACCTTCATTAGAAGAACTACTCGGTTTTTCACTCAAATCAAAGAGCCAACCATAAGCTCCAATTTGTGTTTTAGCAGGTGTCTTTATGGCATTTTGGGAATCTAGAACATAGTTCAAAACTCCGCTGAACCAAGCATCAAGCCTGTATGTAAATAGATCAATAAATTCCGTTACATAATTGACTGCATCAGCTTCATCACAAATGCCACTCTTTACTAAAGCAGCCACAAACTTAGAAGTCTTTATATCAAAAAGAACATCCGTATTTTCAATAAGTTGTCCCGCACGAGCGTTATTTTTAAACACTTTATTAAGAATGCTGGAGGAAACCCCAACCTCCGGTACATTTTTTTCAATTAAAGCCGAATCAATTTCTGTTCGTTTAATAAAAGAAATTGAATACGGTGTTTGACCTGCCATTTCCAAATATTTTTTTTCAGAGCCAACACCTTTTAAAGTTGATGGGCTTGGAATGGTTTCACTCAATTTATCCCATTTTTCTTTTAGCCATAGCAAATCATCCAAAAGCAAACAAAGTTTATCATTCGCTCCTTTTGTTTTTTTCAAGGCATCACGAAGTTTTACAAAATCAGAAACAGGAAGAATTCCATATGGCAAATTACCAACTTTAATTGCAGAATACCTTCCCGATGCTCGAACATAATTTATAAAGAAATTTCTTATAAAAGCATCATCTTCTGTTTTGATTTCTTTTCGAAGTTCATCAAATAATTTTGTATAAATGCTTTTTGTTTTGGCTTCTGTAGAAGAATCAAAGTTAACAATATGACTCCAGCACGCAGAATAATTCGAATTAAGAAGTTCAGCGATATTTTTAGCATCGTTATTTGATTTCGGCAAATTAATAAGCAAATTAATTCTTACACCATCATCTACTTCGATTTTATATCGACTACGTTTTTCGGCATCTTCATCACCAACAGGAACATCTCCGCTAACAATATTTGTCGAAGTTCTCGAATTCAACAAATGAAGCGAAGAACCTAAATAATTATGGCCATTAAACAAATCCGACAAATAATCGTAATTCGTTTCATTATTTTTAACACCAAAAACATAAATGTAGTTGAAACCTGTTACCGTATTGGGAATTTCTACATCCATCGCCATGCCGGCTTTGCAAGCGGCATCGTAATCAAACAACCATTCAACAGACGGATCAATGGTTAACTTACCTGTACTAGAGTCACCAACATATTTAGAACCGCTATTGGGATCAATGGTTAATTTTATAGTACGATCAACAATTTTCTCAAATTCTTTTACGATTTTATTTTCGATTTTTTTATTAGCATTTATAGCTTCACCAACAAAGACAAACCTCTCCGGCAACATTGTCGGTTCTGGAATTTCAAAGTATTTCTTCGGAAGGACATTACACTTAGGGAATGCACCCGCTTTATCCATACTTTCTTTTAACTTATCTACAAGAACTGATAAAGAAATACGAGAATCCTTGAATTTATCAACAAAATTACTCCATCTGAAAGTCAAATCATTTAAAGCTTGAATATCTTTTTTGAAAACCTGATCAAATGCGGCATGGTTACTTAAATTTGAAAATTTCTCATATATACCATTAAAGACTTCTATTCGGTGCCCTAAATAATCAACCATTCCAAAAATAGTATCGTAAAGATAATCGACAATCTCCGATCCTATCATAAGATTGGCATCGATAGTGTTTAAGTCATCTCTAATACTGTAAAACAGTTTCTCTACACTTTTTTCAAAAGCATCTGTACTAGCAGAAATACCATCTTCATCAATAGAAAAGAAACCTAATATTTTGTAAATGTTATCACACTTGGCTTCTATTTCAGAGATTTTCGGATAAGGACGGTTTTCGAACTTACTTCCCAGAGTTTTATAAGCATCAAATTCGACTAATTTCGTATTTCTGCAAATCCATGCTGCACGAGACGTTGGATACTTAGCGCATAGATTCAACCAAGCATCATATTCCCTACGTTCTGAACCGCTAGCAATATACCATTGCATCCAAAATTTTTTTCCGTCTTCAATTTCTTCAGAATTTAGACCATTCTTATGGTAATCCAAAAGAATTTCATCGGGAATAACACGTACACTAAGATATTTTTTACTTCCCTTATATTTAAAATGCGTTTCCAGCCTTAACGGGAAAAAGCAGATATTATCAGATTGAGAAATTTTTTTTATATTTTCAAGTTCACTCATATTAATTTTGTCCAATTAAGGTTAAAACATGTTTGCCAACAAGAGAAGTCGTATCAAGACATTCTATTGCAAATGAAGCTGAATCATTTACATTCTTATCTCGTAAAACAAATTCAATATTTTCTTTAGCCCTTTCAAAGACTAGCATGTAACCGCAACTAGAAGTTTTATCAACTTCGGGTGGTGTCCCAAGAGCTTTTTCAAACGTAATGGGGAAACCAACTGTATAAATTCCTTCACGAACAAAGCCTTCTGCAACAGGATATATTGTTTCTTTACTTGAAGACGTGTCTATTTGGAATTGAAGCGGTTGGTTTTTAATATATGTACAAGAGGCCTTTCTAAGCGTTATCTTTGTATCAGGATAAAGTTTCATAAGATCGCTCTTGATGGCAAAGAATAGTAAATCCCCCTTTGATTGACCATTTTCAGAAACCATATGGTTTTCTCCAAGATTGCCAGCCCATCTATGGAGTGATTTAACATCAAAGAAGTTACTCTTCTTAATGTCTTCTTCGGTTGTTGCCGAATCCCAGAATTTTTTGAAATAAGACCCACGTTGATCCGTTGGATACTCACGCCAAAGCAGTTCTCTGCCCATTTCTGTATTCATACCGCATAAATACGATTCAACAAAGGCAGCATTGCCCTTGAACATCGAAATACTATCATCAGGGAGAGTTTCAATTCCTGGCAAAATAAATTCGTCAGCAATATCCTTAAGATAGTAATAAGCCGGTTCAGGGAAAATCGGATAGGCCTTAATCGGATACTTAGAAGCCAAGCAATCTTCAAGATAATCCCCAATAAGTTTATCCGAAGAGAAGAATGTAGAATAATAAGTTGCAGCACATTCTTTCAATCGAGCATAAAGAGAATCGTCTCTAAGGCCGTTCCTCAATGTAGTTACATCTTCGATACAACCCTTGTATTCAGGCATTTGAGGTTCTTGAGTAAGTTCGATTCCATCAATACAATTAATTAAATTATTCCAAGCTTTATACAAACGTTTATTTTGGTCTATTACACCTTTTTTATCTTTTACAAAGGCATCATAATTTACAATCAATCTTTTATAAAGATCACTTGCATTTTCAAATGAATATTTTTCACCTTCTTGATTTTGAGAATCAACAATTGAATCTAGATCTGTCGTTGTTGCAACAACTCGTTCAGGTGTATAAAGGAATGTATAAGCACATATTTCCCATTTTGTTCTGTCTATCCAAGGAACATTCTCATTTTTTTTCAACTTCAAGAAATAGTCGTTGTCACTAAGCAATTTAGATGGATGTTCCATTTTGCTACACGAACCATTTAATGCAGTCCTATAGAAGCAAACCTTATCACAAGCAATTTTATCGCGATCAATGATGTAAATCCATTTATTTTCTGTTTTTACACGAACAACAGTGATATTGTCGCTTTCATTCAAAAAGAACAATGACCTAAAAACAACGCTATCCAAAGCATAGATATTCGTATCTCTACTTTGTTCAGCTACATCAGGAGCCGAGTAATCCGTATAGCCAACAGTGCTAATTTCCCACAAACGATTTGTCACAAAAAAATCGATTACATCTTTCTCCGTTTTACCTCTACTTCGTAAGATGCTGTCTTTGATATCTGTATAACAAGAGCTTTTCCAAAATGTTTTTATTCTTGAACTTCTTATCGAAAAAGTTGACAAAGACCATCCTGAAAATCCTAAAACATTCAGATTACTTTGAGGTCCAATCCAAGAAAATAAATTAGCCAACTCGGTTGTTTCAATCAGTTTTTTCCCTAAATATGGGATAATTTGTTTATTGGCATAATTTTCCAAATCCTCTTTTTTAAGAGTATTTTTCATAGATATACCAGACATCATATAAATTTGCTGTTCAGCAATACCCTGCACCAAAGTAGGATAGGAAACATTTTCAAGAGTTTTTTCAGCAGTTCTACGGAAAGAATCTGATACAAAAACTTCAGGAATACCTTTTTTCTTAAGAATAGAAGCTAGCGAAACATCATTACCCGAATTATTTTTTCCAAAGCTCGTATTTTTCATCGATGATAAATTCATCATCATTTGAGAAATAAGTTCTGATTCTTCATTTTTCGTGGATATTTTTTTACTCGTCGAACCAGCCCATTTGTAATTCAAGTATTTGACGGAATCATTTACATTCGCGCCAAGCATTTTTCGACATAATTCAGCATTCATAGCTTTGACAGCATCTATTTGTTGCCAAGCTCGATTTACAAGTTCTTCCTGATTTCTCTGCACCGCCTTTTTACCAAGACCTGCAGCAGCTCTGTAATGAAGGTCCAAATTAACCTGATTCATCCAGGGAGCTTCTGAATCATTTAAAGACGTTGCAAGTATATGTTTTCCTCCATAAATAGGAGGAGTAATTACAGGATCATCTTCATCGACATTAGGGGATTTATCATTACCATTAATAATCCTTGCATTCTCTTCAAAAACAGGACTTTTAGAGAGCAACTTATTCAAATTGTCATAGACATCTTTTTCATCATTACTGGGATTCGGGAAAACTTCTTTTGTTAAGTTTTTAACCGACTTCATTGCTGCAGGGACATTAATTTCATTTCTTCGCCCCTCTTTTTTCCCCAACACTGCATAATCAAGACCTTCACCCAAAGAAGTGACGTCAACATCAATTCCATTTGACGTAGATTCATTTCTCTTAAGCGATCTCACTTTTTCTGCAAAACTTAACGTCCCTGTTGTAAATGCCCACGAATAATAAGAAGGAAACGTTAAAGGACTTTGCAGATGTTTTTTTATTTGCTCTTTAAGAGTTGCTTCCCAAGCAGATTTTTGAACAATAATGTCATCAAGCTTCTTTTCATCGTAATCAGGGCCAAAAATACCTCTCAAACGCCCAACTTCAAATACAGGTATCAAAAAAACCCTATATTCAGTACCGCAATCCATGTAGTTTTCTTCAAGCTTTAGTTCTTTTTCAAGACTTTTTATTCCAAGAATTCGGCAAATTTCATCTCCGCTATCACCAACTTGAACATGGGCAGACTTCAAAACATCATCCGCAGGTAACGGGAAAATCTTTTTATAACCAGAATCATCCACATTAAACGTGACAATATCAGTCCCCCAAGAAGACTTCTGTATAGAACATTCTGAAGATTTGCATACAACAAGAGTAAGCCATGGACGCAATTTTCGATTTTCTTCGCCTTTTTTACCTGTAGCTTGAGCCGGCGTAAAGCGCCATGCAAAATCAGGTTCCCAAAATTCAATATAGGGAAAATCATTTACGGGGAAACCTGAAAAATTTGGGGCAGGAAAGACACGAGCTATAGAATTCGCATTCAGCGATACAACATCACCCGGTCCTGAAAGATTTATTGTTTTCGTCTCATATCGAACCGATTTCGTGATTTTTTCTTCAGGCGTATCCGGACCAACATTCTCAACGGAACAATCAACTGTTTCCAGTTTAGCCGTCAATTGAACTTCTGGACGTTTTTTTACTTTACTTGTTTCTTCACCAAGGTCATCGACCTCAGTAATCTGGCTTCCAAGACCTTTTCTTACCCAAGAATAAAAACTTATATTCTGCATATTATATCTACTATAAATTGAGGTTAAACTTAAGAAATTGATTTTAACTGAATTTTTGGTGTTACAGAAGACCCTTCACAAGTAAATTCAGCCTTTCTATTCACTTCAGGGTGTACTCTAAAAACATTATTTGCTTTTTTTGTTCTCGTAAACAACAGCAATGATTTAGTAACAACAGCTGGTTGAACCAAAGTATTCAAAGGCAATTTGAGTTCAGACACCAAATCACAGGTTACTGCCTTATCCTTCGAAATATTACCAGATTCATATGTTTCCCAAGTACTAGAAGTTGTCTTTTTATAGAAAACTTTCAATTTAGCGCTACACGAGGCTTTATTAGTAAGACTCAAAAAGCGAATATGATCTTGAGACGGAAGTTCTACATCATAGTAGAAATGGCAACAGTATTTTCCATTGGCGGTCATAAGTCCATCCGATTTCAAAACAGTTCCATCAGATAATTTCACATTACAATCCGCATTTCCATTTTCCATCTTAAAGGCATAATTATTTCTTGGATATAAGTACACATGTACACGATATTTTTCACCGAATGACGTAGAAGTTGTGTTCTGATTATTGATAAAATACTTATTATCACTTAAACGAACGTATGTAACCCATTCAACTGTAGCAGCTCCATTCTTGACGGTATAATCAAAATTAAGCTTTTCATCAATACTAAGTTTCGGAGCATTCAACACAATACTATCAACAACATATTTATATTGAACAGGATTAAATTCTATTGAATTATTTTCATTTGCATTTCCTGTAGAGGTTATATTGTTAGAAACATTCTCAGGAATTGTCAAAGCATTAGCGGCAATAAGTTCATCAATTTGTTTAACATATCGCTTGAGACCTGTAGCAGACCTTCTGAGAGAGCTTCTTGACATCAATTTCTTTTGTTTTTGCTCAGAATTCTGCGCGACAGTCATTCGATTTGCAATATTAAAGCAATCCGCATTCCCAATAGCCGGTTTTCTGCTACGACGTTTCAAACCACTAAGAACTTCTGCAGATTCAGCCTTTGGCTTAAGGGATTTTGTAGCAATCGTCTTTTTTACCAGAGTTTGTTTCCCGGCTGATTCAGAGGCTTTCGAATAGTTACCCCACAATTCAATATAAGAATCTACATTTTTCTTATCTTCTTTTTCCTTAGAATCAAAAGACGCATCAATGAATTCACCTTCAGCTACATCTCGTTTTTTTATTTTACTATCGTCATAACCAAAGTCAGCGCTTAATCTGAAGCCACTTATTTCGTTGCGATAAGACTCGGCATCAAGTTTTTCATCATCAGTCATCTTATGAGTAAGACTTGGTGCAAACGAATCATTTTCAAAAACGCATCTTGATTCATCTGAATGGAATATAATTTTATCCGAATCAATTTGGATTTCTACAAGATCTATTTTCGTGCAGTCATTGACACGATTTTCACCATAACAGTCCATCCATTTCCCAAGAGGAACTTTAGACTGGCTGAACGAAATCACATCATTTGGCTGAGCAACAAGAGCTCCCATCTCACAAGGAATCAAAGTCACTAAATTGTCTGTCAAATCAGTCGATATGATTTTCCAATTATTTTTTTCAAGATACTCTTTTTCAAAGATTGGGAATACGTCGATTGGAGCAAGCTCGATAGTATTTTGGTCCTTACCCCAAGTACAATCAAAGTGAACTTTAACATCAAAGAGCAATACACAGATTTTTGCTTCGCCCTTTGCATGCCACTTTGCCGGTCCAGAAAGATCGAAGTCAAGCGATATACTGCAAAGTGTTGCCGAAAACAACTTCACTGCGATACCGATAGACAGATCGGCCATAAAATAGAATGGATTGAATTGGAACAAAATATTAAATATTGCGTGGCCAGTCAATCCAAAGTTGTCCCACCCAATCTTCATATTGAAGGCAGAACCAAACTGCACCGTATTAGACGTTATAGCAAAGTAGGCCTCGAGGGACATGTTGACAGGACCAAAGTCCAACTTCATGCCAACACGCTTCATATCCACTAAATTAAAGCCCGATTCCGGTTTATACTGAGGATGGAAGCCGCCAATAGAAAGAATGAATCCCTTGGTTGCTCCGCCCCAGTAAATTCGTAAGGCCATGTCGCCATAAATACTAATACCGACGATTTTAGAATCGAACAATGAGGCATCAAAGAAAATCCCTTTATCAAACTGAATACCACCCAAGAAATTCGCGTTTATAGCAAGCAATTTTTCTGCAGAATCTGCAAGGCGAACTTTTATAAGGCCGGCAACAATAACAGTTACAGGGCTTGGAGCTTGAATAAACAAGCCGAAATCAGCAGAAAGAATTGTTCCCCATGTAATTTGAGCCAACAAGCCAAAATACATCTGTTCTTCGGTAATAGGGTAATATTTGTCAACATTTGCAAGGACCTTGTCGAAATCCTTCATGACATCTTTAACAAACAGGACCGAAGATAAACTTCCATCATAAACCGCATTGCGCAAATTATCAACATCAAGCGCTCTGTTCAATCCCAGAGACCCCCCTACCGCAGTGATAGAAAAGCCCATGCCAACCTGAATTCCTGGGTTGAATTTAACGCTAATAGCCCCCATAAACGAGAAAGGATCCGTTCCCTTACCTGTTGTAAAGATAAGCATGGCGTTGACGCCAAACTTTTCAAGGACATCTAATTCGAGAGCCCCTGCAAAACGTTGCTTTTTCTCATCCCATTGGATTAAGCCCCCTCCTTTAACAGCGCTAGCATCAATATTGATCCCGATACCAGTCGGATACTTAATACTAGGATTAAGCTTAAGAGTTCCCGCCTTTCCATCCGTAGTAAAGAGGTTACATTTAATACCAAAACCAAGGTCCGTAAATGTAAATGCGACGCACTTCAAATCGGCCACAAAGGTTGTAAGCAAGTTGGCTTCAAAATCACCATCTTCAAGACCTAAATCCAAAGAAAGATTTTTGAACTTGACAACCTTTAAATCAATATTGCTGTTAAACGGGATTTTGACATGCAATCCTTCTTCTATTTTTAAACCATCTTGAAGGCTATACCCCACAGCAAGTTTATCCAATGTTATTTTGACATTGTCACTAAGGACCGCATCAAAGAAACCATTAAGTTCCTTCAACTTTAACATAAGCTGCAAGTCTTCTAGACGGCTTACAAATCCAACATCAAAGGCTCCGTTCTTATACCCGGCAAAAATCTTCTGAGGATAATTACCAATCGTCAAATCGACTACTTTAGATTTAATAAGTTCTGCAGGATTAGGATGATCTTCATCAACAGCTCCTCGTTTGAACCATAACTCAAGATAAGCCTCCAATGCAGACTTATCGCCAACAGGAGTTATCTCGATTCCTCTTTTTCCCGAAGGTTTGTGAATAAAGAATCCTATATTGCCATTAGCAAGGTTGCATTGACGTTCTTCATCCTTTTCATCAAGAGCGTCGGAATCCCGGCCAACACTAGCAGAAACTCCTATTTTCATGTGGTGGTTTTTGCCGATATTGAAAGCGGCATCGTACTTTCCCTTCAAAATTGGGCAAATATACAAACCCTCAACACCATTCTTATCTTCGCTTACAAAGAAGGCTAGGCGAATCGACACATCTGCATTTTGCTTGACTCTCCCCTTATCATCATAATTGTATTGCCATAAGGTAACAGCAAAGAATTTATTTTCGGTATCAAGAGTATATTCAGGCAAATGAATGTTCGAGAAATCGATATTTGGCAAATCGATAAGCTCGGTAACATATTTTTTGACGGAGTGCGGAATCGCCTTATAGAGGTTGACCGCAAATTTGATTCCATCGGTCCAAGAGTCGATATCTTTAGCCTCTTCAATCAAATCCAGCAAATCCAAAGCAAATGTTGCAGATTCGGCAACAACGTCAGCGATCTGATTTGCAGAATTCGAATTTGCAGCAGCAGCCTCAGATTTTGCTTCGTTGTCCTCAGACTTAAAGAATTCCTTATAGCCATTCTTAGTCGCTGAATCCAAAACAAGGGCATTTGTTTTCTTAGCATCGTTAATCGCCGTAGTAATAACACTCTTGCCCCAATTCTTGACAGCCTTCTTTGCTTGTTGAATGTAAGGACGAACAATAAGTTCGTATATCTTTTGCTTGATATTTTCCAACCAGGCAGTCCAAATATCTGTTGCCAGAATTTGGATATCATCACCAAGTTCAGAAATCCCTTCAATATTTTTCTTGAGTCCTTCAAAGAATCCGTTAAAGAATTCCCTAACATATTTCTTAAAATCAGCAATATATGTTTCTGGGTCAAGTTTGATAGCGTCTTTAAATTTCTCAGAGAAATAATCACCGATAATTTTGAAATATGCCGAAGGATCAAAATTGGAAAGAGGATTTTTTATACCTTCATTATTTACTATATCAACTAAAGATTCGCATGCAAATTTTTTAAGTTCATCAAGGGTCTTGGGAACATCCTTTGTCTGCTTGTTGAATTCTTTTTCAAGATCGCTGACCAATTCTCCAAAAAGGGTCTTCCATTTTTCGCCATTGAAAGTTTCTTTGAAATCATCCCGAATCTTTTCGGCTAGTTTTTCAAGATTTCCCTTACAAGCACCAAATGGAGCTGTCAACGCATTAAAATCAGCATGAAGAGCTTCTTCTACGCTGACTCCGGAATATTTCTTGAGAACGGCAGTTTCTGCAGCATCTTTGAACGTATCAAGGAAAATTGATTCAAGAACAGAAACACCATCTGCATACTTTGATGGGACTTGATCACTAAATTTGAATATTTTGGCCTTTTCAATTAGTTTTTTTGCATTAGTCTCCAATTCGGAAATAAGAGAATCTCTCCCATTCTTAAAATTATTAAAAGCAATTTCTAACGCATTTTTAACTTCATAAGCATATCGTTCAAGAATTTTAACAAGTTCAACAAGGAATTCCTTAAATTTTGTAAGCTTTTCCTTTATTTCATTCTTTAATTCATCAATTTTGCCCTCAAGACGAGCATCAATTCTATTGATGAGATCTAATACAAACTGTTTAATATTCTTGAATTCAGGGAAATCACTGTCAAATGAGCGAATTACCGTTGCAATCTTAGCCGCTAATTTTTCGACATCCTCGGTACTATCTAATGGGAAAGCTTCCTTAAGATAATCCTTTGGAGCCGTGAACATTTTTTCCAAACGATCCCAGTGGAATACCGGAATTTGGATTGAAGTACCGACTTTATCCGAAGCCAGATCGATTAAGTCAACAGATACCTTATCTTTGATTGCGCTGTTAGCGTCCTTCACCTCGTCAACTTCTATCAAATTGACGGTTTCTTCGGTGATAATTCCACAAAGGTTGAGAATGGCATACGTTCTATCGAATATTTTGGCCACCATGTTATAAGATGGCACATACTTTTCAAGAAGCGTATTCAACTTATCCTTGCAAACATTAAGAGCTGATTGCAACTGTACAGATGGCTCTTTGGCAGATTCCTCCGATGAAGTCGATTCATCCGAATTCGGACTTACTTCTTCAGCCGTATCGGATGCAGAGTTTTCCAAAACAGGAGCGCTCTTAGCCGCCTTTCTCAAAGCCCTTTTAGCCACAGCAGCCTTGCTAGATTCAGCCTCTTTATTCTTTGCCTTTTCAGCTCTATCTGCAGAATCTTTTTCAAGATCTTTTATAGTATCTTCAATAATCGTGATGGAATTTATATATCCATCAATTTCATCCATCACACTATTGGCTGTGTCATCGCCAAATTTATCGGCAATAAAGCCTCTAAGCATATCACTATGCTTTTTAATCAAATACTTCACATCATCTGCAAAGACATCCCTTGCATTCTTCAACAATAAGATGAGGATATAATCTAAAATACGACGACCAAAATCCTCGTTATAATATTTGTTCTTTAAGAATTCGCCAAACTCGTTACAATCATCAGCAAGTTTATTCCACTCAAAATCTGCTATTTCCTTGATTGCCTCTACGATACCCATAACGATATCAAGTAGCTCTTTAATCGGACCGCCAATTTTAACACCAGTATTTTCAGGCAATCCAATCTTTTGCAAATAGGAGGAACACTCCATCTTCTTTAAGTAATCATCTAGCGATACAATGTCGTTAGAGTCGCTCTTATCGTCCGCACTGACAACAAGACCGCCAATAATGGATTTTACGTCACCATTATCAACAAGGTCTTTTATATAGTTTCCCAGTTCCATTGACTTGGTTATGAGGGATTCAATTTGTTTATACAGTTCGCTAGAGGTACAGTTGGATATATCGTAGCCAATATTTTGGAAAATTTGGTTGACAAATTTTTCGAAGGCGTCAATCCCTTTATCATCTAACTGCTTCTTGAAGTCATCCCAAGTAGCATCTTTTCCAAGACAGAATTCCGTAAAATCCTTGAAAGCGGCGTCTCCAATACGAGTAAAGACTTGACCCAACTTGACAAGAATATCCATAGCTACACTTGATGGTTCACTCACTGTTAACCTTCCATTTTTTTGAACAATCTTTATTTGCAATATTTTATACGTTTTCAAATTCAATATTAGAATAAAAAAATAACATTAGAATAATGTAAAATTATATTCACGTTCATTCAAAAGCATTCTGTTACAACAACTTACAACTATACAAATTATTTTTTACAAATTTCTTTTTTCTCACAACATCGTTATCTTAAATGCGAATATATTCTTTATTGTAGAAGGAACTTAGAAATGACACCTAACACTTTTGCTTGTGCATACTCGGAGCCTCATGTTAAACGTATTGAAATAGAAAACAACACAAATGTACTAATCTCCGTTGATTGCAGTTTACCCTCGAATGGGCTTCATCATCATGGATTTATTAAAGAAAAAGAATACAAGGGACTTGGACTTCTTCCAGGAGAAAAGTTCTCTTTTGCAATAACTGATTATTTTAATGTCTATGAAAATCAATCTTTCGTAATAACTATATCAGAAATTTTCCCTGGAGAATTAACAAAGACCTCTTATTTTGCAAAATCTTACTCTTTTTGCTATTCGAAGTTTTCTGATGCAGAAGTCCGTATAAAAACCAATCAAAATAATCCTGAAATACAGTATCAAGATACAGACCTATATTCAAATAACCTTCGTTATTTATGGTTTCACAACGGAGCACCCTACCAAGCCAATTTTATTATTTCATACAAAAGAAAGGAATCTGATAGCTGGACTGATAAAAAAATTGATTACTTCAACGCTGGAAGAGGAACCGACAAATGCAGCAATCAAAAGGATTATCCGAATAAGGTTTATGACCTACAAAAAGCGGGCATTCCCAAAGGTTATTGGGTTACGGTGAAAGTTTCTGCAAAAGGCGGTATAGGTTCAAATGATAACGCAAGATCATCAACAGTATTTAGGTATCATCCAGAGTCACGTCGTGTAGCAAAGTACGAGGCCGGCGGTACTTCCTGCAACGTAAAAATCTACTATAAGGGAGAATACAATTTGTAATAAACTTCTTTTAATTACGCCGGAATTATTTTCATAACAAGCAAGCTTATAGTTTACGTTATATTTTTCACAAGGAGAAAAAATGCCAACAGAAATTTCAACAACAAAGGTCATAACAAAAACATACAATTTTAAAGAAACTCACATATACAAATTCAAATTAATAAATAATACAACATCATTTGTTTCAATACAACCCCAATCAAGCAAAAACGCCGTTGAAGTGAAAAGTAAAGGAACCAAAACATACACTCTCAAGAATTTAGCAGAGGGAGAAGAATACTCTGTATGTATTGAAAAAACCGTAAAAACAAAAAAAAGAACCGGAGATTCAAAGAAATTTAAAACCATAAAAAAAAGATATCGGTTCATATTAAATTTCATCTATTCAAAATTTTCTAAAGCACACGCTCTTGTAAAAGTATCCGATATCGACTCTTTGCAAGAAACCGAAGTCATTCAAAACAAAGAATTAGATTTCTTTGATAAGCATTTACGCTATGTTGGTTTTCATAACAGTGGTGTCTACGCGGCTGATTTTATCATCTCATACAAAGAAAAGGAATCAGATAACTGGATTGACAAAAAAATCGATTACTTCAATGCTGGAAGAGGAACCGATAAATGTACAAATCAAAAAGATTATCCAAATAAAGTTTATGATCTGCAAAAAGCGGGTATTCCTGCAGGATATTTAGTTACGGTGAAAGTTTCTGCAAAAGGCGGTATTGGTTCAAAAGATAACGCAAGATCGTCTGCTGTTTTCGTATATCACCCCGAATCAAATCGAGTTGCGCAATATAAATGTAGTGGAACATCTTGTTTAGTAAAAATAAACAATCCCAAAGCAGCTGAGTTCAGTGAGCCTGACAGTAAAGAAAATCATGAATGCGATGAACCTGATTTTACAAATCATCTTCGTTATGTGTGGTTTCACAATGGCAGCCCCTACCAAGCCGATTTTATTATTTCATACAAAGAAAAGGAATCAGATAACTGGATTGATAAAAAAATTGATTACTTCAACGCTGGAAGAGGAACCGACAAATGCAATAATCAAAAGGATTATCCGAATAAGGTTTACGACCTACAAAAAGCGGGCATTCCCAAAGGTTATTGGGTTACGGTAAAAACTAAAGCATTAGGTGGTATCGGATCAAAAAACAACGCAAGATCATCAACAGTGTTTAGATACCATCCAGAATCACATCGCGTAACAAAGTACAAGACCGGCGGTACTTCCTGCAACGTAAAAATTATTTATGAAGGCGAATATAATTTACAATAAATTATTAGAATCCGGCAAAAATTCTTAATTCAGTCTGAATTTCCAACAAATACGGCGGCTTCCGTTTCTGGAAGCCGTCGTTTTGATTATTATAGCTATAAGCAATCAAATTTTAGCAATTCATTCCATCTTGCAAATGACATCTTTACCAACTAGACTAAAAAGTTACGTTTCCACACAAAAAAAACATCCGTCACCGTTTTCACGATGGCGGATGCGGTATCAACAAATAAATAATTCCCTTTAAACAGGCTCCGCTATTGCGGGGCCCGTCTCGCTAGAATTTTGGAGTATTTCAAGTAAACACGACTACTTTGTTTTTTTGACGGCGGGCTTAGCCATCTTCACACCCTTCAAGTCAGACTTGTTGAAAGCAAACGGTTTTGCCTCTAATTCCTGTCCCAAGAGTTTCTTACACTCAACCTTGGTCAGAATCTGCTTGCAACTGTTTTGGAAATCCGCAGCAATTTCATTTACCAACTTGAGGCGTTGAGTTTCTGTGAGGCTGGAATCAATTTTTTCAATTTTTCTCTGAGCCTTAATAGCCAAAGGCAACATATTTGAAGGAATCTTACCATATTTTTCCTTCAAATAGATGTTATAGAAGGCTTCTGTAGACTGCTCACGGAATTGAGATTCTGAAAGCCCCTTCTGATAAAGCGCGTAAATGGTCTCAAAAAACTTGCTCTTATATTTTTTAAGCTTTACGATATTCCACTGCCCCTTACCATATGGACCAAACAAGCTTACAGAAACATTAAATGCCTGAGCTTCATCAACAAGAAGCTGAGCAGTCCACAGAATTCGATTTGCCATCTGATGACAAACACCGTGAACACCGTAAGTCATGTTTGCATTGTAACTAGATGTTTCCGTTTCTTCAGCAACCTGCTTATTTCCCTTGGATACCGGTGTAATAGCACGTCCGTCGGCACTACGACCAAAGCAACCAAAGGCTCTGCCACCCATAACAACATAGGTATGATCCATTTTATCAAGACCCAAAACCTTATCTGATACAGGAATTGCGAAAGCCTGAGCATCATCTTTGAGTTCTGGATATTGACTGATTTGCAGACCGCGGAAAATAATAGTCGGACTTAAAGTTGTACCCTTCGCATCGTAGGAAGCCATATAAGAAGCTTCCTTGGAATAGATAAACATTTCCTTGGCAGATTTTGTCGTGCCAGCAACAACATCTAGACAAAAACGTACTAGCGCACCTTCCTTTACTTCTGTAGCATCCACCAGTTTCAAGAACTTTACTTGGCCGAGAGCTACGTTGCCAAAGGACTTAGTAGTCTTCCATTCGCTATCCCATGAACTTCCAACTGGATTTCTGTATTCCGCCTTCAATCGATAAGCAAAACCAACACCAACTGTTGCTGCCCCTTTAAAACTGTTAATTTTTTCCAAATCGTTTGGATTGATGCATTCTAATCGGCCCTTAAACTCAATCTTCGGATTAAGAGTAGTCCCCTTGCCATTATATTGAGCGAAGTAATTAGCCTTTTTATGGTAAACGAAAACTTCCTTAGCAGTTGTAGTTACACCACCAATAATATCCATAACAAAACGAACAACAGCACCTTCCTTAATTTCCGAAAGGTCACAAAGATGAACATCCTTCGTAACACCTAAAGAAACGTTTCCGAGAGAATTTGTTCTATGCCACATCACCTCTCGAATTGGTTGTCCATTAGATGCCGTTCCTGTCATATTACGGTATTCAAGTCGAACACGATATGCATATCCGATTCCAAACAAAGCTATAAATTGAAGATATGAAATGTCTCCGCTATAGTCCTTGTCATTTTCGACTTGAGAAGCAAATGGATTTTGATAGGTAAACAAGCCTTTGTATTGAATCTTAGGACCTGTTATAAGGTTTCCTTTTGCGTTGTATTTAGCATAATTCACAGAACTTTTCTTGTATGTAAAAACCTCAGAAGCAGTTCTGTCTTTGGAGCTAGCCTTTACATCCATGAAAAAACGAACTTCAGCGCCTTCCTTTATTTCGGAGATGTCGTAGAGATTCACATCTCTTGTGAGACCAAGCGACACAGAACATTGGGATCCAGTTCTATTCCAACTAGATGAACCCGGATTTTTATACTCAATTTTTGCGTAGTAGGCATAACCAACGCCAGCTTCGGCAACAAATTGAAAACGAGAGATTTCACTCATATTTTATAACCTTTTCGCCGCAAAAAAATTTTGTATACCATAAATCTTTGTGCGACGAATTCAAAGATTTAGATAACTAAGCAAACTTACCGAGCCGTTGGTTTTCTCGCACTTACGCGAGAACTTGTAGCAGGCCTCCTTGACGGTCTAGGCTTTCTAACAACTTTTTTTGATATAGATTCATAGACTTTCTTACTATCTTCAAATTTCGGGAAATAACTTTCGCCTCTACCGGAGTAACTATGTTCTACATTGTCTTCGGTCACATAAGAAACTTCAAAATCAGATGGAGAAAGTTTCGCTTTAGTCGATCCCTTTTCCAATTCGAGAATGAGTTTGCTACTGTCAATCTTACATGCAGATGTGTCAATAGTTCTCTGGTACGATAATCCATTAACAGATTCCTCAGTGTTGCTCAACTTGACATTTGAGCCACAGTTAAGAATGTTCATTCTATATTCTAGACTACCGCCACAATAGTCGTGCTTGACGTGCAAGTAATATGGCATATCGTCAAATATGCTAGTTTCAGTTGCAGACAGAGTTACCTTAAAGATGATTTTTTTGACCTTACGACTGCTCGGAATGGACTTAGATTCAAATTCCTCTTTTGCCTTTTCCAAGACAAGCATGGTCATGGCGAGAGCCTTAGACAAAAGATCATCTAAAGCATATTTATATGCAGAGTCGCATTTGCTATCATCAAATTGACCATTTGAGAATCGATTTGCCTTACCCTTTACGGAAATGTCATAGTACTTCTTGTAATTTTCATAAGCCTGAAAAGCCATCCATGTGATAAGATGATCGATTCTCCAAGATTTAGAAGGCACCTTGTTCAAATCCGTTGAATATGTTACATCACTAGCTGTTGTCGCAGAACTTCTCCATTTCTTGAAATACGCAATCGCCTTATCGTTGAATATATTCTTTCGACTAGAATCTTTACCATACAAAATATCGTTATAGTATTTCTCGATAGCAGATTCATACTGACTATGATGATTTCCCATGAACCCTGCAGTATGGTGAGGAATGCTGGCATCCTGCACAGCGTGCAAAACAGGGCCTAAATCATTGCAATCTCCAGAAAGCAGGAATTTTTCATACCAGAAACGTCCTAAATTGTCCACTGAGGGGAATACAGAATAGGGAACGCCCTGATTATCTTTTCCACAATCTTCAGCAAGGGGATAATTTTGAGCAATGAGACCGTACTTATCAGTTGTATTATAACAGTAATTCCACACAGAAGGGGAACAATGTCTATACCAATCCTTGCCAGGAGTATGTATATATTCATCATTGAACCAGTAGTTGAGTTGAGAATCCGTTGTGTGCCTACCTCCAAAAACGGAATCTGTTATAGCACCCGCCCAACCATCTGTAGACCAGAACTCACCTAAGTGATCTTTGCCCCTTTTTTTCGCCATGTCGGTAATACTATTTCCGTCATAGTATTCGCCTTTAGAAACCCCATTGATACCAAAAGAATAGCCATTATAATCATTGGAACTATTCTTTCCCGCACGAATATCAATAAAATGCTGATAAGCAGTGAAGCTCTCTCCAAAATCACTATAACGAGCTTCGTCATCATTGTCAGCAGCAGAATCCGTATGAGGATCGTCCCTCCCGCCTTCCACATTTACAAATTCCAAGTCATTTTCAAACTTGTCCGTTTGGCTGTTCCAATGCGCAATTCCAATAGTTCCCACATTGTTTTCTAGCCCTTTGAAGATGATTTTTGAACTATTTATAGGTCCAGAAATATCATAATTCGCCAAATACTTACCATTTTTTGAATACCGCAACGTTTCTGAAGCGGATTTCGTAGACCCCACCTTGATAGCAATTTTTAATCGTACAAGAGCACCTTCCATTAGGCTGGATATTTTTTCCAATTTGATGCTTTTAGACTCGCTCAAACATACCGTACCATCTTCAGTATAAGTGTGCCAAGAATTTTCCCAAGAAGTACCGCTAATAGGATTTCTGTATTCGATTTGCATACCGTAAGCAAAACCAATTCCTACGACAGCATTGGACTTAAAACTATTAACCCTTGCATTTGGATCGTTTGCATCAACACATTCTTTTCTTCCCTGAAAAACGGTAACCGGATCGCCAGTTGTCCCCTTAGCATTGTATTGTGCTAAATAAGTAGATTTATTCTTATAAATAAAAGTCTCATTTGCAGATATGTCGTCAGCCGCATTTATGTCCATGTAAAATCGGACTTCATAACCATCTTTTAATCCACTAACATTACTTAAATAAACATCCTTGCTCTGCCCTAAGGCCATGTCACATAATTTACTAGATGTTTTCCACGTATCATACACAGAACTTCTGTATTGAATTTTTACAGAATAAGCAAAACCAATGCCTGTCTCTGCAAAAAATCTGAAACGAGAGATTTCCCCTATTCGGTTTACACCCAAGATTCTTCCTAAATATTGGATTGTAGGAGAACGTACAGCACCCTTTCCGTTATAATCTGCTCGGTATTTTGAATTTTTATAATAAATAAATGTTTGACTTGCAGTTGCAGAGGTTCCCCAAACAACATCTAAATGAAAACGGACTACGGCGCCATCTTTAATTTCGGGAACTTTATTCAAGTCCAATTCCATGATTTGTCCAAGAGCAAGCGTTCCCTGACTACTTGTCCTCTGCCATTTTACCGGTCGAATAGATTTTCCATCGGAAGTTACACCAGTCTTGTTTCGATAATCAATCATGACTCTATAGGCGTAACCGATACCAGCTTTTGCGAAAAATCTGAAACACGAAACATCTTCACGCCCTTCATCATTTTCGACGACTGTTGCATACGGATTTTCATAGGTGTAAAGGCCCTTGTATTGAATTTTTGGACCTGATATAAGGTTTCCTTTTGCGTTATATTTGGCATAATTCACAGAACCTTTCTTGTAGATAAAAATTTCAGAAGCAGTTCTATCTTTGGAGCTAGCCTTTACATCCATGAAAAAACGCACTTCTGCGCCTTCCTTTATGTCGGAGATGTCATAAAGATTCACATCTTTTGTGAGTCCAAGCGACACAGAACATTGAGATCCTGTTCTTTTCCAACTAGTTGAACCTGGATTCTTATACTCTATTTTTGCATAATAAGCGTAACCTACGCCAGTCTCAGCAAGAAATTGAAAACGAGAAATTTCACTCATAAAAACTCCTTATTTAAACCTCTTCAAGTAAACTAGTTCCTGTACTATCAAGATCAGCTTGTCTTTCGCTTTGTTCTTCTATACAGTTTTTTGAATTTTTTACCAAAGTTACGCCGTTAATTGAAAAACTTCCGTTATTCAATTCTGCAAGTAGTTTCAAAGCACTATAGGTAGTTTTTCTATGATGTGGTCCATTCATACTAATAACCTCTTGAAATAATTATTGATGTATAATTTTGTTTTACCGTTATCCTAAACAGTCAATAACAAAAGCAAACAAAAAAATTAAAAACGTTATAAAAAAACAGACATACTAGACGTTATCGCAAGATTACCTGTAAACAACATAATCTTTATAGACAATCCTGTTTCCAAACAATCTTACACAAGACATATTATACTCCTAGTATTGCTGTAATTAATCTGCAATAAAACAATATGCTTATTTTACCAAAATAACATTTTGTGTATAAAATTTTACATAACTTTTATTTACTACAAATAAAAGTTAAAAAGCTCTATTTACAATTCAAAATAGAGCTTATAAAAAACAACACTCGTTTTTAATTATATTCACGAAGCTTTAAAAAGCAGTGCATCATACGACATTTTTTGGAATTGAGCAACAGTAACGGATATCTTATAAAGTTTTCCCCATGAATGCAAGGAAATATGCACACCATTTGTAAACTTTTTCGCACCAAGCACAACAACCCAATGTAAATCAGACAACTCCAAATGGCCATAATCATTATTTTTTCCATCTATTTCATTTTTCAAAGCTGTTGAATGCATACACCAAAAAACAGCACCACCGTCTTTTAAATATTTCATCCACTCTTCAAAATTTTTATTCGCATCACGAACAATGCTCCACGAACTTTGCTTTTTTATTTTTTTTGCATTAAATATAAATTCAACGTCATCGACCAATTCTTCCAACCGAGTATGCAAAGTCAAAAAGCTAGAATCAAAATCAACTGATCCAACAGCTTCTTTGTCCGCCAATGAGGATTGGATCATCCAACAAACATCAGCAACTTCTTTAAAATTACATTTATAAAGAGTACCGATTTTGTCATTATCCTTAAGAGTTCTCAAGCTTTCGGAAACATGGTACGTCAACAAATATCCATATTCATAAAGTGTTGTTACAATATCAATAAGACGAACCATATTCAATTTCGCCAAATAAAACATCACCGCAACAGGACCACAAATCGAAAAACCATTTCCTTGATCAATCCCTGTTTTGTAATTTTTTTTATTCGAGCCACCACAATCACGAAAAACAGTGTATTCTTCCGTTTCACCAAAATATAATTCTACAATTTTTTCCAAACCAGCCTTAACATTCTTTTTGGGAATTCCCGGCCAAGCACAATTAGTTCTAGAACTATTCCAATCGTTTATTTTTTTTAAAAGATTCTCTTTTGAATTTGGATCCGAAGGTGTCGGCGATATTACGCTAGTAGGAGTAAGCGTAACTTTTATTTTTTTATCACCTTCATCACTAGCCAACCAACGATTAACTTCAAAAAACCATTTTTTTCCTGTATTATCATTTGTAATTTGAAAATTTTTCAAATACCATCCTGAACCAAGTCCACTGTCATCATGACCGATTTCAGCTTTTTTAATATCGCCAAGATCCGTAGAAGATGTAACCTTTATAATATTTACATCTCCACTTTCAAACGCATCAAAATCATTAGGATCTTTTAAATTTTTCCACGTTTTAGACGCTTTTGAGCCAACAGCTTTTACAAAAACATTCGCATTAGTTCCTGCACCCCTTTTTGTTCCTGTAACAATTCTAATTGTATATGTAGTCATTTTTCTTTTCCTTTTTTAAAGTTTATAAATAAAAAAGGAGGTCCCACCAAAAGCAGGATCTCCTCCCCCGTTTTATTGGTGATTAGATTTTGCGATAATGTTTGAAGTAAAGGTCATCTCCGCCCCCATTAAAAGCATCGGAAACAGCGTTATTTTCAATCATAATCGCATGAAGTTGACCGCGAATTCCCGGAGCTTTACCATCATCCAAGTCCCAATAGGTCAAACCTTCAGGTTCCTGACCATAAGAATTAAATTGGAATCTAAAGTCATGAGACTGATTAGAACGAGCCTTTATTTTGACAAGAACCTCATCATTGGGTTTATAGGGAAGATTTGGAATTTCAAATACGGTGATTCCACCTTTCTTATTGCTATGTTCATTCTTATAATACCCATTACATAGATGCAAATTGTTACTATCGTCAAAGCATCCCCCTTGCATACAGGATCTTTCCACATAATCATCAAATTCTTCATCTTTAAGATTAACTTGTGCATGAAGTTTTAAAAAATTATTTTTTCCAAGCCGGATCATTTCAAAATCTATTGAATAAACATAAATCGGCTTATTCTTGGTAATATAACCATCAGACGTAAACAACAAACCATTTTTAGGATTAATTGCAACCCAAGCCATATCAGAGAAAGACCTTCCATCAGGAAGCAACATAACATTCCTAGCGATAACCTTATGAATATCATTCGTAGAAAAAACAACCACATAAGGAGCCCCATCATCTGTGACAGGAACAAATAAGTAATTATTAAAGCAATCACAATCACCAAGATGATGACCATAATGATATTTGTATACTTTTCTCGTTTTGTCTTCGTTTTTTATTGTTGTATTCAAGTCGAAGGATACCGGGAATTTCCAAATATTTCCATCTTGAGTCATGTACCAATTAGATGCATCGTGACAAATACCATTCAACTCATTACTCCATCCAGGTTCTCTATCCTTCTTAGGATACATACCGAGATAATCATAATGAGGCATATCTTTACCTGCATAAACGGTTCTTTCAATTTTTTTATCATCTTCATCCTTCGCAAGCCAACGATAAACAGGGAAGTTCCACACCTTTCCCGTTCTCAGATTTTGAATTTTCACACCATCCAAATACCAACCTGGGTGCTTTCCGGAATTATCATGACCAATAGTAATTTGGGAAATATCACCAATATCTTTACTTGCCGAATAAACCACAGTGTTAACATTTCCTGCTTCAAAGTCATTATCATCATTAGGATCATTAATGTTATTTAAGCTAAAGGAACCATTTGATCCATAAGCCTTAAGGTAAACATTAGCATTAGTTCCAGAATCTTTCGCTTCACCTGTAAAAATGATAATTTTATAATTCGCAGCCGGAGTACCATTATTCAGCGTAAACGTAGCACTAAGTTTATGGTCTGCTTCATCCCTAGCTAGCCAACGATTGGTAAAAAACGTCCATGTTTTACCCGTTGAGACGTTTTTGATTTGAACAGAAGAAACAAACCAGCCAGCATGTTTTCCAGAATTATCATGACCAATAGTAATTTTATTTATATCACCAAGATCACGAGCACTAGAAACCGTAAAGGTATCTACATTACCCTGTTCAAAATCATCTTTTTTTGGATTATCAAGATTAGCCCAAGTCATAGAGCCATTAGTACCTTCTGCAGTCAAATACACATTAGCATTTGTACCAGCATCTTTCATTGAACCCGTCACAATTTGAATTTTATAATTAACCATATTTTATTCCTTTTTATTGTTTTGTTTTAATCTCAAGCACATTCGTGTCTATCAATTGTTTCAGCATCATTACCAAAACACTACAAACATACGTCAAAAAATGTGTTGATAGATTTTCAACCTTGTAAATTTTCCAGGCTCATACCAAGCACACAAAACAACCAATTTTATTTCAGCAATCCATAATTCAGCAAATTACTTTATCACAATAAATAAAATAACAAGTATTTTTATTAACAAAAGACAACCATTATCAGATTCATACAGTTCAAGGAGAAAAAACAAATTCAACAATTTTAAATCACAAACAAAAAGCATCAAATAAGGAAGCCAAATATATTTTTACTTCTGCAAAAAACAAACTGAAAAAAGTAATTTACTCGTTATTTTTTACATTTCAGAAAAGAGGCTCTATTTCCGTACTCATTTTTTAGAAGGGATAATTCAAGGTTTTCCAAGAAAAACACACCAAAAGCTTTCATTTCTTTACTCACAAAATCCGTACCATCCACAGCTTATCAACACAAATAAAATAAATAAATTTAAAATTTAAAATTAGTGAATAAATTTTACATTAATGACAAATTATTACATAAAATTATTATAAAAAAGCAGATTGAATAAATTATTTATTTTAGATTTAAACCAATAAAAAAACAACTTGCAAATGATATTTTACAACAAATCTAGCATACACAAAGTTTTCATTTTTTGAATTTGCTAAAACTCGCAAATTCATTTTCACAATCAATTAAATACAGCAAAGGCTTGCGAATGCCTGCCTTTTATTTGCTCGATAAAAAGTCCCAAGAATTCATTCTTGGGACTTTCTTTAATAAAAGATCACGATAGACTATAGCCATCATTAACATTCAAGCAACTTTTTAATGTCAAGAAAAAAAAATTTAAATTTTCTTGAAATGCTTGAAATAAAGGTCATCATCTCCCCCATTAAAGAAATTAGAAGCCGCGTTATTTTCAATCATAATCGCATGAAGTTGTCCTTTAATCCCTGGAGCCATACCATTATCTAAATCCCAATACGTCAATCCTTCCGGCTCCTGACCATAAGAATTAAATTGGAATCTAAAAGCATGGTTTTGATTTGATCGCGCCTTTATTTTGACAAGCACAATTTTATTAGGATTATAAGAAAGATTTGGGATTTCAAATACCGTTATTCCGCCTTTCTTATTACTATGTTTATTTTTGTAATAACCATTGCTAAGATGTAAATTGTTGCTGCCATCAAAGCAACCACCCTGCATGCAATCACGTTCTACATAATCATCAAATTCTTCATCTTTAAGGTTAACTTGCGCATAAAGTTTTAAAAAATTACTTTCACCTGCTCGAATTTTATCAAAATCAATTGAATAAACATAAATTGGATCATTTTTCGTAATAGCTCCATTTGATGTGAATAGCAAACCATTATTTGGATTAATAGCAAGCCAAGCCATATCAGAAAATGCCTTTCCATTAGGAAGAACCATAACGTTCCTAGCGACAACTTTATGAATATCATCCGTTGAAAAAACAACTACATAAGGAGCACCATCTTTAGTGACCGGAACAAATAAATATTTATTGTAACAATCACTATCACCAAGATGATGTCCATAATGATACTTATAGATTTGTTTGGACAAATCCTCTTTTTTTACAGTCGTATTCAAATCGTGAGATACCGGGAACTTCCAAATATTGCCATCTTGAATTATATACCAATTAGAATCATCATGGCATATGCCATTCAGTTCATTGCTCCACCCCGGCTCTCTATCTCCTGGGGGATACTCACCTATATACTTATAATGAGTCATTTCTTTGCCTACAGGAACCGTTCTTTCAATTTTTCCATCATCATCACTCTCAGAGAGCCAACGGTATACAGGGAAGTTCCATTCCTGATTCGTTTTCATATTTATAATTTTTACACCATCTAAATACCAGCCTCCTTTATTATTATGTCCAATCGTAATTTGCTTTAAATCGCCAAGATCTTTTTCAGAAGCAATAATCAACTGATTTATATCACCAGCTTCAAAATCATCACTATCATTCGGATCATTTACATCAGACAAATAATAAGAGTTCTTGTTCCCCACAATATTCAAATGAACTTTTGCATCCGTACCAGCATTATCCGCTTCGCCTGTATAAATAAAAACCTTGTAATACGTGTATATAGGCACGCTACTCGGAGTCAACGTCACGCTAGGCATTTTATTAGTCAACCAACGATTAGCGATAAAATCCCACTGTTTATGCGTTGAAGTATTTATAATCGAAACCGAGCACAAATACCATGAATCGTTTTTCTTCGCGCTATAAGTAACAGTTAATTGCTTTATATCGCCTAAATCTCGAGGAATAATCCCCAAAAAAGCACTTTTCTTATCATATTCATTTATATCACCCCTTTCAAGATCGTCGCTGTCATTAACATCATCAAAATCGTCCCAAGTAATTTTATTTTTTGAGCCCTCAACAACAATCTTCAAGCCAGCATCAGTACCAGCGTCTTTTTGAGTTCCTGTTCTAATAATTACTTTGTATTTCTCCATAAATTATTTCCTCTTATTTTTTTTGAAATTATTACCAAATAAAAGCTTCAACAACATTGCCGAAGCATAACGTAATATAGTTCAAATTGTGTATTGATATAATTTCTTTTGCAAATTTTACACTTATGACAAATTATTACACAACATTCACCAAACAAAATAAAATAAATAAATTAATTAATTTAAATTACATTCAATAAAAAAGCAACTTGCAAATGTTATTTTACAACAGTTAAAATAAATTTTGCAACACAAATCTATTAGATATAGCAAAGGCTGGCGAATGCCAGCCTTTCATTTTACACAATGGTATTCACGCAGTAAAAAGTTCTGCGCGAGCAAAACCCCAGTTTTTACGTTTTCACGCTATCTTCGCATTCCCTGCATTTTGAGCAGCATCGATTACGGTTCGTTCGTCGTAAAGTTTTTTCGAAATGTGCGTGAAAGATTCAACGATTTCGGGGTCAAAATGTTTACCGGCACCTTCGGTGATAATCGCCATGGCTTTTTCGTAGCTGAAGCCTTTCTTGTAAATGCGTTCTGCGATTAGCGCGTCGAACACGTCGGCAACGGCCATGATTCGTGCGGAGAGCGGGATTTCTTCGCCCTTGAGGTGGTTCGGATAGCCTGAACCGTCCCACTTTTCGTGATGGTAGCAGGCCATTTCGATGGATTCGTTCAAGTAGTCGGCATCAAACGCGCCTTCCGCATCTTCAACGATTTTCTTGAGGATTTTGCCACCTTCAACAGTGTGGTTCTTCATGATGGCGAATTCTTCGTCGGTGAGTTTACCGCTCTTGTTCAAAATCAAATCCGAAACCGCAATTTTACCGATATCATGGAGCGGGGCTGCGCGTTTAAGCTTATGGATATAGGCATTCGTAAGAACTCGCTTGAACTTTCCATCGGCACGGAGCTGTAGCGCAATGGCTTCGACGTATTCCGCGGTTTTCTTGATATGGTCGCCAGTGCTCTTGTCGCGTGCTTCGACCATCTCAGCAAATTCCATAATGATGATTTCTTGCATGCGCTGGATGCGTTGGCTCTGCACCTGCACTTTCCACATAAAGTTATACGTATCGCGAGACATGGTGCTCACGTCTTCGTACAACTTTCCAATTTCATCGTGATTGCAAATTTTCAGGTTCACCAGTTTGTCAACAGAAGTCTTAATTTTGTCAAGATTCATGTTTTCGTCGTCAAGTTCGCTTGCAAGCATCGTATTTGTCGCAATTCGGAATACGGCTAAAGACATGTCGTTCAAGGGAGCCACGACCCGGCGCTTCACAAGTTCTATCACGACGCATATAATCAAAATTGAAAGTCCAAAGAACAACGACAAAAGTTTGATAAAGAATATAGCCTCATCCGTCTTGATGGTCGCCATTGCAATATCTACACCGACATACGCAACGGTCTTCCCTGCCCTATTTCGAATCGGCTTGTAGACCATAAAGAGCCAACCATAGATATCATTCGATATAATCGGCTCGATTTCTTCGCCTGCCCACAGTTGGGGCAAATATGGTTCATACGACGGATCGAACTTAATCTTCTTTCCGGGCTCTACACCAGGGATACCTTCGGCATCCAGGTCAAATACGACCATGACGCTATCTTCCAGGAACTTGTACACATAAAGAAACTTTGTCTGCGAGAAACTTTCACGGATACGTTCGAGCACCCACTTTGTTCTCTCATAGCCTTCGGCCGAATAGCCATGTTCTATAAAATCATCAATTTTCTCGGCATCAACAGCTACGGTCGCCGCCTGCGCCGCGCCAGACGCAATATCGGTAAAGTTACGGATTGATTTTTCGTGATACAGATAAAAGCCGATAGCGCTTGCCAAAGTGCCTAAAAGCACCTCGGTAATAATCATCACGATAACCACTTTTCGCAGCAAGGAATTGCTAACCATCGCGTTTCCAAGGCCACGGCTAGAAGGCGTCTTGCGCATAAAGATTTTGTTCAGTTTATCGCGATAAGACTCGGGTACAAAGCGGAACAAGAAAACGGCCAAAACAACAACTATCGTTTTGTCAAATACATCAATGACAATATCGGCAAGGAACTGTGCCTTGAACAAGCTAAATCCCATAACATCGTGGAACGCGATTGCAACTGGAGCAGAGATTCCCTCGCCAAAATTAAAACCGAACAGGAAATAAGTAAAAACAGAACCAAGACCGCCACCAATAATCGCAAACGTAAAAATGACAACAAGCAAACGAAACGCGCTCTTGAAAAATCCTTTTTGATAAAAGAGCGCAGCACCGATAGCAATCAAAATACTCAAGACACCATAGTACGTGGTGACAGGGTCCGAAACCCCGTTAATGGCATTCAACAAGAACCCGACAATAATAGCCGGCAAATAACCGCCAAGCATCGCCGTAAGTACGGTTCCCGTACAATCCAGGAACAACGGCAAGCCAAAGGCAATTGCAAGCTTTGCGGGGATAACATTCAAAAGAAGCCCGCCCACAAGCAACAACAAGACGCTCCTGAAGCTGGACTTTTTACCAAAATCAAATTTTCTCATACCAAAATCCTTCTCACTTACAATAATAAGTAAATTAAATGCAAATTGTATTCATATTTTTAAATTTTTGCACACCAAAAAGACGACAAACCACCCCTACTGGAACTGATAAACAAAAAATCCCCGCATATAAACGCGAGGACGAAAAAGCAATTGATGCAAATACAGTTTAGCGGTATTCGAACTTTGCTTGGAACAGATGCTTGCAGTTGTTGGTGTCGTTACCCCAATGGCTCAACGAGCCCGCAAACACGTGGACGCCAAGATCGGCAGCGCCGGCTACAGCGCGGTTCATGCCAGCGAGTCTCCAAATTCCGCGGAGGATATCGTCGCACTCTTCGCGGGTCATGTTGATGCCATCGATATTGCCCTGATGCATATAAAGTCCATCATGAATGAACGGGGCTGCATTGTAGACATCATCACCCTTCTTGACATCGGGCACGAACGATTTTGCAAATTCCGGAGCAGACGCGCCATCGGACATAAAGCCCCTCTTGAAAAGGCAGGTCAGCAAAAACGGACGGCTCTTTTTATCGAGCTTGGTGTAACGCGAGCCCTTGACATACACGTAACGGTCCAGCTTGAAGAAATACATTTTGCCGTTACCTTCGAAGACAAGCGGGAAATCCAACGAGACATCGGTTACAGTAATGGAATTACGTTCATTTTCCTTGGGCGGATTAATCTTGTTCTTAATAGCCATCAGAATCGATTTCAAGCTCAGCATTTACACCTTCCTATTTTATGCTTTTGGTGCAATATAGGATTTTTTATATAGAAAAGCATCTATTCCCAACAGAAATAGATGTTCCAAATAATTTATAACGATTTTTTAGCTCACTACGGATTAACAAAACATTCCGCGACAATTGCTCGCGAGCCATCGTCGAGGCTAGCCTTGGCAATGGACTTTGCGTTTGCATTCGGAAGGTTTTTCACCACGACCTTCGATGTTGCAGAATCCATCAGCTGAAAACGTGAAGGCGCCCCGCTCACAATCGGGAGTTCACTCCGAGAAACATAAAGCGAGAACCTTGGCGTTTTTTCCACGCAGTCAAACTGCACTGGATTATCAGCGTCCAACGAGTCATTTATTCGCAAATCGCGTTCGGCATAAACGCCAGAAACGCAATAACACCACCTCAATTTTTTTGTCGGTACTTTTACAGTACACACAAGCGGCACATTCGGTGTCAAGTGAAGTTCCAGCGCAAAAATTACGCCGAACATTCGCTGCAGTTCAGGGAGAGTATTTTTTTGCCGTCCTTCAAAATGAGCTCCTTTATCATTTGACACAACTGCTACCGGAAATTCGTCATGGACAATTCCATCGAAATTCGTCACATTCCAAATTTCGGCAATAGAAGCCTTTACATAAAAAAAGAGCGTAGTCTCTTTTGCAAAAGCTGTCATAGGTGCCATAAGGCGCACTTTTCCATCGTAGATACGGCAAAGAGCATCTTCCCTTTTCAAGATTTCAGCCGTTTCTATCGACGGTATAACTTTAAAACCACAAGAGCTACCGTTGTAGTACTCATGGCAAAGCGCCACATCTACGAATTTTGTATATTCCATTAGAGGACCCCCAATTCCGTTTTTCCCAAAAATCGGACAACATAAGGTTGATAATACGAGTAGTTGCCTCCAAGCGCAACCGTTTTTTGGCGATAAAGTACCGAAGGTACATATTTAGCGCCAACCGTCCCCCACAAATAAAATCCTATCACGCGTAAAAAAGAGCGCAATGAGCCCAAACAAACTTCACTTTTAAATTTATCAGCAAGTAAAAAATACAGATTCGAAAATACAACTTTAGATGGCACAACCGCTCGGTCGCCACTGAAAGAGTCTTTGAACTCTTTTTCGTCATTTCCAGCTTTTCTAGATATAGCAACAACATCTTCACGAACTGACATTATCTGTCTTAAGTGAAGATTCAGTTGCATTGCTAGAAATTGTATAGAAGCCCCTATCATACTTCAAACAATCTCTCACACATGTTTATTTTATTCTTATAATTTTCTTTATTTATAGCAATTATTTGCTACAAGGCGCAATATAATCAATTATTCTTAGTTTTGGGAATCGTAAAATTTATTTTTCAATAAACTCATGTTTTCTTGTTCGTAAAATTAGGAGTTTGTATAGATTTACGCAATTTTATCTATATATATAGAACAAAAGAGCATTACATTATTTATCAAACTAACGTATCTATATATATGTTATTCTATATATAGGCTATACAAGCAGCCAATCAAGCGTTCAACAGCAAGCATTTCCCCCTGTTTTTGGGTCAAAATTCCGTTTTTTAGCGTAAAACAAACACTTTTAGACCTTTTACAGAATAATTCCTATAGGTTAAAAAATTAAATTTGGCTCATGTTTGAGAATAAAAAAATGCAAGAGTTGACTCCGCGGCAAAGAGAGATTTTGACTTTACTTCGTAAAGGGCTTACGAATAACGAAATTTGCAAGACATTAAACATTTCAGCAAATACAGTCAAAGTACACCTCGCCAACATATACAAAATACTCGAAGTCACCAACAGAACCGAAGCCGTTTCCGCAGGACTAGAGGTCAAAGACAACGACGAAAAAGAAAGCAGTCCTAAAGATCTAGTCATAACATTCCAAACAAAGGGTACTTTTCCCGAACATAGCAACGCCTATAGCCTTTATCTGTCAATTGTCGAAGCTTTACACCAATACCACCTTTTCCGGATTATCGATGAGTCCGAAACAAACTTCAATCCCAGTTTTCTGATTGAAGTTTCTGCATCCGAGAGCGGCGAAGAAATTTTGTACATATCCGTAAAAATCGGCAATTCTCACGAAATTCTTTGGACAACCTCAATTAAAATCAATTCAGACACTTTACAGACGCTCGCTCAGAAGTCTACGATTCTGTTGTTCAGAAGCATCGTACTCGCTTCGGCCAAGTTAAAGCACACCGATAATAGCCCCATTCCTTACTGGTGGTACGCGGCGACCTACTGTTACGCCAAGCTCGAAAACCGCAGCCAAGAATCCTTCGAAATCTGCAAAAAGAAGCTCGGTCCGCTTGTCAAGGACGAGTCCTTCAATGATTTTGCCCTCTACATTCTCGCCTCAGCTTATTATTTCGCTACGCTGGAAAACTGGGGTAACGCAATCGAGAACGCCAAAACGCTGGGAGACTTAGCACGCAAGGCCATGTACAACGCGCCTTATTCCATTTATTCACAAATGATTATGGCGTTCTACAACATCACCATCGGAAACAAAGCCGAAGCCATTGCATATCTCAAACAAGTTATCGAAGCAAATCCGCAAGCGATTATGCCTCGAACAATTCTTTCCCAGATTTACCTGCTGACCGGACAAGAAAAGCTCGCCACAGAACTTATTGACGACTGCATAAAGCATGTTCCGGAATCGGCCCTTCAGCATACGCACCAAGCAAAGACATTCCTTTTGCTATTGCAAGGCAAAATCGAAGAATGCAAGAACCTCGCTAACCAAGTTTTGCTTTTTACGCCCAAAGCGATGGCTATCCGTTTGATTATTATCGCCTGTTGCAACATTTTGGGAGAAACCGACGAAAGCAAGAGCCATGCAAAAAAGCTTTTGGAATACTATCCGAACTTGACAAAAGGCGACGTAGAGCAACTTTTAAAAGGCGTGACCGAATCCAAGAAGAACTACTTCTTGCAATGTGTTCAGAGCATTTTTGCCAACAAATAGGCGTTTCCACTCATTTTTTAATGAAAAATAACCCAAATGGGTTATTGCAAAACAGGTGTTGTTCAAGCTATTTTTATTTCCATCTAGACGGAGATGGAATGTAGCATGGCTCAACGGAACAACATCGTAGCTGAGGGGGCAAGTCCTTCTTTAGACATTGTATCGCTCGCGATGATACTTGTATTCAAGGACGTTTCGCACGTTAGCCTCAAGCAAGCTGAAGTAATCAGCTTGCTACTTACAGCCGCAACAGAGCTAAAAAACAATCCAAATCTAAAAATTGATATTCCTAGCAGCGATGCAGCATCCAACATAACGGCGGGCAAAACAACAACGCTCCTCGATCTTTACGCCGAGCACGCCGCCGAATACAACTGCACCAAAAGTTTTGCGACGGAATCAGAAGATTCCGTTCATGAATCTGTTCAAAAAATTATAGATAATCTAATCGACACAGAAAACGAAAAGCATATTCATTTGTTAAAAAGCAACGCTTTGAGCAATGCTATTGAACGTTTTTTGAGAAATCTTTTGAACGCCTGCGGAATTGCAATCAAGGACATCAAAGATTTGATAGAAAATGCGAAAAGAAAACAAGCCCAGTTCGTCATTCCGAACAACTTGCATTTTCCACCGAAAATTTGCGCGGCTTTGGGAATTTTACACTAACATTACACCTCAAACATAATGCTGCAAGAGCTGACGGACGTCCCAAAAGTTCTTGCAGCATTTCTTATTGTATAACAAGAGTCGAAAAGACCATGTTTACGCAAGACAAGATGGCGATCCCGTGACAAGCACGGGATGACATGTAAAGGCGAGATGTGCGCATTTCAAGATGCGCACGAGCGGCTAAGCGCTAACGCTGAGTTCGCTAATGGCGAGAGCAGGCACCTTGTAGCTTGCAAACGGGTCGCGGTATTCATTACCGACCGCCACAATGTTCTTGATGATGTCAAAGAAGTTCCCGCTGAGCGTAACGCCATCGACCGGATGCTGGATAGCCCCGTTTTCGCACCAGAAGCCGTGAGCACCAATACTCAGTTCGCCGCTTATAGGATTGCAGCCGGAATTGCCTTCCAGGCGTACCACAAGCAAGCACTTCGGGAAAAGTTTGAGGAGTTCTGCAGTTGTCATCGTTCCTGGCGGTACAAGCAAATTATAGAAGCTGGTGGACATTTTGCTACCAAAGCTACGCGCACCACTTCCTGTCGTTTCGCACTTTGCCTTGGATGCTGTTTCAAGGTTATAAAGAGCAGAATTGAAAACGCCATTTTCGACAACCTTGACACGCTTGGTCACACAACCTTCGGAGTCAAAGTAGAACTTGTGTTCAAACATTTCACCGACCGGATCGTTCCACAGAGAGAACACGTCGCTTGCAATTTTTTCACCTTCCTTGCCGTCAAGGCGAGACTGCCCTTTCTGCATGGTTTCGGCAAAGAACGGTTGGTTGTACATGCCAAGGAACCGCGCCGAGATGCGTTCCGAAAGGATTACCGGAATCTTGCCGCTTTCAATTTTCTGGGCGCCAAAGAGTTCTGTAGCGTATTCGGCAGTCTTGCTTGCGATTTCTTCGACTGAAAATTCGTTCCAGTCACGGCCATTTTTCACAAAATTTCCAAGCTTCTTGATGCCATCGCGACTTGCAACCGCGCCTGCACCCGCAGAAGCACAGTTCGAGCGGGCTTCATAAAAAAGACCCGTATTATTTGCAACAATGGAATAATCATGTTCGATATCACCGCCGAGGTACGGGATGTTTTCGATTTCCTTGGACTTTGCAAACGTCTCTTTTTCGAGTTTAATGCAAAAATCCTTCATGGTCGCAAGGTCAAGCGATTCAAGCGCGGGATTGTAGTTCGGTTCGCCCTTCGGGAGTTCTACCGCCTGAGGGAGCGTAATATCGATTTTTTCGGTCCACTGCGTGTGGCAAAGAGCGTCCTTGAGCGTTTGGCGGAGAGCTTCGTCCGTCAAGCGTTCCGTGTGAGCATACCCTGGACGGCCATCCTTAATGACACGAACGCCAAGTCCAACGGAATCAGAAATTTCCGTATTCTGCACTTGTCCCTGAAAAACCGAAAGGCCTTCGGAATGGGAGTTAGAAGCAATCACATCAAACTGGTCGGCTTCGCCCTTGGCGAGGTCACACATAAAAGAAACGGCATCTTTAATATTCATATCGCAAGTATAATTAAATTCAAGAAGGAGATTCCCGGTCAAGCCGGGAATGACATTCGCTTTATCGAGAAGTGCGGCTTATCGAGAAGCGTGGCTTTTGCGTTCGAGCATTTTCCAGTAGGCAGCGGGGCTTCCCGTTACCGATTCAAGCGCATTCGCCATTTCGGTCGAAATGCTGATTTCACCCGCAATCAGTTGGTCCAAAATTTCAACCGAAACGCCCACCCTACGGGCAAATTCCGGCTTATCGATCTTAAGCCATTCAATACCTTCGAGAATCGCCTGTCCCGGCGTCGGTGTTCCATGTCTTGGCATAATTTATTCCTAATTCCGATTTTTAAAATTCCACACTTTTCCAGCCTTCGGCGCCGAAGCGGAGGTCGCGTTCCACGAATTCCCAGATGAGGAGTTTCTTGCCCTTGAGCACGCTAGATTTGCGGGCGAGCTTTTCACGGACGAGCGTCGAGGCGCCACCGTCACTCACGATGGATGCAACCGGGCGGTTCATGTTCTTCGCGAAATGCGCAATCCATCCGGCGTTCACCGGCGAATCGGTCTGGTAAATGCGGCTGAAGCTGTCACCTAGAATCAAGATTTCGGACTTGCGGAAATCGTCTTTGAATGGAGTGATTGTGGTGTCGTAATAAAGCGAATCATTTTCCTCGCATGGATTCAATCTAGTATAATAGCAAGAATCAAAAGCACTCCCCTTAGGACAACTTTTCGTCAAAGCCCGTACACAAGCCATATCTTCTTCATCACACGGATTTCTTTTTACTCTAAAACAAGAATCATCTCCTTTAGGGCATTCTCTCTTTAACGAATCCAAACAATTAGCACTACTCTGAGCCATATCAATTCTTTCTTCTATATTCTGCTGCATCACGACATGCCCGATTACCTTCTGTACCTTGAACACATTGAACTTGTTAAGCCCACTCATCTCGCCCACGTCGCCCATACGGTCTGCAACGGAATCCTTTGTTACAAAACTCAAAGGATAACTACCATCCTCATGCTTCTGGAGTTTTTTCAACTTAATTTTACCCTCGGATTCCAAACGATTTACGGCAGCCGCAATTTCACCCGCCGCAAGTTCCGCCCCGCGCGGGGTCCAGTGCGTATCGTCGTTCAGGTAGAGTGCCCCCAGCTTGTCATCGTCAGCCTTCGCAGCCAAAAGCGGCGTATACAAATCTACAGTGTTAAAGCCAGCACGCGTGAGCGAATCCAAAATATTCTTGCCGTGCGACTGGAGCCCGGCGACATTTTCATCGCGCCCTGTCAAACGTTCGGTATAGATGCTCGGCTTGCCCGGAGTAATCACCACCAAGAGTTCCACGCCCTTCGCCTTGAGCTGGTCGCGGAACCGTTCAATCGCCTTCACCGGATTGTCGAGCTTTGCACTGCGCACATCCAGCGGAGACGGCTGCACCAGGAATTCCACATCCTGGCGGTAGAAAAGCCACTTGTCTTCGGGCTTGGCCTCTTCCCTGCCGCACGACTTGCCGATACAATCGCCAGCAGCGCCTAGAACGACCTTCTCGCCCGGATCGCTAAAGAGGTTCCACACCGCAAGTTGGTACTTGGGGCGCAACGCCAACACAATAGCGCTTTCGTCATCAATCTTATTTTCAAAAGCACGCAAATAGCGACTCGTCCACACGCCGTAATGTTTCACATCCAAGAACGCACGCCACAGCGACACATGCCCAAGGTCAGCCACGAGCGACTTGATGCAAGAATCCGCCTGCGGAAAAGATTCCGGTTCATCCTCCAACTTCGAAATGAGCGTATCCGCCAACTTGAGGCTCTTGTATCGAGCTTCAGATGTATCGAGTTCGGCATACGTATTCACCGAAAGCACAGCCGCTTCCAAGTCCGAAAGCGAAGACGTCACAGGCTCCAACGCTTCAGCAACCTCAGCACCCGCAGCAATAGCCTCGCGCGCCGCACGCCATTTTGCATCGAGCGAGTCCGCAGCCGCAGCGACCTTTTTCTCGCGCACAATCGGAGTGTAAACCACGTCCTTGAAAATGTCAAACGGCTGGAAACGCTTTTCGCCACGCAAGTCGGCAACCGCCTGCACGCCAAACGGGACCAGCAAAAGGACTGAAAATACAATAACGGATATTAAATATTTCTTATTCACGAGAAATAAGATAGTATTTTGTAAAATAGTTACTAGTTAATAGTTAGTAGTTACTAGTGAATATCACATGGTGAATAGGAAATTGCGCAAGTTCAATAAAGAAAAGCACTATTCTTGGGAATCAGACTTGACTTCGCTCCATTTGGCGTTATTGCCGATGTTGCGGATTAGGCGAAAACCCGCTCCATTACCTGGATGACCAGGTTCGTAATATCCGTAGTTTATCCATTTCCAATAAGGACTTACGGTATCGTCGAACCCATCTTCTAGAGAAACATGATAATCGCCACCTTTTAGACAGGATGCGAACCCCAAGTTTCCTTCAAACAAATCGTATTCAAAAAGAACATGCTCTTGAGCGAGACCAAACATATCGTATAATCCGTATCCATTAGGCATCAGTTGGCCAACGGGTTCTGTTTCAAAGGAAACCATTTTTGTTTTAAATCTAGCGTATTTTTTTGTTTTTTCAAAAAAGCCCGAAGAATCTCCCCAAGGGGCCCTATTCTTTTTGTCGCCACCACGAGCAAGCATCATCCATTCATTGTAATATGGAAGTCTATAACCGTTCGAGGTACTGTCGTCAGAAACTTGAATATATCCGAAAACATATTGTTTAATAATACGTTGTCGAGCCGATAAAATACTTTCTCTTTCTGCATATTCTACAGGAGAAAATATATAATAAGGCTTTAGACCTTCACGAATACTGCGTGCGTTGGCATATTCCATAGCCCCAAATAGAGATACAGTATTTGCGGCCGTGTCTTGTGTTATGCAGTTTCCATTACGTATAGAAGCTCTCTTTCTGTTTTGCCACTTATAATCAAGAAGACTATCATCCCACATCAGTTGTGTAAATTCGCAGTTTGTAACAGGATATTTATCGACTAAGTATGTACCAGTAATGGAAACAAGCCTTTCTGGATCCTCATTTTTGGGACCACAAGCTATTGTTCCGTTTTCCTCTGTATTGCAAAACCCTTGCATCTTTAATTCTTTTTCGGAGTATCGATTAAATCCTAACAGAACTTCTTCGTTTTTGAAATCAAGATACTTCATACCGACAGCTAAATTGATTTTCTTCGAACTATCCGAGTCAGGGAAATGCACCCTAAGTGTTTCAACACCAATAAGCGTCGGCGTTTGAAATGCAAGGCACGAATCGCTAGATATAATCGCCTTTAACGATGTTTCCCACGCAACAACAGGCGCATCAACACAAATTTTAACGATTTCGTTCTTTTCGACTTCGAGCCACTTTTCTTTGTTCAAAGTATCGCAATTTACATTAAATGTTCTTTGAATTTTATTTTCAGGAATCTTTTCCAAATTTTTTCTTGGTTTGACGCCATCAACCGGCTTTTTCACCAATATCGGACCACGAAATCTTTTTGCAAGTTCAACAAGCTTTGAATACTCCAAGCTGTCCTTATACGCACCGCGACTTTCTCCATGCTTGTCGTAATAGAATTGAGCATTCGCAAACGCAACGCATATCGTCAGAAACAACAAAATCTTTCTCATACAACAGAATATACAAAAGTAGCGTCATTTGCAATTGTCAGCGCATGCCCCGCTCCTGCCTAAAAATATTTTACAAAGTTTTCATGAGCCAAACGGCTTGCTGAAGCGTGTTAATAGTATAGGGGGCAAATCATAACCAACCCTCTAAAGGAATTGTAAATGACCGAAAATAACACAACTTCAGAAAAGAAGGCCTACTACATCGTCACGAACGCGCAGGGTGAGGAATTTTTGCTTCCATATTACAGCGAAACGTTCCGTGTGCTGATGGATGACAAGGACACCATCCGCGATATGCTCAATTGTTTGCTTGGGCTTGACCATGACCATGAAATCATTGATCTCGACTACGAGTTCGAAAAGCCCATTGACGTTTTCATGCCGGAAGATGATTCCGCGCGACTTGACGTGTGGGTAACTACAAAGGATCACCGTTATTTCAACATAGAGATGCAGAATAGGAGCCATCCATTCTTTCTTGACCGTCTCCAACTCTACAATTCCTACCAAACATTGCGTGGCAAATACGAATATAACAGGTCAACGTATTTCAAATTGATGGACGAAAAGGAGCGTAAGGTTCATTTTTATGAACTTCCTGAAACAGTATCCATTTGGCTTTGTAATTTCCAAATTCTCAAGTCAAAGGATATTTTTAAGGACACTTGGGCGGTCTATAGCGAGGACGAAGTTCACCACAGCGACTCAACACATCGGGCTCTTCCCATTTTCAGTAAAAATAGATATATTGTAATTGATTTACCGAACTTTAAGAGGATTCGCAAGAGCATCAGTTCACGCGAGGACTACTGGCTGAAACTCTTGTCTCAAGGGCCACTTGAAGTTCCCGAATCGAAGGACCCGATCTTTAGGGACGCGCTCAACCGTTTGCGCGTAAGCCGCATAAGCCCTGAACTGCTTAAAGCCTTGGAGGAACATATGTTCGATAAACACGCTGATGAAGCTATCGAAGCCGAAATTTGGCTCAAAGGACGTGAACAAGGTCGAAAACAGGGGCGTGATAACCGAAATGTTGAAATGGCTCTTGACATGCTTGCTGATGACGAGCCTGTTGAAAAAATCGTCAAGTACTCCCGTCTTTCCGAGGATAAAATTCTTGAACTGAAACAGTCACTGGCGAAGGAAACGCGCAAGTAACAACCGGATTTCCCGGCTTTATGCCGGGATTTTACCGTCATTTCCGTCCCGAAACAAGTTCGGGATAAACTCCGCAATGGCGAAATCTGCATTTCGTCATTCCCGCGAAGGCGGGAATCTTCTGTAGCAGAGTATGTGTATACGAAAAAAAAGAGGCCTCATATGGGGTCTCATTTTGATAATCTCATTTTAGGAACAGGTTATTCCTTGTCAGACTTGACTTCGGTCCACTTGGCGTTGTTGCCGATGTTGCGGATGAGACGGAAACCGCCAATACTACCATATGAATAATACCCATAGCTAATATTTTGCCAATTATCATCAGCGCCTCCTCCCTTTAAATAAGAAGGACAATTGTTTTTCCTTTTACAGTTTGTATTAGCGTAACGAGGTCTATTGGGGTTAGGTCTTGATAATATTTGGTACTTTCTGAATTTTTGGGGTTTCTCTAATAAAACCAGTTCATTAACTAGACCGAAAATATCATACAAACCATATCCATTAGGCTGTAACTGGCCTACAGGTCCTGTTATAGAACTATTTATTTTTTCATAATATTCAGTTTTATCATTGAATTTTGCGTATTTTTGTACATCTTTAAACGTCGCTGAATCCCCCCAAGGTGCTTTGTGCTTCTTATCTCCGCCTCGAGCTAACATCATCCATTCATCGTAATAGGGTAGTCGATAACCATCCGAAGATGAATCAACTGAAACTTTGATTCGCGTTTCATCATGGTGGGTGAAATCACGATAGCTTATAATATATTGACCTTCAGATATAGTTTTATCATATTCAAATTCATTTTTCGAGAATGTTTCTTCTGAAAATGTATAATACGGTTTTAATCCTTCTCGAATACTGCGCTTATTTGCATATTTTAAGGCTTGATATAAATAAACAATATTTGTCGCAGAGTCGTGTGTGTCGCAACCTTCTTTACGTACGCTTAACTTCTTTCTTTTAATCCAATTTTTTTCTTTTTCATCATGTAGTTCTGAAGGAATTTCATCCCACATTAACTGTAAAAATTCGCAGTTAGTAACAGGATATTTATCAACTAAAAACATTCCTGTGATTTTTGCTAGTCTTTCATTATCTATATATTCATGCATATAATCAAATCCCAATAGAACTTCTTCATTTTTAAAGTCAAGGTACTTCATCCCAACCGCTAAATTGATTTTGAGGGCACTTTCTGTATCGGAAAATTTTACATTGATTTTGCTGACACCAATAAGCGTTGGAACTCGAACTTTTAAACAGGATTCACCAAGAATTTCAGAATCCAGTGCAGTGTTCCATACTTGTACTTTGGAATCTATGCAGATTTTTACCGTTTCATTCTTTTCAACTTCAAGCCAAGTTTCGTTTTTTAAAGAACCTCGATTTAAAGCGATATATTTTTCCCTATCTGAGCAGGCTGTACAAAATAACAAGCCGGCAATTACGGCCCCATAACTTGCAACCAAACACAAAATCTTTTTCATACAATTGAATATACAAAAGTTGTCATTTGGACTTGAGATAGGTCCACTTAGCATTATTGCCGATGTTGCGGATGAGACGGAAACCAGCTCCATAACCTTGATGACCTGGTTCGTAATATCCGTAGCTTATCCATTTCCAATAAGGACTTAAGGTGTCGTCGGATCCGTCTTCTAGAGAAACGTGATAATCTCCGCCCTTCAAACAAGACGCAAAACCAAGGTCTCCTCTAAACAAACTTGATTTTAAGAGTACATGCTCTTGAACGAGACCAAACATATCGTATAATCCGTATCCATTGGGTGTCAGCTGGCCAACGGGTTCTGTTTCAAAAGAAACCATTTTTGTTTTAAATCTAGCGTATTTTTTTGTTTTTTCGAAAGTGCCCGAAGAGTCTCCCCAGGGGGCCATATTCTTTTTGTCGCCACCACGAGCAAACATCATCCATTCATTGTAATATGGAAGTCTATAACCGTTTGAGGTACTGTCGTCAGAAACTTGAATATATTTGATATCATGTATAGTAAAATCCCTACGAGTTACTATACGTTGTGTAGTCGATAAAATACTTTCTCTTTCTGCATATTCTTCTACAGGAGTAAATATATAATAAGGCTTTAGACCTTCACGAATACTGCGTGCATTTGCATATTTCATCGCCTGAAATAAAGATACAGTATTGGCAGCCGTGTCTTGTGTTATGCAGTTTTCATTACGTTTAGAAGCACTTTTTCTGTTTAGCCAATCTTCATAATAATCCTTTCTTAACGATTCGTTTCTATACAAGGATGTTGCTGGAATGCTATCCCACATCAGTTGCGTAAACTCGCAGTTGGTAACAGGATATTTATCGACTAAGTAAGTGCCCGTTACAGAAAATAGTCTTTCTGGATCTTCGTTTTTGCATCGACCGACAAGTTGGTTTTCTCGACATGTGTTAAATCCTAACAGAACTTCTTCATTCTTGAAATTTAAGTATTTCATTCCGATGGCTAAATTGATTTGATGCGAACTATCCGCTTCCGAAAAAGACACATCAACAGTTTCGACTCCAACAAGAGTCGGAGCTTGGAAAACTAAGCAGGAATCATTGAGAACACTTGATTTTAATACCGTCTTCCAAGCAAAAACTTTCTGGTCAACACAAATTTTAACGTTTTCATTTTTTTCGACTTCAAGCCAGTTTTCTTCGCCCAGAGAATCTCGGATTACATCAAAGATTCTTTCTATCGGGCTAAACTGCTTTATTATTTCCGCTGAAATATCCTGTTTTTTAACGCTATTCGAGCACGCATTCAAAACAAGAACAAAAAAAGATACACATAGTAAAAGAATCTTTATTTTCATACAACAGAATATACAAAAAAAAGGAAATTGCTCGGTTCTACATTTTCAGGAAAAAATTATTCCTTGTCAGACTTGACTTCAGTCCATTTGGCGTTGTTGCCGATGTTGCGGATTAGGCGGAAACCGCCAGCGTATTTAGGAAAATAATCGTTCGAAATATAACCATAATTAATTCTTTCTAAGTCAGAACGATGAATTCCACCTTTTAAACATGCTGGGCAATCATCTATACATCTGAATGGGTTTCGCTCTCTTTCTGCGATACTGCGAGGATCTACCATCAATATTGCATTATCTCTTAAGACATTATGCTTTTCAAATAGAACTTGTTCTTCAACTAATCCAAACATATCATATAGGCCAAATCCATTAGGTAGCAATTCACCAACAGGTCCTGATTCATAATCATTTTTGCACCAATGAAAAAATGATATTATCTTTTGTAAAAGACCTAAATCCTTTAAATCAAAACAATTTACTTTATCTTCGAATTTTGCGTATTTAGAAATTTCGTTAAAAGAAGTTGAATTACCCCAGGGCGCATTATTCTTTTTATCTCCTGCACGAGCAAGCATAACCCATTCGTCGTAATAAGGAAGCCGATAACCATCAGAAGAAGAATCTACAGAGACTTCAATCAGTTTGTTTTCATGTTCTATGAAATCCTTGTAAGCGATAAAATAATGATGATTTGGCACTTCTTTTTTCCCATTCTGATTGACTTGTTTCATTCTGTCAATTCGTACAGATTCACTATGAGTGTTTGAAAATATATAATACGGCTTTAGACCTTCTCGAACACTGCGAATGTTGGCGTATTTCATCGCCAAATATAAAGGAATAGAACTTGCTGCGGAATCATGGGCAATACATTTTTCATTACGTGTTCCCGATTCTTTTCGATTTACCCAAAAATTTATAAAATCATTTTTCATGCTATCAATTTTTGAGGATTTTTGGGGAATCTCATTCCATAACAGTTGTAAAAATTCACAATTGGTCACGGGATATTTGTCAACTAAATAAGAACCCGAAACTTGTACGATTTTCTTTGAGAATGGGTTCATTTGATAAGAATCATTTCCGTATAAAGTTTCTTCATTTTTGAAATCAAGATACTTCATGCCGATGGCTAAGTTGATTTTATGGGAACTGTCAGAATCAAGAAACTTCACATTGATAGAATGAACACCAACAAGAGTTGGCATTCGGTATTTCAAACAAGAATCATTAAGAACTTCCGTATTCGGTGCGTTGTCCCAAACACGGACTTTTGAGTCCATGCAAATCTTGACGACCTCGTTCTTTTCGACTTCAAGCCACATTTCAGAGCCTAAAGAATCTCGATTCAAATCAAATGTTCTTTGGAAATGCATTACATTGTCGATTCCATTAGCATCGTCAGTTTGGCACATTAAAGCGATACTTGCAATTGCAAATCCAACGCAAATGGCTACTAAAAGTCGTTTCTTTTTCATACAACCGAATATACAAAATTCAGTCGTTTTAAAGAACTCCGCTGGATCCTTCCGCTTCGCGTCAGAATGACAAGATTGAGGATGACGCAGTTGCGCCGCCCGCACACACTGCACACGTGAACAACTGCATTCTACCCCTCAAATCGCTCGTTTTATCGCCATAAACGCCAAAAAACATTTTCAAATAATGAAAAAAAACTAAATTTGGCTTCACTATGAATACTTCTATGAACGATTTATGGGTGGGTGTCGACGTAGGCTCCACCACTGTGAAAATTGCTGTAGTCGATCCCGAGACATCTAAGCTTTTACACTATACATATCAGCGTCATAACGCCATGCAGGCGAAAAAGGTCTACGAGGTCCTGCGCGAAGCCCATGCCCTTTTCCCGGGCAAGAACTTCAGGGTCACGTTCTGCGGTAGCGGCGGTCAGCCGTTCGCCGAGGCCACTCACGCCTTCTTTGTGCAAGAAGTAGTCGCAAACGCACTTGCGGTGCGTGCCACCTACCCCGATTCCAGGGTCGCCATCGAACTCGGCGGTCAGGATGCCAAGGTCGTCTTCTTCGAAAAGGACAAGACCACGGGCAAGCTCATCGCCTCCGACATGCGCATGAACGGTGTGTGCGCCGGCGGTACGGGTGCATTTATCGACCAGGTCGCGGAACTCCTCCGCATCAAGACAGAAGTATTCGAAAGCTACGCCAAGCGTGGCCAAAAAGTCTATGAAATCTCGGGCCGTTGCGGCGTGTTCGCCAAGACGGACATCCAGCCGATGCTCAACAACGGCATCGCGAAGGAAGATATCGCCCTTTCAAGTTTCCACGCTATCGCGAAGCAGACCATCGGTGGCTTAGCCCAGGGCATGGAAATCAAGCCGCCTGTCATTTTTGAAGGTGGCCCGCTCACATTTAACCCGACTCTCGTGAAGGCATTCAAGGAACGCTTGGGCATTTCTAACGAACAGGCTATTGTCCCGGAACATTCCGAAGTGCTCGTTGCCATGGGTGCCGCTCTCGCTAACGGTTCCATGTTCGCAAACCAGGAATGCATGTACCGCGAAGAGGGTTCTCTCGACGCGCTCGTTCACTTTAACGAAATCCGCCAGGCCGAAAACAAGGCCAAGGCTGCCTCCGACCTCTTCTTCCAGAGCGAAGCGGAATACAAGCTGTTCCTCGAAGAACACAAGATGGCGGACAACCATTACCCGCAGCCGCCTTCCGGCTCGACCATCAACGCCTACTTGGGCATTGACGCAGGCTCTACCACCACAAAGTTCGTGCTCATCGACGAAAACGAAAAGGTCATCGACGGCTTCTACGCGAGTAACGACGGTGAACCGCTCGCCGTCTTGAAGCGCGCCATGGTAGACCTCGCCGACCGCTACGAAGAATACGGCGTGAAGCTCAACATCTTGGGCGTGGGTACAACCGGATACGGCGAACAGCTCTTTGCAAAGGCCGTCCACGCGGACTATCACACTGTGGAAACAGTCGCCCACGCAAACGCAGCCCAGCGCCTCTGCCCCGACGTCTCGTTCATCTTGGACATCGGCGGTCAGGACATGAAGGCCATCTCCGTGCAAGACGGTGTCGTCACGGGTATCATCCTCAACGAAGCTTGCTCCTCGGGTTGCGGTTCATTCATCGAAACGTACGCACGCAGCCTCGGTATCCCAATGGAAAAGATTGCCGACATGGCTTTCAACTCCAAGAGTCCGTCTCAGCTCGGCAGCCGCTGCACCGTGTTCATGAACAGTTCCATCATCACGGAACAGCGCGACGGCAAGCAGCCAGAAGACATTATCGCGGGTATCTGCCGTTCCATCATCAACAACGTCTTTACGAAGGTCATCCGTATTCGTAACCTCAACACGCTCGGCAAGAAGGTTGTGGTGCAGGGCGGTACATTCAAGAACAACGCCGTTCTCCGCGCCTTCGAACAGTACACGGGCCTCAAGGCCATCCGTCCGGAACGCCCGGGCGAAATGGGCGCTATCGGTATCGCACTCCTCACGAAGAAGTTCATGGAAGAAAAGCGTGCCGCCGACCCGAACGTGCAAAGTAAGTTTATCGGGCTTGAAGCCATGCGCACCTTTAGCTGGCACAACCAGCCAGGTCAGCTCTGCCAGTACTGCACCAACCACTGCTCCCGCACTATCGTGACCTTTAGCGATGGCCAGAGCTTTGTGACGGGCAACCGCTGCGAACGCGGCGAAGTCACCGCCGATCCGAACGATCCGGCAACGAAGAAGCTCATTGCCGAAATCAACAAGAAGATGCAGGCTGTGCCGGACATGATCAAGCGCACGAACCAGCTCTTGGTCAAGGACTACGCTCCGCAGATTCTCTTGCCGCAGAACGGAAAGACCATCGGTATCCCGCGCGTGCTCGAATTCTGGAACAGCCTCCCCTACTGGAAAGCATTCTTCACGGCCCTCGGTTACACCGTTGTCGTAAGCCGTCAGAGCGACTACAAGATGTTCGAAGCGGGCCTCCACAGCGTGCCCAGCGACACGGTCTGCTTCCCGGCCAAGCTCGTTCACGGTCATGTGCTCAGCCTCATCGAAAAGAAGGTCGACCGCATCTTCTTCCCGATGATGATTTCGCTCCCCAGCGACCACACCAAGTTTAACGCCACGACGGTCTGCCCGGTCGTGCAAGGTTACCCGAACATCTGCCAGAACACGGACGAACCCGAAAAGAATTATGGCATCCCGATGGACCAGCCGATTTTCCACTGGGCAAACACCAAGCTCCGCAGAAGCCAGACGATCGACTGGTTCCACGACAACTGGAACATTGACCGCAAGATTTTGGACAAAGCCGTCACGGAAGGCGAAAAGGCTCTCAACAACTACCGCACCACGCTCCTCGAAGAAGGCCAGAAGATTCTCGACGACGTGAAGGCAAACGACAGCTTTGCCGTGGTGATTGCAGGCCGCCCCTATCATGCCGACTTGCTCATCAACCACAACATTGCAAGCCACTTTACCGCCATGGGCATTCCGGTGCTTACCACCGAATCGCTCCCGGGCGTTTACGATCAGGACGTTCCGAGCCACACCCGCGTGGAAATCAAGAACACGTTCCATTTGCGCATGCTCGGTGCAACGATGATTGCTTCGAGAGACCCGCATGTTGAACTTGCCCAGATCGTGAGCTTCGGTTGCGGACACGACTCCGTGTTGACCGACGAAATGATGCGCATGATGCACCGCGATTCCAACAAGGAAATGCTCATGCTCAAGCTCGACGAAGGTGACGCCCGCGGCCCGGTCGGCATCCGTATCAAGAGCTTTATCGAAACCGTGAAGGCCCGCCGTGCGGCAAACCTCCCGGAAAAGCCGATTTCGAACGAACCGCAGTTCCACACGCCGTACCTGGCAAGCGACAAGACCAAGCGTATCATCTTGACGCCGAACCTCTCCCCTGCATTTGCAATCCTCGCCAGTAGCTACATCCAGGGCAAGGGTTACCTCTCGGATTACCTCCCGGTTGCAGACAAGCGCGCTATTGAACTCGGCAAGAAGTACGTGCATAACGACATTTGCTTCCCCTGCCAAATCAACATCGGCGAATGCCTCAAGTGGCTCGAAGAACACCCGAACGTTCCGCAGACCGAAGTTTCAATGTGCCTTGCCAAGAACTGCGAAAACTGCCGCGCTGTGCAGTACTCCGTGCTTGGCCGTAAAGCTCTTGACGAAGCGGGCTACAAGGACGTTTCCATCATCACGACCGGCATCGACTATAAAGGCATGCATCCGGGATTCCAGCTCGGGCTCGACTTCCGCCTCCATACGCTCTGGGGCCTCGCCTTCATGGACGCCATCGAAACGGCTTACCGCGCACTCCGCCCCTACGAAATCCACAAGGGTGATTCCAAGAAAATTTACAGCAAGTGGATGCCGGAATTGATGAAGACCGCCGCTACACTCAAGAAGACGGAACTCGGCTCTGCCAAGCGCCTTGTCGAAATGCTTCGCCAGTGCATCGACGAATTCAACAAGGTCGAAATCACGGAAGCTCGCCAGAAGGGCATCCGCAAGCCGCGCGTTGCCGTGCTCGGCGAAATCCTCATGAACTACCACCCGAGCGCAAACGGACATGTCGAAGACTACCTCATGGACAACGGCATGGAAGTTTACCTCCCGGGCATGATGGACTTTTTCCGCGTGGACGAAGTGGTCCGTGCCGAAAAGATCAAGCGCGGATTCTCGGCCAACCCGATTGCAGACCGCCTCGAAGGTGGTGTCACCGCAAAGCTCTTTGCACACGCTGCAGAAACCGCCAAGAAGGTCATGCAATCGTTCAAGCTCTACGAACACCATGCAGACTGCTTCGAACTCGTGAACTACATCGACGGTATTATCGACCCAACGTACAACACAGGTGAAGGTTGGCTCATCCCGGCTGAAATCCTTTACAACTCTAAGCACGGCATCAACAGCTTCATCATTGTGCAGCCGTTTGCCTGCCTCGCGAACCACATCAGTGGCCGTGGCCTCACGAAGGCTGTGAAGGAACGTTGCCCGCACGTGCAAATCCTGAGCTTGGACTACGATCCGGATACCAGCTTTGCCAACATCGAAAACCGCTTGCAGATGCTCATCATCAACGCTCGCGAACTCGAACGAGCAAATAAGGTGAACGTTAGTCACTAGTCATTAATCGTCAGTTATTAAAAGAAGCTCGCCGCAGGGCGAGCTTCTTTACATATCATGAAATTTTCAAAAAAATTTAAGGAATTTACAGTTTTTTCCCGTCTTTCAATTCTTTGGAAGGCTTTTGAGCATTTTTGCCAGAGGTACTCTTGACATAATTTATACCTTTGGTTTTGTCTGCAGCCATAGATACTTGTAGCTTTACCAATTCCATCATGATTGCTTCGAGTTTTGCCATGAGTTCTGTTGCAGTACACCCGAAAGCATCGGCTAGGTCACAGAAAGATTTAAGGGAAAAATTGCGTTTGCCTTTGGCGATAAGTCCAAGATGCTGGCGGCTAATACCACTATCTAAAGACAACCTCTTCTTGGTTAAAGAAGTCGCTCCCTGCATCTGTGCTAAAAGTTCTTTTTCAGCTTTTTGGATGACATCAATGTCATATCGCATTTTCCAATTTTATGAATATGTCTAAAAAATAGTGCAAACTATAGTTTCCATATTTTGCGATTTTTTTTAAGGAATTTCAGCTTTTTGAAAGGCTATAAAACAAAAAAGGCGCCCCACAACGGGCGCCCAGAATTGCATAGACTAAAAGATTTAGCACAGCGAAGCTACAATCTTCCATCCTCAAGGAAGGACGGTCATCAACACAATTCGTTTCGGAACAAAACTCGGCTCAAAAGCCCTCGCTTCAATCCTAAAAAGAAATGTAATAAAAATTTAAGAAAGCGGCAAGATATTTAATAGTACAAATTGGAATGGTTTTAACGCCTATTCCAAGCCTAATTGCCTAAAACCGCTTTTTTTAGTAAATTTTAGCACATGAAATCAGTACCTATAACGCTCCTGACCGGTTACCTGGGAGCCGGCAAAACAACTCTCCTCAACTACGTTCTCAACAATCAGCAGGGTTACCACGTCGCCGTCATCGTAAATGACATTGGCGAAGTGAACATCGACCAAACTTTAATTGAAAAGGGCGGAAATATCACGAAGGAAGATTCGGGCAAGGTTGTCCCGCTTTCGAACGGTTGCATCTGCTGCTCGCTCAAGACCGACTTGATCGAACAAATCGCCGAACTTTTGGAAATGGGCAAGTTCGACTACATTCTCATCGAAGCTAGCGGTATCTGCGAGCCGATTCCTATAGCCCAGACCATTAGCTTTGCAGGTAGCCAGCTCCGCAGCAAAGACGGCAGACCTCTCCCCTGCCATTTGGACAACATCGTGGCAGTCGTTGACGTGCTCCGCCTTGCCGACGAATTTGCCGGTGGCGAAAAGCTCCTCGAAGAAGACCTCGAAGAAGAAGATATCGCAAACTTGCTCATCCAGCAGATTGAATTCTGCAACACGATTATCATGAACAAGGTCGACGCTCTCAGCAAGCACGACTTGGAGCACGTGAAGGCCGTCGTGAAGGCTTTGCAGCCGACAGCCAAGATGATCGAGACGAACTACGGCAAGGTCGACATGAAGGACATTCTCGACACGAAGCAGTTCGACTTCAACAAGGTTGCCGAATCGAGCACTTGGGCGATCAAGCTCAACGAAGAAGGTCACGACAACGATGACGATGATGATGACGATCATGACGAACATGAACATCACCACCACGACCATGACGATGACCACGATGAGCACGAACACCATCATCACGATCATGATGAACACGAGCATCACCATGACCACGACGATGAAGACCACAGTCATTGCGACCATGAACATGGTGTTTGCCACTGCGGCCACCACCACGACAAGGACCATCCGCATGGTGACGAATACGGCATCAGCACGTTCGTGTTCGAAGACCACCGTCCGCTGAATCGAGAAAAGTTCGAAGCATTCCTCGACGACTATCCGACGAGCATCATCCGCACGAAGGGTCTCCTCTGGTTCAGCGACGAACGCAGCGAAAGCTACTTGTTCGAGCAGGCAGGCAAGCAGGCCTCCGCCCAGAATTTTGGTCGCTGGTTTGCCGCCGAAAGCGAAGCCGAACAGAAGCGTATCCTCGCCGAAAATCCGCAACTCCAAAAAATCTGGGACGAAAAGTACGGCGACCGCATCATCCGTTTGGTGTTCATTGGCCAGCACATGGACAAAAAGAAGATCATCCAGGTCATGAACGACTGCCTGGACGACTAATTATTGGTCAATAGTCATTGGTCATTAGTTATTAGAATGTAAGACGAGAATCCCCGCGAATGGTCGCGGGGATTTTTTTCAAAAATTTTGAACTTACCCCTTGCCATGTGAAAAAATGATTGATATTTTTGTGGCATGATGAATTTCGTAACAAGTGCAACTCTCAACCGTCGTTGGTGGCGCGGACTCTAACATAGAGCCCGGTATTTGTTACAAATCACCCAAGATTTTTAGGCAAAGGCTTCCGGACTCACGGAGGCCTTCCTTTTTACCGAAAATTGACGAAATCCTCCGGGACTTAAAGCCTTTGTGAACCTTAAACGAAAAGGCAAACAAGTTTTAAAACTAGAGGATTAAAATGACTAAGATTACTCACATCACCGAACGCCCGGGTTACGCTCCGCGTACTGACAGCATTTACGTTGCACTCCCCGGCGAACGTTACACCCCGTTTTCACTCGCCAAGAAGCTCGGCGCAAAGGCCATCTTCGAATCGGCAAGCTTTGACCACGGTCGCAGCCGCTATTCGACCTTGATGGTGGACGAAGGTTTCCGCCTGCGCCAGAACGACAAGAACGTGAGCATTGTCGTGGATGGCAAGGAAAGCGAATTCTTGGCTGAAGGTGATGGTGATATTCTCGACGCCTTACTCAAGATTTCTGCCGAAAATACGGTGCCGCCCAACCAGATTCCTATTCCGTCTTCGGGCGTGGGCTACCTCGGCTACGAATTCTGCGCCCGCTGCGATACGATTCGCTTGGCCCCGCAGGTGGATGAGCTCAACATTCCCGAAGCCGAATTTTTGGTCGGCCACATTTACATTGTGTTTGACCACTTCACCGAAAAATTGCATTTGTTCGCCCTGAACTACGAAGAACACCAGATTGATTTGAAGGCTGCAATTGAAAAGGTGAAGGCACGCCTTGCAGACCTTGACTTCAGCTACCTCGCTCCGGAAAAGCAGTACGGCAAGGGCATCACGATGACCGACCTCGAACAGTCCCGCAAGGAATACGTGGAAAAGGTCGCCGCTTTGCAGAAGCACATCGTGGCAGGCAACATTGTTCAGGCTGTGCCATCCCGCCGCATCCAGTTCGCAAGCGATATCGAAGCCCTCGACATTTACCGCCGCCTCCGTACGGTGAACCCGTCTCCGTACATGTTCTTCCTCGATTACGGAACGCACCAGTTCATCGGCGCATCTCCGGAAAGCTTGATCCGCGTGCGTGAAGGCATCGCCACCATCCACCCGATTGCAGGTACCCGCCGCCGTGGTAAAGATGATATGGAAGACGAAGCATTGATGAAGAATTTGAAGGGCGATCCGAAGGAACGCGCAGAACACTTGATGCTCGTAGACCTCGCCCGCAATGACCTCGGCCGCGTTTGCGATGCCGGTACGGTCGAAACGACCAAGTACATGGAATGCGAAAAGTTCAGCCACGTGATCCATTTGGTCTCTGACGTGCAAGGCCGCGTTTCCAAGAACAAGAAGGCAATTGAAGTGCTGCGTTCCAGCTTCCCGGCAGGTACGGTGAGCGGCGCTCCGAAAATCAGCGCCATTGAAATTCTTTCTGGTCTCGAAAAAATCAAGCGTCGCTTCTACGCTGGCGCCGTGGGTTACATTGAATCGGACGGTGACTTGGATTTCTGCATCGCCATCCGTTGCTGCTTAAAGCAGGGCAAGACCATCAGCCTCCAGGCCGGTGGTGGCATTGTCGCGGCCTCGAATGCTGACCGCGAATTTGAAGAAACGAACGAAAAGCTCGGAGCAATCAGGGCTGTACTGGAGGGTGACAACTAGATTGCTTCGGCTTTCAGCCTAGCAATGACGAAACACCCCAAAACTTTAAAAAAGAGATTACAACCATGATTATCATTATCGACAACTACGATTCTTTTACTTACAACGTTTATCAGGCTTTGGCCAAGATTACCACCGAAGAAATCTGCGTGCTCCGTAGCCGCGAATGCACCATTGCAGACATCGAAAAGTTGAACCCGAGTCGCCTCATTGTGAGCCCGGGCCCGGGCCGTCCGGAAGATGCCGGTATTTCCGTCGAAGCCATCAAGTATTTCGCAGGCAAGCTCCCGATTTTGGGCGTGTGCCTCGGCCACCAGGCTATCGGTTACGCATTCGGCGCGAAGATTGTGCAGGCCAAGTTCATCAAGCACGGCATCGCCGAAGAAATTGACCTCGATGGTAAGGGTCTCTTCCGCACCATCGGCAAGAAGAACATCTTTACACGTTACCACAGCTTGGTCATCGACGAATCTACGCTCCCAGCCGATTTCGAAGTGACCGCCCGCGCAACAGACGGCGACATCATGGGCATTCGCCACAAGACGCTCCCGATTGAAGGCGTGCAGTTCCACCCGGAATCCATCGCTAGCGGCCGCGCCGACGAATTCTTCAAGGCATTCCTCAACTACCGTCGCGAACCGCTTGACATCCGCGGAATCTTGAACACGCTTACTGCAGGCAAGGATTTGACTCGCGAAACCGCCGAAATGTTCATGGAAGACTTGACGGATGGTATCATGGACGAACGCCAGATGGCTGCAATCCTTACCGCACTATCCAGCAAGGGCCCCGTGACCGAAGAAATTGCAGGCTGCGCCAAGGTGCTCAGCAGCAAGAAGCGCAAGTTCCCGTACAGCGGTGACGAACTCACCGATATCGTGGGTACCGGTGGCGACGGCAAGGGTAGCTTCAACGTGAGCTCTCTCTCCGGCCTTATCGCAGCAAGCTGTGGCGCCAAGATTGCCAAGCACGGCAACCGCGCGGTTTCGAGCAAGTCCGGTGCCGCTGACTTCTACACGGCTGCAGGTTTCAAGCTCGACATGACTCCGGAAAAGGCAGCAAGCGTCATCGACAAGACGAACTTCGTGTTCCTCATGGCTCCGGTCTACCACAGCGCCATGCGCTTTGCCGGCCCGGTTCGCGGTGCCCTCGGCGTCAAAACCATCATGAACTTGCTCGGACCTCTCACGAACCCGGCTGAAGCCAAGTACCTGATGCTCGGCGTTTACAGCAAGTCGATTCTCGAACCGTTCACCAAGGCTGCAAAGTCCCTCGGTGCCAAGCGCGTGATGGTCGCTATCTCTGATGACGGCTACGATGAAATTTCTCCATGCGTCCCGACGACCATTGCCGAAATCTTGGAAGACGGCGAGTATCGCGAATACCGCATCGACCCGAAGGAATTCGGCGTCCCGGCTGTGGACCCGGAAGATCTCGCAGGCGGTACGGGCGTGGACAATTTCAACCTCGCTCTCGACGTGCTGAACGGCAAGGGCCGTCCGGGCATCAAGTATGCCTGCGCCCTGAACGCAGGTGCTGCGCTCTACATCAGCAATAAGGCAGCTAGCATCAAGGAAGGCTTCGACAAGGCGATTAAGGCCATGGAAGACGGCTCCGTCTTGAAGAAGATCGAAGAAGTGAAGGTCGCAACCAACTCCTAACGTTATTCTGAGAACACTGCAGGGGGACGAAAAATCCAGACCTGGATCCTTCACCCTGACGGGTTCAGGATGACATAACGCAAAATCGCTCCGAGGATTCGGAGCGTTTTTAGTTTATTGATAGAACAAGTCCGGGGTGACATTGCAAAAATATTACTATCATTTTTATTAAGAAGGAATTTCACTATGAATCTGCATTTTTTCAAGACGGTTTTTGCGGTGGCGCTAGTGGCGGGCTCAAGTTGTTTTTACGGTTGCTCTTCGGAGAAAACTCCCGAGGTCGAGAACAACACGCTTGTCAATGTGTCTTATGATCCGACGCGTGAGTTCTATTCCAATTACAATCATATTTTCATGAAGCATTGGAAAGAGGCGACCGGCAAAGATGTGAAGATTACGCAGTTCCATGGCGGTTCGGGCAAGCAGGCGCTTGAGGTGGTGAACGGGCTCGAAGCCGACGTGGTGACGCTCGCGCTGGAATTCGACGTTAACATTGTTCGCAACGCGGGTCTCATTGAAGACGGCTGGATCAAGGAATTTCCGCACAACAGCGCTCCTTACACTTCGACTATCGTGTTCCTCGTCCGCAAGGGCAATCCCAAGAAAATCAAGGATTGGGGCGATCTCGCAAAAGACGGCGTCGGTATCATCACGCCGAACCCGAAGTTTTCGGGTGGTGCACGCTGGAACTATCTCGCGGCTTGGGCGTACGCAGAAAAGCTGTACAACGGCGATGAGGGACAAATTAAGGATTTCATGAAGAAGCTCTATCACAACGTTCTTGATCTCGCTTCGGGAGCTCGTAGTTCTACGAACACGTTCATTGAAGATCGCAAGGGCGATGTGCTGCTTTCTTGGGAAAACGAGGCATTCCTTTCGCTCAAGGATTACCCTAAAGAATACGAAATCGTGATGCCTAGCGTGAGTGTTTTGGCAGAACCCTCTGTCGCAATTGTAGATAAAATTGTAGACAAGCGCAATACGCGCAAACTCGCAACGGAATACCTGAATTATCTCTACTCCGACGAAGCGCAGCGTGTTGCGGCAAAGCATCATTACCGCCCGACGAACAAAGCTATTCTTGACGAGTACAAGGAATTTGACCAAAATGTCAACCTAATTGCAATTGAACATTTTGGTGGTTGGGACAAGGCGCAAGCCAAGCACTTTGCCGACGGCGCCATTTTTGACCAGATTTACGAAAAGAAGTAACGGATTCTACCGTATTACGGTCTAAATGTTTTCAACGCTGCAATCGTGCGGGAAATCAAATCGTTCAGTTCCCAGCCCAACAAGTTTGCACCGCGTTCAATGACTTCGCGAGAGCAACCGGCGGCAAATTTCGGGGACTTATACTTTTTCAGCACCGATTTTAGTTCCAAATCTTGTACGCTTTTTGACGGGCGCATCAACACGACAGCGCCAATCAATCCAGTCAATTCATCGACTGCGTAAAGGACTTTTTCCATTTCGTGTTCGGGCTTCACGTCAACAGTTATAGACCAGCCGTGACTTGTCGTAGCGTGAATGATTTCTTCGGAAAGACCCGCTTCTTGCATGAGTTCACGTTCCTTGATGCAGTGCTGTTCGGGCCACTGTTCAAAATCAAGGTCGTGCAAAAGGCCGACAATTCCCCAGAATTCCTCGTCCTCGCCGTAACCGAGTTCGCGTGCAAAATAGCGCATGGTATTCTCGACGATTTCGCCATGTTCGAGGTGGAAGGGATCCGAATTGTACTTTTTGAGGAGTTCCAGGGCTCCTTCGCGTGTAATATTTGCTGATAATGCCATGTGCCAAAATATAACATTTTCCTATTTGCGATGAGCACGATTTTCTAATACATTTTTTTTATCAATGGCGATATGAATTAAGTATTGGACACTTGAAAAGTCGCGTTCTATATTTGCTGCACTTGAAAATGCGGAGGCGCTGTGAAGATAGAACGAATAAATACAGACTTATTGATTATTGGCGGTGGGACAGCAGGCTGCTACGCCGCAATTACAGCGAAAGAATCAAGCAACGCTGCTGACCTCAAAATTCTTATCGTCGAAAAAGCAAATATCAAACGCAGTGGCTGCCTTGCAGCTGGCGTAAACGCTTTAAACGCCTACATCACCGAAGGCCGTGAACCCAAAGATTATGTAGAATACGCAAAGAAAGACGCCGACGGGATCGTCCGCGAAGATTTACTTTATTCTATATCAGAAAGATTTAACGAAATCACAGCGCACTTGGAAAAACTCGGACTTGTCATCTTAAAGGATAAAGACGGGAAATACGTTACACGCGGAAATCGCAACATCAAAATTAATGGCGAAAACATCAAGCCGATTTTAGCCAATGCTGTCAAGAAGCTCCCCAATGTGACCGTTTTAAATCATGTCAACATTTTCGACTTTTCAGTTCACGACAATAAAATCGATGGCGCATACGGTTTTGGAATCGAGAACGATACATTTTACGCGATTGAAGCCAAAGTCGTCATTATCGCAACAGGCGGAGCAGCCGGGCTTTACCGCCCGAATAATCCAGGATTTTCAAGGCATAAAATGTGGTACCCGCCATTCAACACGGGAGCCGGATACGCCATGGGAATTCGCCACGGCGCCGAAATGACAACATTCGAAATGCGATTCATTGCACTCCGTTGCAAGGATACAATCGCACCGACAGGAACGCTCGCGCAAGGCGTGGGCGCCAAGCAGGTCAATTCGCTCGGAGAAGTTTACGAAACGAAATACGGCATTTCTACTTCGGAACGCGTTTACGGAACCGTCGCCGAAAATCTGGAAGGTCGTGGGCCATGCTACTTGAGAACTGAAGGGATTTCGGCAGAACAAGAAGAATCGCTTTTGAAGGCGTACCTGAACATGGCTCCTTCGCAAACAATTCGTTGGCTTGAAAACGAAACGCCCTCCAAAGCAAATGTGGAAATCGAAGGTACGGAGCCTTACATTGTAGGCGGCCACACAGCAAGCGGTTACTGGGTCGACACCAAGCGCGCCACAACCATCGAAGGGCTTTACGCCGCGGGCGATGTGGCCGGAGGTTGCCCGCAAAAATATGTGACGGGCGCACTTGCCGAAGGCGAAATAGCAGCAAAGTCGGCTGTGAAATACATTAACGCAACGGTGGATCGCCACGCCCCCTTACAGGGGTCTCGCAATGACGTAGAAACCGAAGCAACCATCAAAGAAGCCGAAATCGCAAGCCACGTCGCAGAAATCGAAACATATCTATCACAGAAAAATTCGCTGTACACGACAGAGCAACTTGAAGAAGCCATGCAAATCGCCATGGACGAATATGCAGGCGGAATCACGACAGGCTACGGCTATACCGAAAAGCAGCTCAATATCGCCAAAGAAAAAATTGACGAAATCGAAAGCCTTACGGGCAAGCTTAGCGCCATCGACTTGCAAGAAGTCATGTACATCTACGAGCTAAAGGAACGCCTCACCGTTTGCAAGAGCGTCATCGCGCATCTCGCCACACGCCACGAAACACGCTGGCACAGTTTTGCAGAAAACTGGGACTATCCCGAAAAAGACAACATTCACTGGCGAAAGTATGTGAATTCCCGCTTAGTCAACGGCGAAATCAAGACTTTCACACGCGAACTTACCGCAGAAGGGCAAAAGAATTATGAGCATCAACATTGATCCAAACATTTGCATCGGCTGCGGGAGATGTCACGACGTTTGTCCCGGCACGCTGATCAAGATTAACGAACTGAAAAAAGCCTATATCAAGTACCCCAAAGATTGCTGGGGTTGCACTTCGTGTATCAAGGAGTGCCCCGTTCACGCCATCCGATTCTTCCTCGGCGAAGACATTGGCGGCAAGGGCAGCAAAGTACATACCGAAAAAGTCAATGGGCTTATCCGCTGGATTGTGGAATTTCCCGACGGGAGCGTAAAGCACATTGTCATTGACCCAAAAGAATCCAACAAATACTAGGAGTTTCACAGTGAGCGAATTTTCACACCTCGACGAGCTGGAAGCCGAAGCCATCTACATCATCCGCGAAGTCGCCGCTGAATGCGAAAAGCCGGTGATGCTGTATTCGATTGGCAAGGACAGTTCCGTCATGCTACATTTGGCTCTCAAGGCATTCTACCCCGAGAAGCCACCCTTCCCGTTCTTGCACGTGAATACCACGTGGAAGTTCCGCGAAATGATTGAGTTCCGCGACAACATTGCAAAAAAGCTCGGCATCGAAATGCTGGAATACATCAACCAAGATGGTGTCAAGCAAGGCATCAACCCGTTCGATCATGGTTCGGCTTACACCGACATCATGAAGACGCAAGCCTTGAAGCAAGCGCTGAACAAGTACGGCTTTACAGCTGCATTTGGCGGTGGACGCCGCGATGAAGAAAAGTCTCGCGCCAAGGAACGCATATTCTCGTTCCGCAATTCGGCCCACGCTTGGGACCCCAAGAACCAACGCCCGGAAATGTGGAAACTCTACAACACAAAAATCAATAAAGGTGAAAGCATCCGCGTTTTCCCAATTTCGAACTGGACCGAAAAAGATATTTGGCAGTACATCAAGCGCGAAAACATCGACATCGTTCCGCTTTACTTTGCAGCCCCGCGCCCGGTCGTGGTGCGCGACGGGAACATCATCATGGTCGATGACGAACGATTCCCATTGCGTGAAGGCGAAACACCCGAAATCAAGTCGGTGCGTTTCCGTACGCTCGGTTGCTATCCGCTCACGGGTGGCGTTGAATCAACAGCCACGACGCTTGACGAAATCATTGACGAAACATTAAGCGCAGTCTCTTCGGAAAGAACTTCACGTGTGATTGACAACGAAGCTGCCGGCAGCATGGAACGCCGCAAGAGGGAGGGCTATTTCTAATGAAAGGTTTATTGAAGTTTATTACTTGCGGTAGCGTTGACGACGGAAAATCAACCCTTATCGGTCACATTCTTTACGATTCCAAATTGCTTTACACCGACCAGGAAAAGGCCTTGGAATTGGACAGCAAAGTCGGCAGCCGCAGCGGTAAAATCGACTATTCACTTTTGCTCGACGGTCTTATGGCCGAACGCGAACAGGGCATTACCATCGATGTTGCATACCGCTATTTCACTACAGATCACCGCAGCTTTATCGTTGCCGACACTCCGGGGCATGAAGAATACACGCGCAACATGGCCGTGGGCGCATCTTTTGCCGACCTCGCAGTGATTCTCGTAGATGCATCGCAAGGCGTTCTCGTACAGACGCGTAGACACGCCCGCATTTGCAGGCTGATGGGTATTCGCCACTTTGTCTTTGCCGTGAACAAGATGGATCTTGTGGGCTACAGCGAAGATGTATTCAACAAAATCAAGGTACAAATCGCAGAACTTGCACAGACTCATTCCCTGAGCAACATACAAGTTATTCCGCTTTCGGCAACAGAAGGCGACAACGTTACCATCAAATCGAAAAACATTGCATGGTATCAAGGTCCTGCATTACTTGAATACCTTGAAAATGTCGATACATCAAGCTCTGCACTAGAAAAGGGATTTTACATGCCCGTGCAGCGCGTGAGCCGCCCCGACCGTACATTCCGCGGATTCCAAGGACAAATTGAATCTGGAACGATTCGCGTCGGAGACGTCATCAAATCCCTCCCGAGTTACGAGAAAGCATCCGTCAAAAGCATTCTCTACACAAACAGGAATGTCGAAGAAGCCCACGCTGGCGAACCGGTCACGATTACGCTAGACCGTGAAGTTGACGTATCGAGAGGTTGCGTGCTCGCTAGAGATGCAAGCATCGGTAGCTACAAGAAAATCAAGGCGTCACTTTTGTGGATGGATGACGAGCCGCTTTCGCTAGGCAAAGACTACCTCGTCAAAATCGGGACAAAGATTATTCCTGGAACACTCACGAAAATCGACTATGCCATTGACGTGAACACAGGCGCACACTTAGAAACAGAAAGCATTTCCAAAAACGGGATTGCCGTCTGCGAACTTGTTTTCGCCGAAGCCATTGTCGTTGATCTTTTTGAAAAGCACAAAACGCTTGGCGAGCTCATTCTCATTGACATCGTAACGCATGCAACAGCCGCTTGCGGCGTTGTTGAAGGGCTCTACGAAAAGCAACTTCAATCCAACGAAAAGGCAGCCTTTGTGCAAGGCGAGCGCCATGGTCGAGGAGAAATTTTTGAAGAATTTTTCTACGATACAGCAACGCTCTCTGTCGTAAAACAGCAACCCGTAAAGCAACACTACACGGTTGGTGACGAAATTCCCACCACAGGCGAAAGCTACCACTACCCCGATGATTTTGATATCATCATTTTGCGAGACAGTATCGCCGTCAAGGTTCGTGGCAAGCGCATCGCGGAAATCACCACGGCAGAGGAATACCACTACGGAAACGTTCCCGTCATCAATGGACGCGGCTTTGAAATCAAGGTCCATTCCGATGAAGACGTGAAGCAGTTGCTCAACGAATACGAAAAAGCAGGTATCGCAGGTCGTGAAGAATTCTTCCGCAAGTGGGCTTCATTCGACACTTATCGCAAAGTCGTATTGCATTAACATTTTTGCATATAGTACCTAACGTCATTCTTTGGTTACACTCCTCAGAATGGCGTTTCTTTTTCGTGCACGTAATTTACTTTATATTTATTTTAACAAATAAATTCTAATTAATTTACAATAATAACAAAAATCAATAACTCCGCATAAAAATTTAGTATTGGACAAACAGAAAAACGCGTTCTATATTTTGCCGCACAAAAACAACAACAACAACAACGAACCATACAACAACAAAAACAATAACAAGGAGTCACGAATGAACCAGACAATATCCAAAATCTTGATTACTACAGCACTGGTATCATCCATTTGCTCTGCTGAAGAAGCTGCTAAGGAAAGTACATTTAAGCTGACAGGAAACGTTCAGGCACAAACCATCAAATCACTTTATGACAACGATGCAGACAACACGCTCGACAATTCTTTCTTGCGAGCAAACATTGGTGCAAAGTACGACTCCGACCGTCTCAGCGCAGTGATTAACTTGCGCATTTTCAGTCCGGCTTTCGGCAACACGATTGATGGAAAGAACTACGACAAGATTTCCGCAGATACCTACTATGCCAACTACAAGTGGGATACCGAATACGGCAAGTTCAATCTTCAATTCGGTCGTTTCCGTACTGACTGGAGCGTTGGCGGCAACTTCGGTACTTATGTCGACGTAGCCCTCAACAAGCGTGGATTCCTCTCCCGCGATTACCAACATGATGCAGTCGCATTCGGTTATGAAAACGGGATTTCAACATTCAACGCCTTGCTCGGTACTTATGACGCCAAATTCAACACGGGTTATATCCGTTTTGAAGAAACACTCAAATTTGGCGATGCCAAAGTGAGCGCCGCATATCGCGTGAACGCACTTGACCCGATCCAGCATACAGCTCAGGTGACACACCGTGTTGCAGGTCGCGCAAGTTACTACTTCCAAAAGAACTTCGGCCTTTATGGTGAAGTCGCTTTAATCGCGACCGGCGATAGCGAAAATCTTAAGGTTGCAAATGCCATCAAGCCAGAATACGCACAAGATTCACGATACATTCCGTTCTTCGTCGGTTTGGAAATTCCGACCGCAGGATTCTTGAGCAATCTGTATGCCGAATTGGAATATCTCTCTAACCGAGACGAATTGCAGGCTGGTGCCGACGGAATCGCATGGACAATAAGTTTCATCAAGAAAATCAATGATTTCTCTAAAATCCAGGTGAACGTCTATAGTGAAAAGAAAGCATCCGACGTCGCTCTTGCAGCAAGATTCACAGCATCTCTCAAATAACACTTAGCACATCCCCGAGCGCCCTCAGCGCAGCATAACAGCTTCTTTGATCCATTTCGCTGAGGGCGTTTCTCTAAAAAAACAAATCACAACATTTAAAATAAAAAGAGGTTTATAACATGAATTTCAAAAAAATTACCATTGCATCCATCGCCCTTCTCTCCCTTGCCTTCACAGCCTGCTCTTCTTCTGAAGAAAAACACGAACACGGCAAGCAGACTCTCACCAACGTGTCGTACGACCCGACTCGTGAACTCTACGCCAACTACAATGTGGCTTTCGCCAAGCATTGGAAGGAAAAGACCGGCAAGGACGTTGAAATCACGCAGTCCCATGGCGGTTCTGGCAAGCAGGCCTTGGAAGTTGCAAACGGTCTCGAAGCCGATGTTGTCACGCTCGCTCTCGAATTCGACGTGAACGCCGTTCGTGATGCTGGGCTCATTGAACCGGGTTGGGTCAAGGAATTCCCGCTCAACAGCTCTCCCTACACCTCCACCATCGTGTTCTTGGTTCGCAAGGGCAACCCGAAAAATCTCAAGGACTGGGGCGACCTCGTGAAGCCCGGTATTGGCATCATTACGCCGAACCCGAAAACTTCTGGTGGCGCACGCTGGAACTACCTCGCCGCTTGGGCATGGGCAGAAAACCAGTATAACGGTGATCAGGAAAAAGCTAAGGATTTCGTGAAAAAACTCTACGCAAACGTTCTCGTTCTCGCCTCGGGCGCACGTGGCTCAACGACAACATTCATCGAAAACGGCCAGGGCGATGTGTTGCTCTCTTGGGAAAACGAAGCATTCCTTGCTCTTAAAGACTATCCGAATGACTACGAAATCGTGATTCCGAGCATCAGCATTTTGGCAGAACCTTCCGTTGCTATCGTGGACAAGGTAGTTGACAAGCGCGGCACACGCGAACTTGCTACCGAATACCTGAGCTACCTCTACTCCGACGAAGGCCAGCACATTGCCGCCAAGAATCACTATCGTCCGTCCAACAAGGAAATCCTCGCCCAGTACAAGGAATTCGACCCGAACGTGAACCTGTTCAGCATCGATCGCTTTGGCGGTTGGGATAAGGCTCAGAACACCCACTTCTCTAACGGCGGAATTTTCGACCAGATTTATGAAAAGAAGTAATCCGGTCTAAACAAATCTTCTTGTATAAACCGAGCGTTCCCAACTTTCGCGAAAGCAATGGTTGGGGGCGTTTCCGTTTTTTTGACAATTTGACATAATCATACTATCTTTGCGTTTCAAAACCTACTATTTTTATAGGTATGTTATGATTTTTCCACTTGCCGACAATATTTCAATAACGAAAAGTGAAGCCCTCGCCATACTAGATTTACAAAACGATGCACTCAGCGAACTCATCGAGGCCGCATACAAGTTAAGAACAAAATACAAAGGCAATCGGGTAAACATCCAGTTGCTCACAAATGTCCGTAGCGGCAACTGCACGCAAAACTGCGCTTATTGCGCTCAATCAAGAGATTCCGAAGCGCCAATCGAAAAATACCGTTATGTCGAAGATAAAAAACTTTACGGTGACAACGACCTCGTCGATGAGTTTCATCTTTCTAGACATTGCATTGGGCTTAGCGGGATTCACTTTGTCGATAGCGATATCGAAAGCCTTGCCGAGCGCATCCGCAAAATGAAAAAGAACGATACGCAAATTTGCTGTTCCATCGGATTCTTGACCGAACATCAAGCTCAAATTCTTAAAGACGCGGGATTAAACAGAATCAATCACAACTTGAATAGCAGCCGTCGTTTTTATCCAAGCATTTGCACCACGCACACATACCAAGAACGAATCGACAACTTAAAGATGTTGAAGCGCATCGGCTTTGAAATCTGCTCTGGCGGCATTATCGGTATGGGCGAAATAAAAGAAGACGTTGTGGACATGCTTTTTGAATTGAAAGAAATCAATCCCGAATCCGTCCCCATAAATTTTTTACTTCCAGTCAAGGGAACGCGACTTGCCGAACGCGACATTTCGGCACTGACTCCGGAATACTGCATCAAGGTTCTTTGCCTCGCGCGTTTGATGCTACCAAAATCGGACATCCGTTGCGCAGCCGGCCGAGAAGTCTATTTCAAGGGTCACGAAAAGACTTTGTTTAAAATTGCAGATTCCATTTTTGCATCCGGTTACTTGACCGAGGGCGGCCAAAGTCTCGAAGCCACATTCCGCACAATTGAAGAAGCGGGCTTTACGTGGCAAGTGGAAAGCGCTTAAATAAAATACGTCAAGTCAGATTTTTCGGTGGAGCCGAGCATCGTTGCAACGCCGCCCAGTTCTACCCCATCGATCAATTCCTCATGGGAGATTCCCATGAGTTCCATCGACATTTGGCACGCGACAAACTTGACACCTTTTTGTTGTGCGCTTTGGATTAATTCTTCCAGCGAAGACACGCCATTCTTTTTCATGACGGCACGGATCATCTTGGCGCCAATACCGCCAAAGTTCATACGAGAAAGGCCTAGCTTTTTAGAGCCTCGCGGCAGCATCAAGCTGAACATTTTTCCGATGAGCGATTTTTTCACACGGACTTTTTCGGGTCTGCGCAAAAGGCTTACGCCCCAAAAAGTAAAGAACATCGTCACCGGGCGCCCCATAGCGGCAGCACCATTCGCCATGATGAACGAAGCAATCGCCTTATCCAAATCGCCACTGAACACGACAAAAGTTTTGCCGTGTTCAAATTCTTTTTTTTCGGGTACAGGTGATTCTTTTTTCACGATGGTTGCGTAAATGACGCCGTCATTTTCGGTGAGTGATTTCAATTGATTTCCGGTACGCTGGCACCATACCTCGACATCCGAGAGAAACGCTTTTTCATCCGCTTCGACTTGGATTTCGTCACCAACAAAAGCCTTTTTGACGGTTTCATCAACCTTTACGATTGGACCAGGGCATTTCAATCCCTTGGCATCGACATAAAGCGCTTTCGGAGCCGCGTCAAGACCGCCCTCGATGTTATACACATCAAAATCCCTATCCGCAAGAATTTCTGCGACTTGTTCAGAGCGATCACCCGTAGAGCAAAAAACATAAACAGGTTTGTCCTTGGGGATGTAATCAATCTTTTTCGAAAGTTCAAAGAAAGGAATCTGAATCGCACCGTCCACAGGATGAACGATGACTTCGCCGGGTTCGCGAACATCAAGAAACGTCGAATTATTTACATCAATCTTATGGAAATCTTTTGCGGAAAAGTTCTTGACTTCGGACATTAAAACACCTTACTTTTTAAGTTCTAAAAATAATTTGTCGCAAATATAAAACTGCTTTTTACGAGCGTCCAATATATTTTTCTAATCGTTCGCTATCAGAATTTTCAATAACTGTTTTGCAGAATCATTTTTGTAGATTCGTTATCAAAAAGAAGAGTCCGTCAAACACAACAATAAAAGGATACTGTATGTACTCTACCCATTACATGGATTTGCTAATGCAAAACTCTCCTTGGAACCTCATTATCTTTATGGCAATTCCTGTCATTCTTGCCGAAACGATTGCCATTACGGATTTATTCCTGTTGCGAGCACCAAATGCACATCCGACACTTTCAAAAATCAACCGCATCGCCGGAATCCTTGCAGGGTTTTCATTCGTCGGGATTATAGCCTACTTCATTCCGAATGTCGTTATTCCGCTTGCTTCTACAGGAGAATTCAGAACATGGATTGATGTTGTGGCGATTGGCTCTTACATCCTTGCAGGCATTCCGATGATTTTGCTTGCTTTGTTGAACTTGAAACTTTTACTCCGTAAAGCAGGCGAAGATAAACGTTCGAATTGCGCCATTCTTTTGCTTGCCGCATTCCTCGTTCTCTCGCACATTGCGATGATCTTTGGTATGGTGGATCCAGGCATTGCCGGGTACTCTCCGAAGGCGGCAACAACAATAGAAATGCACCATCACCACCACCATCATTAACAATTACTTTATTCTAATACAAAAATCCTATAAAATGTGATACTTATTTAGTATTGGACATAACGAATGACGCGTTCTATATTTGCCTTCACTTATGAAGAGAACAAATAGAAGTGTCATTCCTGGCTTCGGCCTTACTACCGGCATCACGCTCACCATCTTAAGTGTCGTGGTGCTAATTCCGCTTGCGTCGCTCGTGGTGTTTTCGGCGCAAATGAGTTTCAGTGAAATCATCGAAACGATTACACGCGACAGAGTCTTGTCGAGTTTTAGAGTGAGTTTCGTGACGGCGTTCGTCGCCTCGCTTATTAACGCCGTAATGGGCATCATCCTTGCGTGGGTTCTCGTGAAGTACACATTCCCGCTAAAGCGCTTGGTTGACGGAATGATCGAACTCCCGTTCGCTTTGCCAACGGCTGTGGCAGGCATCGCATTGACCGCACTTACCGCAGACACGGGACTAATCGGCGGCTTTTTCGCCAAGTTCGGCGTGAAGATAGCCTTTACGCAAATCGGCATTACCGTTGCGCTTGTGTTTATCGGCATCCCGTTTGTCGTCCGCGCAGTACAACCGGTGCTTGAAAAACTGGACCCCGCTTACGAAGAAGCCGCAGGCGTCTTGGGTGCTTCACGCAGCCGCATTTTCTGGAAGATTATTTTCCCCGAAATCATTCCGGCCGCGTTGACAGGATTCGGGCTCGCATTCGGGCGTTGCCTAGGCGAATATGGCAGCGTCGTGTTCATTGCCGGCAACAAGCCGTTCGAAACAGAAATCGCCCCGCTCATCATCATGTCGGAATTGCAGGAATACGATTACGCAAGCGCCACAACAATTGCGCTCGTAATGCTCATCGCCTCATTCGTGACACTCTTCCTCGTGAACTTAATCCAGACGAGAAACACCAAAATTTTGAAGGGAGGAAATTAATGAACAAAGAGACAACTTCCTCAAAAGTCGTCAAGTGGACTTTAATCAGTATCAGCATCATTTTCGTGGTGCTAATGCTTTTGCTCCCGCTGATTACGGTGATTACAGAAGCATTCAAGCAAGGTTTTGCCGTGTACGAAAAAGCTGTGACCGACAATTACACCGTCAAGGCCATTTGGCTCACGCTAGAAGCAACGCTACTTGCCGTGCTCATCAATACCGTTTTCGGATTGAGTGCCGCTTGGTCCCTTACCAAATTCCAATTCAAAGGGAAAAAGATTCTCACGACGCTGATTGACTTGCCGGTGACCGTTTCACCGATTATCGCAGGCCTCATTTTCTTACTCACATTCGGACGCCAAAGCCCGTTATACCCGCTATTGCAAGATTGGGACATCAAAATCGTATTTGCAGTTCCTGGCATTGTTCTTGCTACAATTTTCGTGACTTTCCCGTTCATTTCGCGCGAACTGATTCCCGTCTTGGAAGCACGCGGTAACGACGAAGAAGAAGCGGCAGCGCTGATGGGCGCAAAAGGCTGGACGATATTCAGCAAAATCACATTTCCGCATATCAAATGGGCTTTTTTGTACGGCGTGGTGCTTTGCGCAGCCCGTGCGATGGGTGAATTCGGCGCAGTTTCGGTGATTTCGGGTCATTTGCGCGGAAAGACGAACACGCTTCCGTTGCATGTAGAAATTCTATTTAACGAATTCCAGTATGTGCCCGCATTTGCCGTAGCGTCGATCCTCGTGATGCTCGCCATCATCATCTTGATTGCAAGAAGTTTAATCGAATACAACGGAAAGAAGAAACACAAAGTTGAGCCGTAGGAGATTTTATGTACGTAGAACTAAAACACATCAACAAACATTTTGGAAATTTCAAGGCCTCCGACGATGTTTCCTTCGGTATCGAAAAGGGTAAGCTCATTGGCCTTCTGGGCCCGAGCGGTTCGGGAAAGACAACGATTCTCCGCATGATTGCAGGGCTCGAAACACCCGACAACGGCGACATCATCATTGACGGAAAAATCATCAACAATGTGCCCGCCAGCAAGCGCGGCATCGGATTTGTGTTCCAGAGTTACGCTCTGTTCCGCTACATGACTGTTTTCGAGAATATCGCTTTCGGACTCCGCGTTCTGAAGAAACCCGAAAACGAAATCAAGGAACGCGTCGCGGAACTCGTCAAGTTGATTGGGCTAGAAGGTCTCGAAAAACGCTACCCGAGCCAGCTTTCGGGTGGCCAGAGGCAGCGAGTGGCCTTTGCACGTGCGCTTGCACCTAATCCGCAGTTGCTTTTGCTCGATGAACCATTTGCCGCCATTGACGCAAAGGTGCGTCAAGAACTCCGTCACTGGCTCAAAGAAATGATTGCAAAGCTCGGCGTCACAAGCATTTTCGTCACCCACGACCAAGACGAAGCCATCGAAGTCGCCGACGAAATCATCATCATGAACAAGGGCCGCATCGATCAAATCGGCAAACCGCTTGATGTGTATAGCACGCCCAAAACTTCTTTTGTAGCTTCCTTCTTCGGCCAGCCTTCCATTTTCAAGGATTACAGCAAGTTCAATAGCTTTGAAGCAATTGATGGCGCAGAACAAGCCATCGTGCGTCCCGAATTTGTCAAGGTCACCAAAAAAGACGAAACGCAAAAATACGGAAAATCCGCTCAAGAAGGTGTCGTAACCGACGTAGCTTTCCGCGGAAGCGGCATCGAATTGACCGTTTTGGTAAACGGAGAAACACTTACGGCAAGACGCAGCTTTGACGAGCCAAGCGTTTCTGTCGGTGAAAAAGTCGATGTATTCGTCTACCGCATTTTCGTAACCGCAGGCGACAACGCCTATTTACTTGAGAACAAGTCGTTCCGAGATCCTGTTATCGTGATTTAGCAATTTCGTATAAAGTTTTACTATCAACCACGATAAAAATTAAGTATTGGACGAATGTAAAAGCGCGTTCTATATTTGCCCTTAAACCTATGGAGAGTCTAAAACATGGCAGCAGATTACGCAACACTTAAAAAAGGCGGCTGGATGCGCCAAAAGCAGAAGAACAACTTCTCGCTGCGCGTACGAGTCGTTGGCGGCAACCTGACCGCAACACAACTTGCAAAAATAGCCGAAGTCGCCGAAAAATATGGCGAAGGCTACGCACATTTGACCTCGAGACAGAGTGTCGAAATTCCGTTCATTAAACTCGAAAATGTTGACGACGTAAAGGCAGCCCTTGCCGAAGGCGGCGTAGAACCTGGTGTTTGTGGCCCTCGCGTGAGAACGATTACCGCATGCCAGGGCGAAGCGGTTTGCCCTAGCGGCTGTATCGACACTTACGCCATCGCAAAAGAACTGGACGATCGCTACTTCGCTCGAGAACTTCCGCATAAGTTCAAATTTGGCGTGACCGGTTGTCAGAACAACTGTCTCAAGGCCGAAGAAAATGACGTGGGCATCAAGGGCGCCATCAAGGTAAAATGGCTCGAAAGCGCCTGCATCGGCTGTGGCGTTTGCGCCAAAGCTTGCCGCAGAAACGCCATCCGCATCGAAAACAAAAAAGTCATCTTTGATGAATCCCAGTGCAACTTCTGCGGACGTTGCTACAAGTCCTGCCCCACAGATGCCTGGGAAGCAACACACGGCTACATTGTTTCTTTCGGCGGTCTTTTTGGCAATTCCATCAACAAGGGTGAAACAATCATTCCGTTCGTAGAAGACAAGCAAAAGCTGCTTGAAATTTGTGATGCAGCCATTTCGTTCTTTGCCGAAAACGCAAATCCGGGCGAACGATTCAAATTCACCATCGACCGCATTGGTCATGATGTCTTTGCTCAAAAAATCAAGGACGCCTACAACAGCGCTCCTTAAGCGTAAAACCTTAAACACACAAGGAGCCCGTTTGTTCTAGACGGGCTTTTTTAGTGCATTTTTATAAAAATTTCCTATAAGAAGCAAAATTAGTTCTTTACTAAATACCAAACCATAAACCCTTAATTTGACTAGGCTTAACCCTATATTTATTATAGGATTTGACTATAAAACGCCATATAAATTTAGTATTGGACAATTACTAAACCTCGTTCTATATTTGCCTACGAAAATTATAGGAATATGTACGGAGAACCTAATGGATTTTAATACTACTTTATTGCATCATAATTTTGGAAGTGAACGAAGTACCGGCTCTACGCTTACCCCTATTTACCAAGTCAGTGCATTTTCGCAAGAATCCGCAGAGAAACTCGAAGCTGTTTTTAACAATAGGGCTCCGGGTTTTGCATATACGCGCATTGGAAACCCCACGACAGATTCTTTCGAAAGGCGCATTGCATCTCTTGAAAAGGGCATTGGCGCCATAGCCTGCTCGTCGGGCATGGCTGCCGTGACGATGTCGCTCTTGAACATTTTGCAGTCCGGCGACGAAGTTATTGCAAGTACGGCATTGTTTGGCGGCACGATCGACTTGTTCCACGATTTGGAAGCATTCGGCATTAAAACCCGTTACGTCACAGAAGTTACCGCTGAGAGCGTTCGTTCGCAATTGAGCGATAAGACCAAGGCAGTTTTTACAGAACTTATCGGCAACCCGAAACTCAATGTCGTTGATATTCAAAGCGTTGCAGATGTCGCACACGAAGCAGGCGTCCCGCTGATTGTCGACAGCACGACAGCAACTCCTTACCTTGTTCATCCTTTTGACTTTGGCGCAGATATCGTTGTCCACTCCTCTTCCAAGTACATCAACGGAAACGGCAGTGCCATCAGCGGCATCATCGTCGATAGCGGAAAATTCAAGTGGGATTACACCAAATACAAGGGCTTGGAAGAATACAAACGCTTTAGCAAGTTCGCTTATCTCGCGAAACTCCGCAATGGTGTATGGCGCAATATCGGTTGTTGTATCGCCCCCGCTACCGCATTCCTCAACTCGCTCGGGCTTGAAACTCTCGGGCTCCGCATGGAACGCCTTTGTGATAACGCCTTGCAACTCGCTGAATTTTTGCAGGGTTTCGAAGGCATCACCGTCAACTATCCCGGCTTAAAAAACAGCCCTTACTACGATCTTGTTCAAAAGCAGTTTAACGGCAAGGGCGGCGCCATCATTTCAATTGACGCAGGCACCAAGGAAAAAGCGTTCAAGCTCATCAACAACTTGAAATACGCTACGATTGCCACGAACATTGGCGACTTGCGCACGCTCGTCATCCACCCGGAAAGTACGATTTTCACGCATGCCACCCAAGAGCAAAAAGAAAACGCCGGCGTGTTCGAAGGCTCTATCCGCATTAGCGTAGGCATCGAAGATATTGATGACCTCAAGGAAGATTTCGAACAAGCTATAAAGCAGATTTCGTAGCTATTAACCAATGACCATTGACTAATAACTAACGACCATATAAAAAATTTCGATAACTCAGCATAAAAATTAAGTATTGGACAAAGTAAAAAATGCGTTCTATATTTAGCATCAAAATTAAAGTACGGAGATAAAAATGTCAGAAGAATTTAAAATAGACGACACCGTCGACGTCACCGACGTCAAATGCCCCACTACATTTGTCAAGGCAAAAGTCGCCATCGAAGAACTTGACGAAGGTCAGATTCTCGCTGTGCGCCTGAATGACGGCGAACCGGTGCAGAATGTGCCGCGCAGCCTCAAGGAAGAAGGCCACGAAATCCTCAAGCTCAACGACAACCAAGACGGAACCTTTACGCTGTTTGTAAAAAAGGTCGGGGACTAAGTAAAAAAGGCGATCCCGGAACACGTCCGGGATGACAGCAAAAACATTTAACAAAAAAAGGAATTTCAAACATGTTTATTACTGTTGCAGGAAACAAGAAAGAAGTTAAAGACGGCCTCACCGTCGCAGAACTCATTGAACAAGAAAAGGTCGAAACGCCGCAGTATGTGACCGTTTCCCTCAACGATGAATTTGTCGAAAACGGCAATTTCGCAACGACCGCTCTCAAGGACGGCGACAACGTCGAATTCCTCTACTTCATGGGAGGTGGTCAGTAATGGCTTTTACTAACGAACAACTTGAACGCTATTCCCGCCACATCATCCTCAAGGAAGTGGGCGCAAAGGGCCAGAAGAAGCTTTTGAACGCCAAGGTGCTCGTCATTGGCGCAGGTGGCCTCGGTGCTCCTGTCGCTATGTACCTCGCCGCCGCAGGCGTTGGCACCATCGGCATTGCCGATGCAGACGTCGTTGACCTTTCCAATTTGCAGCGCCAGATAATACACGCTACAAAGGACGTGGGCAAGCCCAAGGTGCAGTCCGCCAAGGAAACGATGGAAGCGATGAACCCGGATGTCAAGGTGATTACGTACCACACGTTCGTCACCAGCGAAAACATCATGGACCTCATCAAGGATTACGATTTTATCATTGATGGAACCGACAACTTCCCGGCAAAGTTCCTCATCAACGACGCATGCGTCATGGCCAAGAAGCCGTTCTCTCACGCGGGCATTATCCGCTTCCAGGGGCAGCTCATGACGTACGTTCCGGGTCAAGGTCCGTGCTACCGCTGCGTCTTCAAGGAACCCCCTCCGAAAGATGCCGTGCCGACTTGCAAGCAGGCAGGCGTAATCGGCGCTATGGGCGGTGTTATCGGAAGCCTCCAGGCGATGGAAGCCGTCAAGTACATTCTCGGTGTCGGCAATTTGCTCACGGGATACTTGCTCACCTACAATGCGCTCACGATGGAATTCCGCAAGATCAAGCTCCCGACGAACACGAAGGATTGCGCAGTCTGCGGTGACCATCCGACGATTGACCATCTGATCGACTACGAACAAGCCGTCTGTGAGATGAAGCACTAAGGAATTTCAATGATTACAATTTCAAAAGATAATTATCAAAAAATCCTGGAGCATGCCCAGAAGAACCTCCCCGAAGAGGCTTGCGGGCTGATTGCCGGGAAAATTGAGGGGAACGACAAGCATATTGAAAAGGTTTACCTGCTCACGAACATAGACCATTCCAATGAGCACTTTTCGCTTGACCCCAAGGAACACTTAGCCGCCATCAAGGATATGCGCCAAAATGGCCTATCCCCGCTTGGCAACTGGCATTCTCACCCTGAATCCCCGTCGCGCCCGTCGCAAGAAGACAAGCGCCTCGCTTTCGACAGCAAGGCTAGCTACTTGATTCTTTCGCTGATGGACCGCGCAAATCCGGTACTCAATTCGTTCCATATCGAAGGCGACAACGCCACAAACGAAGGCTTGGTGATTGAGTAATTAAAAAGCGCTCCGCTCAATAGCGAAGGCGCTCTTTTTGAATCTCCGTACAATGGTGTCCCCGGGATCCTTGTGAAATTCCGATTCCGGGGGCACTTCTCTTTAGGAGAAAATTTTGACAACCAAATTTAGTAAAATAGTTTCAGAGCAAATGGCTTTAGCCGCAAAAAAAGCATACCCAAGTGAATGCTGCGGCATTTTGGTTGGAAAAAAGTCTGAAAAGGGCGAAATCGAAGTCACCGATATTCGCGAAGCCCCAAACCTGTTTCATGGGCAAAAATCTGTCCATTTTCAAATAGACCCGCTATTTATCTACCACTTGGAACAAGAAATCGAAGCCAGCGGTCTTGAGATTGTCGGCGTTTACCACTCACACCCCGACTGTCCCGCCATCCTCTCCAAAGAAGACGAGAATTACATGGTCCCCGGCCTCGAATACGTCATCATGTCTGTAAAAAACGGCGAAGTCGTAGATGTGAAAAGCTATCAGCGGGATTTGCAATGAGTTATAGCCTAACGTTTCAAAACGAGTTTGGCTATAAATAAAATCAATATCTCAGCATAAAAATTAAGTATTGGACAAACGGATTTTTACGTTCTATATTTCGGCTTGAAAAATCCTACAAGTATTGTGGGAAAATTTGTACGGAAACAACACTTTTTAGGGAACCTCTACTTGAGCGGCCCAATGTACGGAGAAAAAAGTGAAAATATACATATCAGCAACACTCAGGAATTTCTTTGGGAAGAACTCCCAAGTAGAAGCCCCTGCCGATACGGTCAGAAAGGCTCTCGCATTTTTAACGACGACTTACCCAGAAGGAGAAAAGGTTCTTTACGACGACAATAAAAAGGTCAGGGACTTCATCCAGATTTACGTCAACAACAAAAAATTGACCGTTGAAACGATTTGGGACGCCACTCTTCCAGAAGATACCGAAATTCTACTTTTGCCCGCCATCGCTGGCGGTGCACCGACCGACGCTCCCGTAGAGAGCCTAATTTCGGACGAAAGGCGCAAAGCCGTTTCATTTGATGATTCTGAAATCGAACGTTTCGGCAAGCACCTGATGCTCCGCGATATCGGCGTCAAGGGTCAAAAGCGCATCAAGGCCGCAAAAGTGGTCGTCGTAGGCGCAGGAGCCCTCGGTTCCCCAGTCATCCAATACCTCGCCGCTGCAGGCGTTGGCACCATCAAGGTCATCGATTTTGACGAAGTCTCGCTTGAAAATTTGCAGAGCCAAGTCATTCACGGCACACGCGATGTCAAGCGTCCAAAAGTCGCCTCCGCAAGGGACAAAGTAAAAAACATCAACAAGACAATAGTCTTCGAAGCCGTCAAGGAACAGCTCGACGCATCGAACATCGAAGCTGAAATTGAAGGCTACGATTTAGTCGTCGATTGCACAGACAACTACAAGGCTCGCTACTTGATCAACGATGCTTGCGCACTGCACGGCATTCCGGTTGTATTCGGCGCCATTTACCAGTTCGAAGGCCAAGTCGGCGTATTCAATCTGGATGGCGGTCCGTGCTTGCGTTGCCAATACCCATCTCCTCCGCCGGCAGGGCTCATCCCCTCTTGCGCAGAAGGTGGTGCCATCAGTCCGCTCCCAGGCATCATCGGTAGCATCCAAGCGAATGAAGCGCTCAAGCTCATCTTGGGAATCGGCGAACACCTGAACGGCAAAATTCTCCATGTCGATAGCTTGTACTTGTCATCGAGAATTCTCAAAGTCGAACGCAATTGCCATTGCCCGATTTGCGGGAACAACCCGACAATCACGAGCGTTGAAGAAATCGACTACGAAGAACTTTGCGGATTGAAGACCACAAACGAAACGCCTGTAGAAGGATTCACGCCCGAAGAACTTGCCAAGCGCATCGACAACGGCGACGACATGACCATCGTGGATGTCCGCGAACCGCACGAACGCGCAATTCTGCGATTCCCGAACGCCATCGTGATTCCGATTGGACAGCTCGTCCGCAGGCAAAAGGAACTCGACCCGAACAAGGATACCATTTTCGTCTGCAAGCAGGGCAAACGCAGCGAACTCGCCATCAACACCTTGCGCGAAGCGGGTTACACCGGTCCTCTGTACAACTTGAAGGGCGGTATCGACGCAATGAAGGACATCATGTTCTCGCACGAAGGCGCTTGGTTATAACAGAGGGTTTTGAATAGGGAAAAGCTATGTCAAAAAAATTTTTCGACAAGGGCAGATTCTCGTAACAACAAGATAAGCTTATTATTTTCTAATATTCGCACTTAAATACTAGGAAAATAGTTTTAAACACAACTAACAATAAGAGGTAAACCATTATGGCAAATGAAGCAGAAAAGAACACGGGCCTTAACGCCCTCGGCGCCAAGGCCGCATACAACCTGGCGAACGTCACCAAGACCAAGCCGCAATTTGGCGCGCTCACGCCCAAGTGGCTCACCAAGTTCCTTGAATTCAAGGGTCTCGAAACAGGTCTTTTCCGCGTGAACAAGGTCGTCGAAGGCCAGACACCGCTCGACATTCTCTGCAGCGCAACCAAGAAGTCTGACATTATCCCGGAAGGCTACGTCGAATACGAAACCGAACCGCGTGAATACAAGCTCAACTCCATTTCCACGATCATCAACGTCAACACCGCTATCGAAGACGTTTACAGCTCTCCGTATGATCAGGTTCAGGAACAGCTCGGTCTCGCTATCGAATCTCTCCGCGAACGTCAGGAAAGCCAGCTCATCAACAATGACGACTACGGTCTCTTGAAGAACATCGCTGACACCCAGCGCATCCAGCCGCTCCGCGACGATGGCCGTCCGACTCCGGACGATCTCGATGAACTCATCTCCAAGGTTTGGAAGGAACCGTCCTTCTTCCTCGCCCACCCGCGTGCTATTGCAGCTTTCGAACGCGAATGCACCCGCCGTGGCGTGCCGCCTGTCGTCGTTGACATCGCCGGTGGCAAGTTCCTCACCTGGCGCGGCATTCCTCTCGTCCCGACCGACAAGCTCCTTGTCGATGGCGTGAAGAATCCGAAGTCCAAGGGTGGCAAGACCAACATCTTGCTCGTCCGTACTGGCGAAGCAAAGCGCGGTGTTATCGGTCTCTTCCAGGCTGGCCTCAAGAACGAACACTCTCGCGGCCTCTCCGTGCGTTTCCGCGGTATCGACAACAAGGGTGTCGCATCTTACCTCCTGTCGCTCTACTGCTCTGCAGCAATCCTTTCCGACGACGCTATCGCAGTCCTTGAAGACGTAGAGGTTGGCGAATACTATGACTACGAATAATCCAGAAACCAGATCGCTGGAAGAACTCGCCGGAGTTCCCAATGCGGCTGAACTGGAGCAATTGGCAAATGCGTATTTTCCGGATTTGACGGATAGCGCATACGCAGCAACCCCCGCTGCTCCCGAAGCGCAGAATGCATCTGCAGCACAGGGTGTCAGTGCAGCACAGGGTGCCGCAGCCATTAGCCAAACTCCAGCTTTCGACTGGGAACATCCCTTTGCGACTTATGGCGACCAGCCGACATCTTCGGCTCCGTTTGCCTACGGCGGAAGTTCTACAGACACCTGGCTCAACACGGTCGAAGCCCCTGCGGTTCCCGAATCGCAGTTTGCATCGCAGCTGAGCGATATTCCGACAGCCCCCGCACCGGCTCAGGGTTACTCCCCGAAAGTCGTGTCCAAGACGCAGGCTGCCGAAGCTAATCGCCAGATCGACGCTCCGACATCTCTCGGTGGTGACTCCGTGAAGACAGGTTCTGCAAACAGCGGCGCAAATTCTCGCAACGATTCCATCCGCATCGGTTCCAAGACGCTTGCCCAGATCCGTTCTGACTTCCCGATTCTTTCGAAGCAGATCAACGGTCATCCACTCGTTTGGCTCGATAACGGTGCAACGACGCAGCGCCCGCAGGTAGTCATTGACCGCCTCAAGTACTACTACGAAAACGAAAACTCCAACGTTCACCGTGGCGCACACACGCTCGCGGCAGCATCGACAGACGCATACGAAAACGCACGCAACATTGTTCGTGACTTTATCGGTGCTCCGTCTTCTCAGGAAGTCGTTTTTGTTCGCGGTACGACCGAAGCTATTAACTTGGTTGCAAACGCTTACGTAAAGCCGACGCTCCAGCCGGGTGACGAGATCATCGTTTCCATCCTGGAACATCACGCCAACATCGTTCCTTGGCAGCTCATTGCCGAAGAAACAGGTGCCGTGATTAAGGTAATTCCGTGCGATTCTACCGGTCAGCTCAAGCTCCACGATTACGAAGCATTGTTCACGAAGCGCACCAAGTTCGTTTCCGTGACGCATGTTTCGAACGTGCTCGGCACTGTGACCCCGATTGAAGAACTCATCGCCATCGCTCATAGACACGGCGTGAGAATCCTCATTGACGGTGCACAGTCTATCGCTCACATTCCGGTGAATGTCGCAGCCCTCGACGCAGACTTCTTCGTGTTCTCTGGACACAAGGTGTTTGCTCCGACCGGCATCGGCGTTATCTATGGCAAAAAGGAATTGCTCGAAGCAGCAAGACCTTACCATGGCGGCGGTAACATGATTGCGGACGTGACGTTCGAACGCACCATTTACAACGGAATTCCGAACAAGTTCGAAGCAGGAACGGGAAGCATCGCCGACGCTGTTGGCCTTGGTGCTGCACTCCAGTACCTCTCCGAAATCGGAATGCCCTGCGTATTCCGTTGGGAACATGAACTGTTGCAGTATGGCCTCAAGGAATTGAAGACCGTCAAGGGAATTCACCTTGTAGGAACCGCACTCAACAAGGCATCTGCGCTTGCCTTCAAGCTCGACGGTTATTCCGACGAAGAAGTTGGCAAGAGACTCGATGCTTACGGCGTTGCCGTTCGCACCGGTCATCACTGCGCACAGCCTGTCTTACGCCATTTCGGATACGAAAGTACCGTGCGACCCACTCTCGCACTCTACAACTCGCCCGATGACATCGATGCACTCGTAAGAGCGCTGAAGACGTTCGCGTAAGTTAGATAACAGGTGATTGGTTTTAGGAGAGTCATCCTGAGCAGAGTGCCTAGCACGAAGTCGATATACGATACTTGGCAACTTGTTGCCTTAGTAGAGTTAGGTTCGAAGGAGCAGGATTCAGGGCATTTTAACTGGATACTTCGCCTTTCAGACTCAGTATGACGCCTAAAGCTTATCACTTTAATTTTTTACTTCCTACTCAAACTATGCACGAACTTATCCAAGAATCTGAAGTTGAAAAAGCCGTACAAATTATTTTCGACGATTACAATCGCGGCAAGCATATCGACAATATCGATATTTACAATCGACCCGACCAGGCCGAGATCCAGACGATTTTGCAGAATTTGATTCGAGTCGTTTATCCTGGACACTTCAGAGATCGTACGCATAAGATTTACAATCCGAAAAACAGCTTTGCAGTTCTTATCGAAGATATCTTCTACCATCTCCACAAACAGGTGGCAATTGCTTTGGATTACTGTAAGCTTCGTGGCACTATGACTTCCGATGAACGCAAAATCGAAAGTTACAGAATTTGTAAGGAATTTTTCGCCAAGATTCCGCAAATCCGTGAATTCCTAGAAACGGACTTGCACGCAGCCTATGACGGCGACCCGGCTGCCGGCTGCCTTGACGAAATCATCCTCGCCTACCCCGGCCTCATGGCAACGACAATCTACCGCATTGCCCATGAGCTCTACCTTTTGCACGTTCCGGTTCTCCCGCGACTCATGACCGAATACGCACACTCTAAAACGGGTATCGATATTCACCCGGGTGCAACCATCGGCAAATACTTCTTTATCGATCACGGTACCGGCATTGTAATTGGCGAAACAGCAGTCATCGGCAAGAATGTGAAGATTTATCAAGGCGTTACGCTGGGAGCACTTTCCACACGAGGCGGCCAAAGACTCTCCGGCAAAAAGCGCCACCCGACAATTCAGGATAACGTCACTATTTATGCAGGCGCATCCATTCTCGGCGGCGATACGGTCGTAGGTGAAAATGCGGTCATCGGCGGCAACGCATTCATTACACGTTCCATCGATGCCAACACCCGCGTCAGCATCAAGAATTTGGAACTCGACTACACCACAACCGATAGCAAAAAACACAAAACCACAGAAATCACGCAAAGTGACGATTGGTACTACATTATTTAGTGATTAGTAAACAGTGGATAGTAGGCTGTAGACGGCAAGAAGTGTCATGCCCCGCTCGACGGGGCATCTCCTTTTTAAAGTCAAATATCAAGTCAGTCATTTTACTACAATTACACTAGGAAATATACGGAGATTTTATGAACTACCTGATTGTACCTGGTTTAAATAATTCAGACGAAAAACATTGGCAAACTTTTTGGGAAAAGAGCTTGCCCAATACGCTTCGCGTGCAACAACATAGTTGGGACAATCCGCAAAAAAACGATTGGATTGCAACTCTCGGCGATACAATTCAAAAATTGAATCAGGATACAATTATCGTAGCGCATAGTCTTGGCGTGGCAACAACAGTCATGTACCTCACGCAAAATCAAGGTAAAATTCCGGCACACATCAAAGGAGCTTTCCTAGTTTCTCCGAGCGATGTGGACAACATCGAAGTCATCAAATCTTTTGCACCAATGCCATTAGAAAAATTACCTGTTCCCGCATGCGTTGTCGCCAGCGAAAACGATCCGTTCGTCTCTATGGAACGTGCTGAATTTTTCGCATCCGCTTGGGGCGTAAAGTTATTCAACGCCGGTAAACTCGGGCATATCAATTCTGCAACAGACTTACGTGAATGGGAACAAGGCCGAGCATTTCTTGCTGCATTTGAAGAAAGCCTTTAAGCCGACCTATTCTCAAATAAAATATTCAGTAGTTACCAATAAATTAAATCTATAATACACGATATTAATTTAGTATTGGACAAAGCTATAACTGCGTTCTATATTTTCAAAAAAATATAGCCACATGGAGGCTTTTAAATGTCCAAACTAAATTCAAAAAAAGATATCAATACAGCAAATATCGCTGATTCAAACAATTGGAATTTTGCAACAAAATGTCTACAAGCCGGCTGGAAGCCCAAGATTGGTGAGCCGCGCGTTCTCCCAATTTTCCAATCAACTACTTACAAGTACGAAGATGTAGACGAAGTCGAAAGACTTTTCGCACTGAAGCAATCCGGCAATAAATACACCCGCACCGGAAACCCAACCGTTGCTGCGTTCGAAAGCAAAATTACGGAACTCGAAGGCGGCGTAGGCGCAGTAGCCACAGCATCAGGGCAATCCGCTGTGTTGTTGGCCATTTCGAATCTCGTAAAAGCAGGCGACCACATTGTTGCAAGCAAACACATTTATGGCGGCAGTTACACGCTGCTTAGCGTAAGACTTTCAAAACTCGGCATTGAGACCACATTCATCAATCCCGAAGATTCCATTGCAGAACTTCGCAAGGCTTTCCGCCCGAACACCAAGCTCATTTTCGGAGAAACGATCGGAAATCCTGCCTTGGGTATTCTGGATTTCGATAAATTTTCGAAACTCGCCAAAGAATTTGACGTTCCCTTCCTTGTCGACAACACGCTCGCCACACCATTCCTTGTAAAGCCCTTACAGCATGGCGCAAACGTGGTCATTCATTCCGCAACAAAGTATATCGACGGCCACGCAATTGCTCTTGGCGGTGTCGTGATTGACGGCGGCAACTATAATTGGGAAAACGGAAAATTTCCAGACCTCGTAGAACCCGATGCTCAATACGCCAACACTTCCTATACTAAAAAATTTGGACGAGCCGCATTTATCGCAAAGGCACGGGCTCAATATTTGCGTGATTTCGGCGCAGCATTAAGCCCGTTCAACGCATTCCTTTTGAATCTCGGTCTCGAAACGCTCCACTTGCGCATGCCGCAACACAGCAACAACGCTTTAGCATTAGCTGAATTCCTTTCCAAAAATCCAGCTGTCAACTGGGTTAGCTATCCGGGACTCAAATCTAGCCCAAATTTCAAGCGCATCCGCAAATACTTCGACTATCAAGGCGGTAGCGGTGTGCTCACATTCGGTCTCAAGGGCGGCAAAACAGCTATTCGTTCATTTGTCAAAGCCTTGAAAGTCGCAGCCCTCGTGGTACATGTAGGTGATGCACGTACAAGCGTTTTGCATCCGGCAACAAGTACACATTCGCAGCTTTCTCCTAAAGATAGGCTCGCCGCAGGCATCCCCGACGATATGATTCGTGTATCCGTCGGTATCGAAGATCCACGCGATATTATTGCAGACTTCGAACAAGCTATTAATACAAGTATCAAAGGCGGTAAGTAATTGAGTATCATTGTTGATGTTAATAAATACCTTTCCTTAGATAGCGCTCCAAAACACATCAAGGATTACCTGTCTATTGAAGTCGCTGATCACGCTTACCTGCCTAAAACAGAAGACATCAAAAGCGACTGGGTCGCCTATATTGCAGCCCCAGCATTCAAGCTCATCCGCGAAAAATTAGGCAAAGACATCGAAGCCTTCGCCTCTATTGGCACCGGTTCTGGAATTGATGTTTTGACAGGCATCGAACTTTTGGGAGCAAAGCGAGTCGGTTTCACGGATCTGCAAAAAAGTGTCGTTGCAGCAGCCGCACAAAACGTTAGGAACAATGTAAAAGACTTCAAATCCATTGAGTTTGAATTTGGCAATGGAGATCTTCTACAGCCGCTCCAAAACGGCAAACGAAAATTCGATGTCATTTACGAGAACCTCCCCAACGTTCCTCTTGCAAGCGATACAAAGATTGAAGACAAACGCAACAGCGGCCATTACTTGGAAAAACGCATAGAGCCAATTCCCGAATTCGTACACGAGCAAATGCTAGACTTGCATTACCTCGCACTCAAGCAAGCCAAAGAATTCTTGGCAGAAGACGGGGCGGTCTATTCTACGCTCGGCGGGCGCGTTCCATTAAACGCATTTATCAAGCTTGGCGAATTTGCAGGGCTCAATTCCGAAATTTTCACATACTCCTGGAAAGTTCAGGCAGAACCAGAAGACGTGATTTCGGGATACGCCGCACAAGAAAAGGCCGGACTCGGACCATTCCGTTTCTACCGCGCAAGCGACTTGCAAAAAGCATTCGCATCCGTCACGGTCAAGGAATCCGGAAGCCGCGCTTTCGAAATCGAAAAGTCACTGGACTCCGTAAAACTTTCCGCTAACGCCGCATACGAAGCATTCAAACAAGGCGAAACCATAGGCCACACCGTTGCTGTATTAAAATCAAGTACAAGATAAATAATTTATGGAACAAATCGTTATAAACAATTTAATCGAAGAATCCCAAAATTTTCTTTTCAAAAGGGCCAAGATAGACGACAAAATCGGACTGGAAGCCGCCAAGTTTGCCGTACACGATATTCCCAAACCTTTGGGCAAATTCGAAAAAAGCAAATCACCCTTAATCCACTGGATTAAGGATGCAGTCAAGCATGGCAACTCCGAAACGAACGACTTTTTAAAAGCAATTGAGCCGGCACTTCCCTATTTGCCTTGGAAATACAATTACGAGCCTCGCCCCGATATGGCCGGTATCGAAAATCAACTGGGATGGGGAGAAATTCTCGGCCCAGAAGCGCCGTATCGTGACGAGCAATTTTGTTTTGGATTTACGCTCCTTGGGAAAAATACCTTTTACCCATCACACCAGCACCCCGCTACAGAGCTTTACGTTGTACTTTCTGGGCACGCCATTTGGACTCTCGACGGACATTCCCAAATACGAGGCCCAGGGGATTTCATTCTGCATCCATCAAACCACATCCATTCCATGCAAACCGAGAACGAACCCATGCTTGCCCTTTACACCTGGAGCGGCAAAGACGTCAAAACGCTTTCAAAATATGTGTAATATTGCACTTTCATTTTTACTTTACGCATTCGTCTCGGGGATTACCCCAGGGCCCGCGAATCTCTGTTCTCTCTCGGTAGCGATGGGGAGCGGGAAAAGCGTAGCGATAAAGCAATGGTACGGCATTTTTACAGGTTACACAATAGTCTCGCTAGTATCCGTTTTTATCGTTTATTTTATCAGTAGCGCCTTTGAAAATTTCATCAAGGTATTCTCATTCGTTGGCGCAACCTACATTGCATATTTGGCAATCAGCCTTATAATTCAAGCGTTCAAGCCCCTTAAAGAAATCCGTAACAACAGCATAACCGGCAGTTTCCGCACCGGGCTCTTTGTGCAACTCACAAACGTCAAAATCATGGTGTTCTGCCTCACGGCAATCACGACCTACATGCTCCCCTACCACCAGGATTTCCCGCATTTATTCTTTCTCGGCTTACTTTTGCCGCTTACAGGCCCCATTTGCAATTTGGCATGGCTTTTCGCAGGCGTTCTATTGCAAGGGCTTTTCAAAAAGCACCACAGAATTTTCTACACGCTTATGGGATTCTCGCTACTGTATTGCGCCATTGGGATTGTGAAATAGTAGTCTGATATAGCATTTTCTTTTTGAAGTAACAAATTATTGACAATAAAATACTACTATCATTCTCAGCAAGAAGGAATTTCACTATGAATCTGCATTTTTCAAGACAGTTTTTACGGTGGCGTTGGTGGCGGGCGCGGGTTGTTTTTTTCGGTTGCTCTTCGAAGAGGGCTCCCGAGGTTGAGAACAACACGCTTGTCAACGTGTCTTACGATCCAACGCGTGAATTCTATTCCAATTACAATCATATTTTCATGAAGCATTGGAAAGAGACAACCGGCAAAGATGTGAAGATTACGCAGTTTCATGGCGGTTCGGGCAAGCAGGCGCTTGAGGTGGTGAACGGGCTTGAGGCGGATGTGGTCACGCTCGCGCTGGAATACGATGTGAACATTGTCCGTGACGCAGGGCTTATTGAAAACGGCTAGGTCAAGGAATTTCCGCGCAACAGCGCTCCTTACACTTCGACGATTGTGTTTCTCGTGCGCAAGGGGAATCCCAAGAAAATCAGGGACTGGAACGATCTCGTCAAGGATGGCATCGGCATCATGCCGACGGCGCCATTTTTGACCAGATTTACGAGAAAACTACCGCACGATAACGCGACGCGCTTCGTTACCAACTCGCAAGAGGTACATGCCCGCACGAGGAACTGTAATCGAGTTTTCGCTACCCAAAGACTGAACTTTTGTAATCAGCCTTCCCTGAGCATCCAGGAGATACGCCGCCTGCGTAGCACCTTGTACGGTAAGCACTCGACCGTCGACAGAGACATTGAAATGCGGAGCAACCGTAGCGACATCCAACGAAGTCGTGCCCTGCTCCATATTTTCACCAACAACCGTAATCGTTCCGCTCTTGGTTGCATTTGTCGTAGCTCCGGTTGTCGTCACGGTAAAGTTGTACGCCCCCACTTCAGCATTTTGAGCGACCGTGCCTGAGATATAAAAATCACTACCCTTCATTGTCCCCACAATACCATCGGGGAGTCCCGTAACAGTCGCACCCGTGGCGCCAGCAACGGTAAAGTAAAATTCTTCGATAGATTCACCTTGCTTGACTTCTTGCTTGGCGCTACCCGAGCCGTGCTTAGTAAGCGTTGCCGTTCCAGAAACAACCTCCCCCTGCGAGGAACTAGATACAGCCTGCGAGGAGCTGGACTGTGCGACACTGCTGCTGGATTTCGCAACACTTGAACTAGACACAGCCACGCTGGAACTAGACGCTGCTTCGCTAGAAGATGATGCGGGCGTTACCGTCTGAGTTTTTCCCGGATCAGGGAGTGTTGCGCCAGCATACAACTTAATAGAATCGCGAAGGGCATAAGCCTTTGCCTGTGTACTCACATCAGTCAAGCTCATAGAATAAGGTGGCGTAAATGCGGTTCCCGTACCCGCCTGTTGCTTTTTCACATTTTCTTCGTAGTTGCTAATCATTTGCGCCGCCGTAATGGCTCCATCGCTCGTGTACAAGTCAAGCGCCTTCTGCACACCGATAAACACATTTTTCTCAATGCGGATGTCCGCCTCGATAGCGGCTCGCACGCAATAGCTCGCATTCTTGCTATCGAAGAGGTTGTTCGCCACATGTACCTTGCCAAAACGCACACGCGGCATGCGTTCGACCACGCCGTCAGCCCACCACGTATGGTGAATCGTCACATTCAGGTGTCCGCGGTCGCTCGTCTTTGTCTTGCTGTTACCAATCAGGTTGCTGAACTGATGACCACTCGATGCCGAAGTGTAGCTGAACTTGGTCCACGAAATCGTAACAAAGTCCGAGGCGTTGGTAATATCCAAGTTGCCGTCGTGACCGTCGTAGACATCCACGTGGTCAATCCACACGTTCTTGGATTCGTGATTCACTTGGAGGCAATCTTCATCATCGTCATCGTGCGCACCCACACCCTTGAATTTCAGGTTGCGGATGATGACGTTCTTCGAACCGCTCAGTTTCATGGCACTGCCCGAAGTAGGCTGCGCGATAATGGCGCCCTGGTAACCGTAAATCGTCACGTTGCTACCGACTTCCACCGGCCCCATGTACGTGCCCGGCTTCACGTAAATAATCTTGTTGCCCGCCTTGGCATAACTCTTGAGGTCACTCACATTATCAACCGTGACCTCAGAATAGCCCTTGCCGCCCGTGGTGCCACCATTCTGCGTGGCAAAACCCGCCATCGGAAAGTCCGGCGATGTCACAGCAAACGCAGGAATCGCAGCCGTTGTCACAGCCATAGCCGCAAATGTTGCTACAGCACCAATCGATTTAGAGAACAAATAATTCATAAAACATCCCTTTTTTTCCTTAAATTTATGCCGAAAGACAAGGGAAAACATCAAAAAAGAGCCCCACACAACTCAAAGTGTCCTCTATAGACAACTCCAAAACTCCTACTAAAACAGTATTTTATTGGAACGCGCCTTAAATTTTTCTACAATTGGCGTAGAGGAATTATGAGCGAAGATATTTTGCAAAAAATCGTGCGCATGCGCCGCGAGGACATCGACAGACTCGGATTGAATTTCAATATTGATATTCCCGAGGCTCGTCGCGTTGGTCATACAGAATTTCTTGGAAACGCAGGAGCAATCCTTGAGGTCAAGAGGGCTTCGCCATCCAAGGGAGACATTGCTCCGGACCTGAATCCGGTGGAACTCGCCACGACTTATGCCGAAGCTCACGCTCAAGCGGTCTCCGTGCTGACCGAAATGAACTTTTTCAAGGGTTCGCTCCGAGACCTGATTGCCGTAGCGGACTTGATGGAACGCCGCCGTCAGCAGGGCTTGCATACTTGCGCTGTTCTCCGCAAAGATTTCCTTTTATTTGAAGACGAAATTGACATCGCTTATCGCTGCGGTGCCGATGCGGTTTTGCTCATCGCCCGCATCCTCGACGACGCCCAGCTCGTAAAAATGGCCGAGCGCGCACAGCAGTTCGGCATTCAGGCATTCGTTGAAGTCCGTGAAGCTGACGATTTCCGCAAGCTCTCCGTTGTGACGGACGCTCTCGGTGTTGCAGCCGCCAAGACGATTGTCGCAGGAGTGAATTCGCGCGACCTCGCCACGTTCCATACGGACCCGCTGATTCCCGCAAGTGTCCGCAGCAAGCTCCCCGCCAAAGCCGTTTTTGAATCAGGCATTTTGAGTGCCGCCGATGCGACATACGCCCGCAATCTCGGATTCACGGGAATTCTCGTCGGTGAAGCAGTCGCCAAGAATCCGCCGCTCGCCAAAGACGTGGTCAGCGCATTCGAAAGCGGATGCGAAAACGCCCGCGGACAGTTCTGGAAAAAGTTCGCTGAACGCAAGTTTGCCAATAACGAGACTCGCGCAGCCTCATCACAAGATGCGCGCCGCCCGCTCGTGAAAATTTGCGGCATCACCCGCGAAGAAGACGGCCTCCTCGCCGCCGAACTCGGCGCAGACATGCTCGGTTTCGTGTTCAGCACCACCAAGAGACTTACCACCGAAGAATTCGTGCGCAGTTTCAAGACTAGATTGCTTCGCTCCGCTTGCAATGACGTAGCTCCACTTCTCGTTGGCGTGATTACCGACCCCAATTCCGTCGAAGGCAAAACAGCCATCAAGCTCGCCCAAGAAGGCGTGCTCGACGCCGTACAGTTCCACGGCGTTGATCCGCACAAATCCATCGACGATGCATCCGGTAACGCCCTCCCCTACTACAGCGCAGCACGCGTAGGCGCCCCCGAAGACTTCGATTACGTCGCAGGCATCCGCAAGAACGGCGAACCCCGCATTTTGCTGGACGCCAAAGTCGAAGGCATCCCAGGCGGCACCGGCAAGACCATCCCCGAATCGCTCCTCCGCGAAAAAGCAAGCGGTTCCCCACTCTGGCTCGCCGGCGGCATCACCCCTGAAAACGTAGCCACCATCTGCGAAAAGTTCAACCCCGAACTTATCGACGTTTCAAGCGGCATCGAAGACGCCCCCGGCATCAAGAATCACGACAAGATGAAAGCGCTGTTTGCAGCAATCGCCGCAAAATAACATTCAAAAAAAATGCGATTAAAACAAAACGCCTATCCACAAAGATAGGCTTTTTCTATACAGCACCAAAATCGTACCAAAAATTTACAAAAAAGTTATCGTAACCTATTGACAATCAACGAATTACAGTGTATATTGATATACGTAAAGGTGAAATCGGTAATCCACTCAGACCGCTTGCGGGAGGGGTTCCCGTAAAACGGAACGGATCTGCTGGTTTCATCAAGTGTTTGATAAAATGGCTTCCGAGCGTTATCGGAAGCCTATTTTTTATATCAAATTTTTTCCTATTCCCTTGCCAAATTTATCGTGGCTTCCTAAATTTTATGACATGAAGATGAATGCAGTAATCCGTTTCAACCGTTGGTGGTGGGGCTCTACGAAATAGAGTCCGGTTTGCTGATTTCATCAAGTGTTTGTAAAAGGCTTTCGGGACTCTCCGGAAGCCGATTTTTTTTGGTTTCTGGACTCGAAGGTTTTTCAACAAGCATAGAGACTTTAACCCTTAACTAGATCCTTCGACTTCGGGCTCCGCCCATCGCTCAGGATGACAGAACAACAATGACCTCTACAACTTCTAACAACGGTTTCTTTGACAAGTTCGGCGGCAAGTACGTTGCCGAAATCATCCGCCGCCCGCTCGACGACCTCGAAGCGGCATTCAACAAGTACATCCACGATCCGGAATTTCTCGAAGAGCTCCGCATCATCCAGCGCGACTATATTGGCCGCGAAACTCCGCTGTACTTTGCCCCGACGGCAACCAAGCTCTTGGGCGGTGCGCAGATTTACATCAAGCTCGAAGGCCTTGCCAACACGGGCGCCCACAAGATTAACAACGCTATCGGTCAGTGCCTTTTGGCCAAGAAGATGGGCAAGACCCGCATCATCGCCGAAACAGGCGCCGGTCAGCACGGGCTCGCCACTGCCGCCGCTTGCGCAAAGCTCGGCCTCGAATGCGTGGTGTACATGGGTGAAGTGGACGTCCGTCGTCAGCAGCCGAACGTGGCAACGATGGAAATGTACGGAGCCAAGGTTGTGCCGGTCACAAGCGGTAGCCGCACACTCAAGGATGCCGTGAACGAAGCCATGCGCGACTGGGCTACGAATTTCAAGAACACCCACTATGTGCTGGGTTCTGCTCTCGGTCCGGCTCCGTTCCCGGATATCGTTCGTACCTTCCAGTCGATTATCGGTGAAGAAGTCAAGCGCCAGGCCGCTGAACGCAACATTGACATCGCAGCCGTTGTCGCCTGCGTGGGTGGCGGTAGCAACTCTATCGGCGTGTTCACTCCGTTTATCGAAGACAAGAATGTGCGCCTGATTGGTGCCGAAGCCGGTGGCATAGGCCCGAACGTCGGTGAAAATGCAGCCCGCATGACGGGTAACGCCAGCCGCGAAGGCATTGTGCAGGGTTACAAGAGCCGCTTCCTCATTGACGAAGACGGTCAATCCATGCCGACGCGCTCCATTTCGGCAGGTCTCGACTACATGGGCATTGGTCCGCAGCTCGCTGCCCTCGGAGAATCGGGCCGCGTGGAATTCACGGCAATTCTCGACAAGGAAGCTCTTGAAGCCGTCAAGTTCTTCGCTAGGAACGAAGGCATTTTGTTCGCACTCGAAAGCGCACACGCCGGTGCTGCCGCCATGAAGATTGCGAAGGAACTCCCGAAAGACAAGGCGCTCGTCATCAACATGAGTGGCCGCGGTGACAAGGACATCTTCATCACAAGCCCGGTGTTCCGCCCCGAAAAGTGGAAGGAATTCCTCAAGGCCGAACTTGTTCGCCTCGAAAACAACGAAGACATCCACGACGCCGAAATTATGACAAGGAAGTAATCACCATGAATTTAATGTCTCATCTTATTGCGGGTTTTCCTGACGCTGAAACTTCTATCGCCATTGCCGACGCACTTGTGAAGGGTGGCGCGAACATTCTTGAAATCCAGCTCGCCTTCAGCGACCCGAGCGCAGACGGTCCGGCCATCCAGACGGCCTCCACCATCGCTCTCGAAAAGGGCTATTCTACCAAGCAGGGCCTCGCCATCGTGAAGCAGATTCACGAACGCCACCCTGAAACGCCGATTTACATCATGACTTACGGTTCCCTCGCCTTTACGCCGGGCGTCGAAAACTTTGTCAAGATGTGCAAGGACGCAGGCGTTTCTGCTTGCATCATTCCGGACCTTCCGTTCGACCATGACGAAGGCCTCACCGAAGCTTGCAAGAAGCACGGTCTCGAAAACATTCCGGTTGCCGCACCGAGCATGACCAAGGAACGCCTCGAAACGATGGCTTCCAAGGGCTTCAAGTACATCTACGCCGCCCTACGCGCAGGCACGACCGGCAGCGAAACCACAATTGACCAGGCGACGCTCGACTTTATCGACACCGTCGGTAAGGGTGGCGCTAAGGTTCTTGGCGGCTTTGGCATCCGCAATGGCGAACAATCCAAGGTGCTCTCTAAGCATGTGTACGCCGTAGTCGCAGGTTCCGTGTTCGTGAATATTGTGCTCAGCAACGCAGACACCGCCGAAGGTCGCGCAAAGGCAATCGCCGAAATCGAAGCCAAGGCCAAGGAAATCGCCGGGAAGTAAAGCCCGCGCGCATTTTCGCGTACATTCCGTGCGCATTTCGCAAAAAGAGGTCGGATTCAACCGGCCTCTTTTTTTTGCACGAACCTTATTCAAGGTTAGCCTTCAGCTAATAGTCCTCATTTGAAAAATAATCACACATAAAATATATTTACGGCATGAAAAAATTTTTGATTCTATACACTTTCAGCTTATTCATTCTTACAGGATGTGTCACAACAGGATTTGATGATTTCTATAAACCTTGGCATGACGAAGGCTTTTTTCCTAAAGAAGCATATCTTAAAGAAGGAGAAGAGATTAAAATTTTCAAAGTAAATAATATAGATGAGGAATTTAGAGAAATTGCATCATATTGGTATTGGTGTATAGGATATTCAGGATTTAACGGACCTGCAATTAGTGATGAAGAAGTCTATACTGCAATAAAAAAACTCTGTAAAAAAGAAAAAGCAACTAGAGCCATATGGTCTGAAAATTATACTGACACAAGAAATGGAAGCTATTCCGTACCATACACAAATTATCATTATTACACAAATGCATATGGGGCAACAAGTTCTTATGCAACAACTTCATATACAAATTATTCGTACTCAATTCAACGATACGATTATTCTGCATATTTATTCATTCGAATTCCTAAAAACAAAAGAGCCGCATATACACCAGGAATTGCAGTATCTGAATTAACCCGTCACGATCGCGAAATTTACAAACAAAATACAGGAGCGTTGATTAATATTATTTATAAAAATACAGAAGCTTACTACGCCAATTTATCCCATGGTGATATAATTACAAAAATCAACGGGAAAAGAATCTATTCAACCGAAGACTACTATGATGTCATGAAAAAAACAAATTTTGGAGATATTTGGACCATGACTATTTTAAGAAATGGCTTTGAAAAAGAAGTCAAATTAACATACACCCTTTAGTAAGGCTCAAATTTCATATCTAGACGCCAGCATTCCGGGGGCGTTGCGGGGGTGTCCCCCGCAGTGGGGGTAGTGTAAGCCAAGGCTGGAGCGAGGGGGATCCCTCCCCCCTTTTTATGCTAAAATTTCTATCTTTACGCTCGAAAATTACATGAGGTAACTATGCTTTTTAATTTCGACATGATCCAGGCCACATACGCTCGCATTCCTGCACGCGTCGCTGTTGCCCGCAAGCAGCTTGGCCGCCCGCTCACTCTCGCCGAGAAGATTCTCTACAGCCACCTGATCGATGGCGCAGAAAACAGAACCTACAAGCGCGGCGCTGATTTTGCCGAATTCCACCCGGACCGCGTGGCCATGCAAGACGCAACCGCCCAAATGGCCCTCCTCCAGTTCACGACTGCAGGCAAGTCCCGCGTGGCTGTGCCGAGTTCCGTGCACTGCGACCACTTGATTATCGCTCGCGAAGGTGTCGAAAAGGACCTCCCCCGCGCCAAGGAAGAAAGCAAGGAAGTGTACGACTTCTTGCAGTCCGTCTCTGCCAAGTACGGCATTGACTGCTGGCTCCCGGGTGCAGGCATCATCCACCAGGTGGTGCTCGAAAACTACGCCTTCCCGGGCGGAATGATGATCGGTACCGACTCCCACACCGTGAACGCCGGCGGCCTCGGCATGCTCGCGATTGGCGTGGGCGGTGCAGACGCTGTGGACGCCATGGTCGGTCTCCCGTGGGAACTCAAGTACCCGAAGATGATCGGTGTGAAGCTCACTGGCAAACTCCAGGGCTTTGCAACGGCTAAGGACATCATCCTCAAGCTCGCCGGCATCCTTACGGTTAAGGGTGGCACGAACGCTATTATCGAATACTTTGGCGAAGGCGCACGCAGCCTCTCCGCTACTGGCAAGGCAACGATTGCCAACATGGGTGCCGAAGTGGGCGCCACCTGCTCCACCTTCAGCTACGACGATTCCATGAGCCGTTACCTCCGCGCTACTGGCCGTGCCGATGTCGCTGACGCCGCCGACAAGATTGCTGCCGACCTCAAGGCAGACCCGGAAGTTGAAGCAGAACCGGAAAAGTATTTTGACCGCGTTGTGGAAATCGACCTCAACACGCTCATCCCGCATTACAACGGCCCGTTCAGCCCGGACCGCGCATTCGCCGTGACCGACATGGCAGAATCTCTCAAGGCTACCGAAACCAAGCCGGAATCCACTCCGGTCGTGAGTGCCGCCCTCATCGGTTCTTGCACGAACTCCAGCTACGAAGACCTCTACATGGCCGCTAACATGATCAAGCAGGCTCTCGCCAAGGGTCTTTCCCCGAAGTGCCCGCTCCTCATCAACCCGGGTTCCGAACAAGTTCGCTACACCGCCGAACGCGACGGCCTCATCGACTTGTTCAAGCAGTTCGGTGCAACGATTATGACGAACGCCTGCGGTCCTTGCATTGGCCGCTGGGACCGTGCCGGCGCCGACAAGAAAGAACTTAACACCATCGTTCACAGCTTCAACCGCAACTTCGCAAAGCGCGCTGACGGTAACCCGAATACGCACGCCTTCGTAGCCTCCCCGCTCATGGCCGTGATTGCAGCCCTCAGCGGTGACATCCGCTTCAACCCGATGACCGACACCCTCGTCAATAACGAAGGCAAGGCCGTGAAGCTCGACCCGCCGGAACAGTGCGAACTCCCGCCGAAGGGCTTCGACGTGAAGGATGCTGGCTACCAGGCTCCGGCAGCAGACGGTTCCAACATTACCGTTTCCATCAACCCGACCAGCAAGCGCTTGCAGGCTCTCGCCCCGTTCGCCGCCTGGGACGGCAAGGACATCGCCGGAGCCCCGCTCCTCATCAAGGCCAAGGGCAAGTGCACCACCGACCACATTTCTATGGCTGGTCCGTGGCTCAACTACCGCGGTCACCTCGAAAACATTTCGAACAACATGCTCATCGGTGCCGTGAACGCTTTCAACGGCGAAACCAACAAGGTCCTCTGCCAGTGCGGTGAATACAAGGAAGTCCCCGAACTTGCCAAGATTTACAAGGCCAAGGGCTCGGGCTCCATCGTCATCGGTGACGAAAACTACGGTGAAGGCTCCAGCCGCGAACACGCCGCTATGGAACCGCGCTTCCTCGGCGTGAAGGCCGTGATCGTGAAGAGCTTCGCCCGCATCCACGAAACGAACCTCAAGAAGCAGGGCATGCTCGCCCTCACCTTCAAGAACGCCGCCGACTACGACAAGATCCAGGAACAGGATGTGTTCGATATCACAGGTCTCACCAAGTTCGCTCCGGGCTCCGAGTTCACGCTCGTCGCCCACCACAAGGATGGCTCCGTCGATAACATCGCCTTAAGCCACACTTACAACGAACAGCAGTGGGCATGGTTCAAGGCCGGTTCCGCCCTCAACCTTATCCGCGCGAACAACAAATAACATACACTCGACAAGTCCGCAACTTGCGCTAGGCAAGGCGAATTTCTCAAAAAAGTCCTCACGTGAGTGATGGCTTTTTTTGCTTTTTTTCAAAAAAAGTCTATATTTTCCTCATAAGGAGCAATGTATGAAGAATCGCAAGAAGCCTATTCATAAAAGCCTTATTGTCGGAAGCGCTGTCTTTGTCGCATTTTTGTGTTTTATACTTTCAATCCAATCCTATCTTACTTACTCCAAGTCACTCTACAAACGTTATGACGACAAACTTGACAATATTCTGAATTACATTACAAACCAGATTGACATGGACGACCTTTACCAGTGTACCCTCACTGGGCAAAAAAGCGAAAAATACGAAAAAGTCCAAACATTGCTCAACGGCATGGTCGATGATTTCGAGTTGTTCTACCTGTACTCTTTATTCGTCCGCAACGATTCCATGTACAACATTTGCTCTGCCACGAGCAACGAGGAACGCGCCCGTGGCGAAGAGGATATGAAGCTCCTAGAAACAACCGATGCCTACCAACCAGCTGAAATTCAAAAATTCGCTAGAGCCATTAAAGAAGAAAAAACTTCTTACTTTGAAGAAGATTCCGACTGGGGAGCAGCCTACACCGCATGCAAACCTTACGTGAATTCGGTCGGAGTCCATTTCGGTGTCATTTGCGCCGACATTTCTATTGCAGAACTGCACAAGACTGTCAATCACTATGTTATTTATAACGTTCTTTTAACGCTGTGCTTGGGAATCCTTTTTGGCCTTATCCTGATTATTTGGCTACGTCATAACGTTACAGGCCCCATCCTTGCACTCGAAAGAAGCGCACGCCATTTCGCAGAAAAAAGCCGCGAAAACAAGACCCCCGAAGAACTCGTTTTCGATGATCCCGATATCCATACGAACAACGAAGTCGAATCTTTGGCAAATGCGATTTCACAAATGTCACAAGACATGCGCAACTATGTCCGGGGACTTTTAACAGCCGAAGCCAAAGCCCGTTCTGCCCAGGAACAGGCTCAAGGCATGACAATTCTCGCTTTCAAAGACGCCTTGACTCATGTCAATAGTAAAATCGCTTACGACAAGATGAAGGATACACTTCAAGAACAAATCAACAGCGGTTCAGCCACATTCGCTATCGTAATGATCGACATCAACGACCTCAAGAATGTGAACGACACTTATGGTCATGATTGCGGGGACAAGTACATTTCCAGATCATGCAATATCATTTGTACAACATACAAACATTCCCCCGTTTACAGAATCGGAGGCGATGAATTCGTAGTCATATTGCGCAACACCGATTACGAAAACAGAAACAAGTTACTCAAAGAAACCGAAAAAGAATTCAAGAAAAGCATGAGCAACACAGAAGGCCTGCCTTGGGAACGCTATTCAGCCGCCGTCGGCATGTCCGAATATCAAAGCGGAGATAGCGTTGAAGATGTTTTCAAGCGCGCCGACGAATCCATGTACGAAAAGAAAGCGAAAATAAAAAAAGGACAAAAGTAAAAGCCCCTAGCGTAACATTTTTCAAAGTTGCCATATTTCGAGTAATAACTAAATTTAATGCGATAACAATAAAAAACGGATTCATTTAAATTCTAGGAAAATAGAAATGGCAAACAATCGTGAAAACTGGGGTTCCAAACTCGGGGTTATCCTCGCAGTCGCTGGTTCTGCAGTCGGTCTTGGCAATTTCCTTCGATTCCCCGTGCAAGCAGCTACAAACGGCGGCGGCGCATTCATCATCCCTTACCTCATTGCGTTTGTGTTCCTCGGAATTCCGCTCGCCTGGATTGAATGGACGCTTGGCCGTTACGCAGGCTACCACAATTACGGCACCTCCCCAAGTACCTACCACATCATTTTCCAGAAAAAGAAGAAGTGGGCAAAGTACCTGGGCTCGCTCGGACTTCTCCCGCCGATTTTCATCATTTTCTATTACGGATTCATCCAGTCGTGGATTTTGGCATTCGCGTTCTACTCCGCAACGGGCACATTGATGGAAGTGGTCGCCCAGGGGCCCGAAAAGATGACGGAATTCTTTAGCAACTACATTATGCTCAAGACTTGCGTCGGTGGCATCCCGGTCGCCATCATCTTCTTCCTCATTACGTTCATCGCGAACATGATTGTGCTTTCGTTCGGTGTGCGCAAAGGCATTGAACGCGCCAACAAGATTTGCATGCCAATTCTCTTGATTTTAGGCCTTGTGCTTGTGGTCCGCGTGCTCACGCTCCCAGGCATCGGCAAGGGTCTCGCATTCATGTGGAACCCAGATTTCTCGGAGCTCGCTAGCCCGAAGGTCTGGATGGCCGCTGCAGGCCAGGTGTTCTTCACGATGAGCCTCGGTATGGCCATCATTTTCTGCTACGCAAGCTACCTCAAGCCGAAAGAGGACCTCGTGCTTTCTTCGCTCACGGCAAGTGCAACGAACGGCTTCGCCGAGGTGATTATTGGTGGTACGGTTGTGATTCCGATGGCCGTGCTTATCGCAGGCGCAAACATCGAAGAATGTGCCAAGCTCGGTACGTTCGGTCTTGGATTCCAGACCATGCCTTACGTTTTCGGAACGCTCCCGTTTGGTGGCGTGCTTCAAACGGTTTGGTTCACGATGCTCTTCTTTGCAGGCATTACAAGCGCTATTTCCATCATCCAGCCGCTCATCAGTTTCTGCGAAGACGACCTCAAGTTTACGCGTAAAAAGTCTGTCACGACGGTCAGCACGATTACCTTTATCGGTAGCCTCACCGCTATTTTCGGCCTCGCCGCAGGCACGGTTGATGAACTCGACTTCTGGGGCGGTATGTACCTCATCGTGTTCGTGGGCATGATCCAGGCCGTACTCTTTAGCCTCGTGCTCGGACGCCGCAATGCCAAGGAAGCCCAGGCAAATGGAGACCTCCCTGCTGAAGTTGTTGTGGAACCGGGTGAAAACGAAGCCTTCGCCACCATGAACGATGGCTCACTCCTCAAGCTCCCGCGCTTCCTCCGCCCGATAATTCTTTACGTGTGCCCGATTTACCTGATAGTGCTTCTGATTTCGTTCACGGCAACGGACGGCCTCCCATTCATTACGCTTAGCAATGTGGACCCGAGCGCAACAGTCGAATTCCTCGGCCACACATTCCCAAAAATCGGATTCACATGGGCATTCCGCGGATTCTTATTGGTTCTGTTCTTGCTCTTGAACCTTGCCATTGCCTATGCTTGGCGCAAAGGAGGCCCTGCTGAAAAAGGCCGCAGCAAGAAAATCAAGAAGATGGAAATCGGTAACTCTGACGAAAACATGGAGGGCTAAAAATGAACGCTGAATTCACTACAGGCGGACTCGTATTCATGATTTGCTCTTGGAGCGCCATTACGGGCCTCTGCGCATTCTGCTTCTATAAAGTATTCAAGAAGTAATCGCTATTTCTGCATCGCTCAACTTCCACGTCATTGCGAGCGTAGCGAAGCAATCTATTCATTAACGTCATGCCCGCCACCGCGCGGGCATTTCCTTTTTTATCCCCACCAATCATTACTATATTTACCTCACATTTTTAAACAATTTTTCATACCTAACAACGATTATATGAAACGCACAACCTGTCCTGGCGAAGTTCCCTATTACATTGCTGTATTTTTTAGTTCATTCATGCAACTGGGGTTATTCATCCATTTTCAACGCTGGATAACCTTCAACTCCGAAGGCACACGATTCTTCTGGTTAAGCCTACTGCTCCAGTTCGCCATGTTCTCGCCGAGCATTATCATGATGCATGTGGCAAGCTATTTTGCCGGACGTTTCCCCAAAAGCAAAGTCATGGGTTGGAGTTCCGCTGGCATGGCCTTATCCGTGTTGCTCATCGCATTTTTCTTTGGCGACAGGCTCGACTTCGGCGCGTTTGCATTGCTCTTCTTGTACGGCATTTTCCTCGCGATTTTCAGCCCCGCTAAAATCGGTCTCATGAAAGAAATCACCGACGGGAACGACCTGGTGAAGATCAACGCCAAGCACTTGATTTTCATGGCGCTCGGCATCACGATTATATCCTTCCTCACGTTTGACTATAGCCCGAACGACAGCTCGACCATTAGCTACACGCTCCTCCCGTTCATCCTCTCGGCTGTAGGCCTCGTCGCCGCGATTTCGTCATTCTGCATCCGCATCAGCAAACAGAATAAGTTCGTCAAGCTCCGCTCCCCCATGCGCAATTTCTCTTCGACCTGGTCAAACCCGATGCTCAAGCTCTCGATGCTCGGCATTGCAGCCTTCTGGAGCGTAACGCAGTTCCTCATCATGATTTCGCAGAACATGACGGGTACGCAAAGCACAACGCTTTTCCAGTGGACGTTCATCTTCACCGGAATCGGCTACATCATTGGCGCCATCAGTGCCGCAAAGTCTTCCAAGAACTTCGTGGAAACAGGCCTTATCCCGCTTGCCGCCATTGCGTCTTCCATCACGATGATTATAACGCCATTCATCAATAACCAGTACGTCCTTGCGTTCCTCTACGCATTCATCGCCTTCTGGGCAGGCTCCGCATTCGTCATCCTCCGCACGGTCATCCAAAACGTCACACGCCCAGACACATCTGGCCGCATCCACGCCGTTTCGTTCATGATCCAGATGAGCTTCTTGTTCATCTTACTTGGCTTCCAGGTCATCCTCTTCCTCATGACCGAACTCAGCCTCCACAAACAGCTATTCTTCCTCGCTGTGATCCTCGCCCTCACGTTCGTGTTCACGCTCAAACGCACCCCGATGACGCTCCTCCGCGCTGGGCTCCGCTTTGCATTCTCATACGTGTTCCGCTACAAGGTCAAGGTCCACGGCATCCAGAATATGCCCGAATCTGGTCCGCTCCTTTTGGTCGGTCCGCACTTTAGCTTCATCGACTGGGCCGTGCTCCAGATGGCATCTCCGCGCACGCTCCTCATCGCAAGCAACAGGAACACGTTTGCAGATTGGTACTTGCGCTGGTTCTCTCACGGCAAGTCCGTCATCAACATCAACCGCCGCGACCCCAGCGAAGCCATGGAAAAAATCCACGAAGCGCTATTGAAGGGCGAAGCGGTCGTCATCTTCCCCGAAGGCGAAGTTTCCAAGAGCCCGTTCGTCTCGAAGTTCTCGCTTGATTACAGCAAGGCTATCGAAGGCACAGAAGCGCAAATCGTCCCGTTCTACATCCAGGGTCTCTGGGGCAGCCGTTACAGCCACGCCTCCGAATGCGTAAACCGCCCGCAGTACTTCAACCGCGTCATCAGCGTGGGCTTTGGCAAGGCACTTCCCGCCTCCACCCCCGAAGATGTTATCCGCAAGGACTTGCAGAACTTGGGCACGGATATCTGGAACATGGCGATGGACCATTCCGCAAGCATCATTCCGCTTTGGTACCGCGCCATGCGCAAGCGCCGCTCCCGCCCGATCTTGATTGACCCTGCCGGCCGCCACGTGAATGGTTACGAGATGATCCGCCTCTGCCACCACTTCGGCAAAAAGATCAAGTCGCTCACCAAGAACGACCAGAATGTAGGCTTCATGCTCCCCACAAGCCGCGATGCCGCCCTCGGCATTATGTCTATCCTCGGCTGCGGAAGGACGACCGTCAACCTGAACTACACCTCGCCTGTGGACACGCTCATCGGCTGCATCGACAAGGCTGAACTTTCAACAATCGTCACGTCCCGCGCCTTCTTCGACAAGCTCTGCGGCAAGAACCCGGACTTCAAGCAGCTCGCCGAAAAATGCCAGATGTTCTACATCGACGAAGAAGAAAAGAAAATCAGTACCTTCTGCCGCCTGCTCGAATCGTTCATCGTCCTTACATTCCCCAAGAAGCTTTTGAGAGATTTCTGGTTCACCACGTCTAAATTAACCGACGATGCCGTTATCTTGTTCAGTTCCGGTTCTGAAGGAACGCCGAAGGGTGTAGAACTCACGCACAAGAACGTGATTTCCAACGCCCAGCAAGGAGACCACGTCATCAGGCTTTGCCGCACCGACGTGATGACATCGCTCCTCCCGCTGTTCCATTCGTTTGGCTTTACGATGACGTTCATGATGCCGCTCCTCGACGGCGTGCCAATGGTGCTCTGCCCCGACCCGACCGACATCAAGACGCTTGCCCGCGTATGCGCCGAATACAAGGCAACCATCCTCATGGGCACCCCGACGTTCCTCCGCGCCATCGCCATCAACCGCTGGGTACACCCCATGTGCCTCGACTCTTTGCGCTACGTGATTGCCGGTGCCGAAAAGCTCCGCCCCGAAATGCGCGAGACCTTCAAGCTCAAGTTCGGCAAGGACATTTACGAAGGTTACGGTTGCACGGAACTCACGCCGCTTGCCACGCTCAACGCCCCGAACGTATTGCTCGACGACTTCTTGACGATGGAAAAGTGCTGCGACCACACGAGCATCGGCATGGTCGTCCCGGGTTCTACAGGTGCCATTATTAACCCCGAGACAAACGAATTCTTGGCTCCGGGTGAAGAAGGCATGCTAGTCATCACAGGCCCGCAAGTCATGAAGGGTTACCTCCGCGACGAAGCAAAAACAGACGCCGTCATTTTTGAAGCCGAAGGACGCCGCTGGTACAAGACCGGAGACAAGTGCACCATCACAGAAGACGGCTTTGTCAAGATTCTCGGTCGCTACAGCCGCTTCGCAAAGCTCGGCGGCGAAATGATTTCCCTTACCGCCGTGGAACTCCGCATTGCAGAAACAGACATCATGGGCGAACACGAATTCGCCATTACCGCTGTTCCGGATTCAGTCAAGGGCGAACGCATCGTGCTCCTCGTCAAGGGCGACGAAACGCTCGATACGGAAGAAATCTCGAGAAGTTTGCGTAAATCGGGCATCCCACCGCTTATGCAGCCGGGTTCTGTGTTCTGCGTCGAAGCCATCCCGAAGCTCGGCAGCGGCAAGTGGGACTTCAACGGAATGAAGAAACTCGCCACGGAATTAGTAGAGAAGAAGTAATCGCCAACAATAGCCTTAAAATATACCCGCACGCAAAAACGTGCGGGCATTTTAAATTGCGGGCCATAAACGCCCCCAATGCATCTCAATTATTGTATATTAATGGCGAAAAAACAAGGAGATTACATGAGTCAAATTGTCTCTAAATTCCAAGAATTGGGGCTGACGCTCCCCGCCTGCCCCGCACCGGTTGCCGCTTATGTTCCGGCAACGCGCTTTGGCGATACGATTATTGTTTCTGGACAGTTGCCGTCCGTGAAAGGCGACTTTTCCGCTTTTACCGGCGTTGTTCCGAACCAGATTTCTGTGGAAAAGGCCAAGGAAGCCGCACAGATTTGCTTCTTGAACAACATTGCAGCCGCCCTCACGCAACTCAAAAATGGAGAAACGCTCCGACTAGTGCAGATTCAGGGATTTGTGCAGTCCGCAAACGATTTCCACGACCAGCCGATTGTGCTGAATGGCGCTAGCGAACTTGCCGTACAGATTCTCGGTGAAAACGGGAAGCACGCCCGTACGGCAGTCGGCGTTTCGACGCTCCCGAAGAACGTCGCTGTCGAAATCAGCTGCACGTTCCAGGCGATCGCAGAGTAAGTACAAGAAATAATGGATCCCGTCGCTACGCTCCAGGATGACGGATTAAAGCACCAATTTGCGGATCCATTCGCGCATGTGGAATACGGAATAGCCCGAAGTGAGAGACTTCTGGGCTATTTTTGCACCCCATTCCGTCGCCATTTTCTTGGGATCCAGCGGAAACCCGACACGGCCCAAATCCAAGCGATCAGCATCAAAGCAAGTGTCTATCGTAATGTTTCCCGTACGCGGTTGAATCGTATGGAGGCGGCACGCATCATACAGCCAGCCAAAGCGTTCATCGTCCAGCTCAAAGCGTTTTTCTTCACGGCAGAGCTTTGCGAATTCTGCACCACGTGCGCCATGTTCACGGTCGTACGCATCATCCAAACGCTGCGAATCATGGAAAATAGCAAACAGGCGCACCACATCAATGTCGGCGCCAGTCTTTTTCGCCAAGAGGAGCCCATTGTACTCCACCTGATGCCAATGCTCAATGCCATGAACCTCGGACTCGTAGAGCCGATTCTCAAAAGCAAAGTTCATTAAAGCCGCGAAATCTATCATATTTTAGTTGTTAGTTCTTAGTCATTAGTCAGTAGTTTTATTATTGCAGTTTCGCCGCATTTATCTAAAGACCATTGACTATTGACTAATTGCTATTTCCCGTAATTTTCCTTCAGGTCCATGAGGCGTTGCAGCGCTTGCATCGGAGTCATTTCCTCGGGCTTGAGCCTGCGAATTTCATCCTTGAGCAAAAGCGTGTTCTCGTCTGGCGGTGCAAACAAGTCCATCTGCGGCTGCGCCTTGATTTTCTTGTTTTGCGCCTCGTCGCTCGGGTCAATCTTCTGCTTTTCCAAACGGAGCAAAATCTTGCGAGCTCGGCGCACCACGTTAGGTGGGAGCCCCGCCATCTCGGCCACGTGAATACCATAGCTCGAATCGCAAGCGCCTTCGAGAATCTTGTGCAAAAACGTAAGCTTGTCGCCCTTTTCCTGTACAGCGACCTGGAAGTTTCCGGCATGTTCCAACGATTCTACAAGCCCCGTCAATTCGTGATAGTGCGTTGCAAACAGCGTAAGCGCCATGCGGGCAGGCTCGCTGTGGAGAGTCTCGACAATCGCCCACGCAATTGAGAGACCGTCAAACGTACTCGTACCGCGACCGATTTCATCGAGCAGCACAAGGCTATGCGGCGTTGCATTGCGCAAAATGTTCGCCGTTTCGATCATCTCGACCATGAACGTACTGAGACCTCGGCTCAAGCGGTCGCTTGCGCCCACACGCGTAAAGATGCGGTCCACCACACCAATGCGCGCACTTTCGGCAGGCACAAAGCAGCCAATCTGCGCCATGAGCACAATGAGCCCCGTCTGGCGCAAGTACGTCGATTTGCCGGCCATGTTCGGGCCGGTGATGAGCATCAGTCGCGTACCGTCCGGCGAGAGCGTCACATCGTTCGGGACAAAGTTCAAATCAGGATTCACCGCGACAATCACCGGATGGAAACCGCCGCGAATTTCAATACCCGTCCCTTCAAAAACTTCAGGGCAAACGTAATTGTACTTGCGGGCCGCACGAGCAAAGCTGTACAAGCTATCGACTCGGGCAATCGCATCGGCAATGCCCTGGAGCTCGGCGCGCCAGCTGTTCACGCGTTCGCGAAGTTCGCAGAAAATCTTGTATTCCAGCGCATGGATGTTGACTTCGGCATTGCTGATGACGGATTCGCATTCCTTCATTTCCGGCGTGATATAGCGTTCGCCGTTCACCGTTGTCTGCTTGCGGATATACTCATCCGGAATCGGCTGCGTGGCCTTTGCCATCTGCGCCTTCGTGATTTCGATGTAATAACCGAACACGCGGTTGTAACCGACTTTGAGAGACGGGATTCCAAGACGTTCGCGTTCACGGCCTTCCAACGAAGCAATCCATTCACGACGTTCCTTGATGTCCTCGTTCATTGCATCAAGTTCTGCACTTGCACCCGGGTGGATCATTCCGCCTTCGCGCACCGTCATCGGCAAGTCATCATTGAAGTACTTGAGCAAGTCTTCGCCACGGCCCTTTGCCGCATTCAGCGTTTCACGCAGCCCTTCAAAAAGCGGCGCATGCAAGCCTTCCAAAACGTCAGCGACCTTTGATGCCTGCGAAAGAGAACGTCCCATTCCCGCGAGGTCACGCGCATTTGCACGACCGCTACCGACGCGGCCCATCAAGCGTTCCATATCGAGAATCGACGTGAGCGATTCCTTGAGTTCGTCAAGCGCCACAGGATTCTGGACAAGCTCGCCCACCGCTTCTTCGCGTTCGCGGATGCGGTCCACAGCAATCAACGGATGGCTCACCCAGTCCTTGAGCGTACGCCCACCCATCGCCGTCACCGTAAAATCGAGCACCGAGCAAAGCGTGCTGGAATAATCGTCAGCATTCAGCGGACGCACGAGTTCCAAGTTGCGGAGCGTACTCGGGTCGAGCGTCATGTAATCGTCCAGATTCAAGATCTCGAGCGTCGTAAAGTGCGACAGTTCGGACTTTTTCTGGTTGATCAAATACTGGAGCAATGCGCCCGTCACGGACGTTTCAAAAACGCGACCATCCAAGCCAAGGCCATCGAGCGCTTCGACCTTGAAGTGCGTAAACAGCACATCCTTTGCCTGGTCTTCTGCAAACAAAATCGCCGGAAGTTCGGTGACCAAGACGTTTTCCGCCTTGATTAAGTCCATAATCGCCGATGGGATTGTCGTCCCTTCGGGAATCACAATTTCCTTGGGCATGCGGCGGCTGAATTCACATTCAAAAGCCTGCACACTGCTACGGCACGTGGCCAAGTAACCTGTTGTCACATCGGCAATCGCAAACGCAGCTACGTCCCCGTTTCCGCCCTTGCCATCATCGCTTGTCGCAGGCACATAAGCGCAAAGATAATTCGCCTCTTTTGCGTTGAGGTTTTCTTCGTTCATCGCCGTGCCGGCGCTGATGATTTCAACAATGTCGCGCTTGACAATGCCTTTCGCCAGTTTCGGGTCTTCGACCTGTTCGCAAATGGCGATGCGGTAGCCGGCAGCCACCATCTTTGGCACATAGCGTTCGGCAGCATGGTGCGGGAACCCGCACAAAGGCGTTGCACCGGAAGCGCCGTTATTGCGGCTCGTGAGCGTTAAACCTAAAATTTTCGAGGCGATTACAGCGTCATCTTCAAAAAGTTCAAAGAAGTCGCCCATGCGGAAAAACAAAATGCAGCCAGGATTTTCTTTCTTGATTTCGTAATATTGCTGCATCAACGGAGTAACGGCCATTAAGCATCTCCCATAGACAATTCAATTTGGTCAGTCGATTCTTCGAGCGGAGTCGGTTCTTCTGGAGCGTTATCAGGCTTGGAGTACTGCGGCACCAAAGCGCCAGCTTCCAAAAGTTCACTGAATTCGCGCAAACGCGGCAAGTCTTCCGGAATGCGATTGATACCAAAGTATTTCAAAAATTCTTGCGTAGTCACGTAAGTATAGGGGTTACCGACCGTTTCCGCTCTTGCGCCCAAAGTAATAAAGCCCTTGTCAAGCAAGTTACGGATCGGACCATCTGCAGACGAAACACCACGCACCTGTTCAATGGCGGCTTTGGTAATCGGCTGCTGGTACGCAATCACGGCAAGCGTTTCAAGAGCTGCCTGCGAAAGGCGTCTTGCATTTGCTTCCGGGAAGAGCTTGCGCACCCACGGATAATACTTTGCACGTGTTCTAAAGCGGTAACCGCCCGCCTGTTCCACAATTTCAAACGGAGACTGAATCTTGTTCAAAGAATCGTTCGCTGTAATGAGCGCATCCGCCACAGAACGAGCATCCAAAAAATCGCCGAGAATTTCGCGAAGCTTCTTGAGCGTCACAACATCTGGGGATGCAAAGACGAGCGCCTGTATAATACGAGCCAGGTCTTCCCTACTTTCAACTTTCGGGAGTTCCGCCGATTCTTCGGCCAGTTCTTCGACATTCTGATCTTCAGCCATACGTTTGATCCTTTTGTCTAAAGCGGTCTAAAGTCACCTAATTAGAATACAACCAAGTCGTTCTTGTGGATAAGTTCATCCGGAACATTCTTGCCCAAGATTTCGTGCACCTGAGCAGTCTTCTTGCGGAGCACAAGCTTAAGCGTTTCGCTATCAAAACCAGCGACACCGCGAGCCACAGGATTCTTCTTTTCGTCCTGGACTTCAATCAAGTCACCCTTGTCGAAATGCTTCTGTACCGCAATCACGCCCACCGGCAACAAGCTCGAATGATTTTCACGCAAAGCCTTCACGCCGCCTTCATCGACAATCACGCTTCCACGCGGAGTTGTGATAAAGCTCAGCCAGCGCTGACGGCTATTGAGCTTTTTCTTGGAACCTGCAAACAACGTACCTGTTGCATTTTCAAAGAACACCTGATGCGGGAGCACCTTCATACCGCTAGCGAGGAATGCATTCGCGCCGCTCTTCGTCACATTGCGAATGGCTTCGAGTTTGCTCCTCATGCCGCCGGTACTGACGGCGGATCCGGCCTCGCCGGGCTTTCCGGCCAAAGCCAAAATCGCAGGCGTGATTTCAGGAACAAAGTTCAACAAGCGGGCGTTCGGATTCTTCTTCGGATTGTCATCAAACAAGCCGTCTTCATCCGTAAAGATGAGGAGCAAGTCAGCATCAAGGAAGAGCGCCACATCGCTTGAGAGCTTGTCGTTATCGCCCACCTTGATTTCGGCAACGGCCAAAGAGTCGTTCTCGTTAATAATCGGAACAATCTTTTTGGCAAGCATTGCCTTGATGGTGTTCTGCAAATTTTTGTAACGAGCACGGTCACGGAAGTCTTCTGCAGACAAAAGAATCTGACCGACGGAGAGTTGCACCCAGCGGAACATTTCGCGATAAGCGTACATGAGGTCAATCTGACCCACGGCAGCGCAAGCCTGCTTTTCGGCAAGCACGGTCGGCTTTTGAGCGTAACCCAGTTCAGCCATGCCCGTACCCACAGCGCCACTCGTGACAATGACGACTTCCTTGCCGGCATCCATCAAGCGAGCCACGGAATCCGCGAGCTTCTGGATGTATCGCGTACGAACGCCACCACGCTCGGAATCCACGAGAATGCGAGAACCAATCTTCACCACCACGCGGCGAGCTTCATCTAAAATGTTCTTTCTTAATTCACTCATTTTTCAGTCGTTAGTTATTAGTCAATAGTTTATTTGCACACCACCAAGCGAATTGCATCGAGGCGGAGTTGCGGGTTAGCCACAATCTTCTTGCGTTCCTGCACGTTCTTGCGGAGCTGTTTCAAAGCTTCGCTCGTACCCGCCTTGCCACGCATCGAGAGCAAATGGTTCATGCGCTGGTATTCCTGTTCCGAACGCGCTTCCACAGCATTTGCAGCTTCTTCAGCATACTTCTTCGCCTGTTCAGAAACAATCAAGCGAGCCTTTGCCAAGCCATCCTTAGCAAAGTAACGGAGCGTCATATCGACAGCGGCATTGCCCTGCGGAACGCCAACGTCCTTGAGCGCAGCATTCGAAAGTGCATCAAAATGTCCAGACATGTTTTCGCCCTTCGCATTCACGAGCACCTTGAAATACTTCGGCCCTGCGATATCGGCACAGCCCCATTCTTCGGACACCGGAAGTTCCACAGCAAAGTTGTACTGCATCATGAGTCCGCGCAAACCAGAGTTCGGCCAAATCGCGCAAGACACCGTTCCGCGACCCATGCCCGTTTCGTAATCGAACACGCCTTGAGCAAGCGGATGATCCAAGCTGATAAATTCAATATCGTCGTGCGTCATCGCGACATCGCGATCGAACGTGACAGTCATGCAGGTGCCGCCATTCGTACGGCCATCGCCTTCCGAATCGCCGCCACCTTCGCCACACAAATCCGTCTGGCTGTTCACGCGGCCTCCTCCAGCGCTATACACGCCAGAAGCAAGTTCCGGCATGCCTGGCACGGAGCCCGCTTCGACTTGCGGTCCCATCGTGATAAGGAAACACCCCGACACAGAGCTCTTTTCGACATCGAGTCCGCGGTTCGTCAAAGAATCAAACACGAGATTCTTGAGTTCCGGTTCCGCATCGAGCTCTCTAATTTCGTCCGTGATTTCCTTAGCCTTCTCAGGATTGCGAGAGTTGAATTCCAGCAAGCGGTCACGGCCGTTTTCGATATGCTTACGCATCTGCTCGCAGTCTTTCTTGACCTGCGGGATGACGTTCTTCACAAAGTTTTCAAGGCTAGCGCGCGGCGTTGCCAAAGCTTCAATCAAGGATTCCGTGTACTTGAGGAAGAGTTCACCACCGCTCATGAGCGGAGCGCCAAACGAATTCAAACCTTCGTTATACCAGCGGAACATCACTTCCTGGCCAGAGCCCTTCACATACGGCACGTGGATGATGATGTCCTTGTCCTGACCAATGCGGTCCAAGCGGCCAATACGCTGTTCCACAAGAGCGGCATCAAGCGGCAAGTCGAACAAGACCAAGTGATGAGAGAACTGGAAGTTACGACCTTCGGAACCGATTTCTGATGCAATAAGCAAATTTGCACCATCCGGCTTACTGAAGTTTGCCGCAGCCTTGTCACGCGCCATGATGCTCATGTCTTCGTGGAACATCACAAACGCACCTTCTCCCAAGAATTCGAGGAGCAAAGTTTCAAGCGCCTGCACCACCTGAATCGATTCGCAAATCAACAAGACCTTTTCGTTCTTGTATTCCTTGAGGAATCCCTTAAGCCATTCAAAGCGTTCATCCAAATGCCATGCATCCGAAAACCTTGTGCAAAGGAGACCATTCTCTTGAATGTCGGTCGATGCTTCGAGGTCACGGTCGGCAGCCACTTCAACCATTTCGCGGTAAGCCGGATTCGGTTCGAGCGGAATTTCATCGAGCACACGCTTCGGGAAACCGCCCACGCCCTTACGCGTATTGCGGAACACCACAGAACCCGTGCCCATGCCATCGACAATGCGGCGCATCCATTCACCCGCCGTCATGGATTTTGAATTTTCCTGTTCAAGCCACGGACGAATTTGCGAGTTCTTCGGGACACATTCGTACAAGTCATCCCAGCTCATGTGGTGGTTCGGATCGGTCGGAAGCTTATTCAAATCTCGCACAAGCTTGAGGTATGCTTCCTGGTCTTTGATAAAATCGTTATAGTCTGCAAAACGCACCGGATCGAGCATCTTGAGTCGGTTGAACTGCGATTCCGGATGGAGCTGGAGCGGAGTACCCGTCAAAAGCAACACACCCTTCGAACGTGCAATCACTCTGTTTGCAAGCATGTACTCGTGGCTCGTGAAACCATCCTCGCACACCAGATGGTGGGCTTCGTCGATGATGGTCATGTCCCAGCTTGTCTTCAAGAGGTCTTCGATCAATGCAGGCTGCGCCATCAAAAAGTCAATGGACACGATGATGTCGTTACTCTGCATGAACGGGTTCGGCTTCGTTTCGTCTTTCGCAACCCCCACAAAAAGCCCGCGGATATAGCCTTCGTCCACCAGCGTAAAGAGCTGGTTAAAACGACGCTTCATTTCAATCATCCACTGGTGCTTCAGCGTTTCCGGGACAATCACGAGCGTACGCTGGATGCGGCCCCTCGACTTAAGCGCATGCCAAATCATACCCGCTTCAATCGTCTTACCCAAGCCCACTTCGTCCGAAAGCATAAGCCTCGGGAGCGTCGAGCTTGAGCATGCACGGTAGCAAAGGTAATACTGGTGCGGAATCATGTTCACGCGCGGACCAATCATGCCACGAACCGGCGAAGACGTCCACTTGTAAAACATTTCCATCGCATCTTCATGACGTAAAAAATCGCGTGACGAGCAAACTTCGTCATCGGCCAAAGCCCTAAACAGCACAGCCGGTCGAGCCGTCGAAAGTTTCGAACTCAGCTCGGATTCCTTCATCTCCTTGCCGTTTCGTCCGACATAAACCATGATACCCGAATCTTCGCGAACAGAGTCCACCACAAAAGAGACACCCTTTTCGCTCTTGACAGTCTCACCCACTTGCAACACAAAACGTTCAATAGGAGCTTCTTCGGTTCTGTAAATTCGAGCTTGACCGATTGAAGGGAACAAAATCTTGACAGTACGTCCCTGGACTTCGGAAACAATACCAAGTCCCAGGGTGGGCTCGGCTTGGCTAACGTAACGCTGACCAATTTTAAACATCATCATAACCCCTAAATTTACAATTTTTTCAAAAATTCGGCTTGCGAACTTTTTACTAAATTATTCCACAACATGAAATGGTTTTACATTGACACTTCAATCACCGACGGGGACAGGCGCCAAGGCCCTTTCTCTATCGACGAAATCAGGAATTTTGTCAACGAAGGCAAAATAAAAGATGAAACTCTTGTTTGGCATAGCGGTGAACCCAATTGGAAAGCTTGGAAGGACTATCCCGAAGCAACCGAGGCACCGGAACCTACAGAAGAAGAACTCCTGAAACAGACTATCGAGACGCTTCTCCAAAGCAAACTGAGTCGCAAACGTTTTGCAGGATTTTTTGTACGCGCCAACGCCTTTATTATAGACAACATAATTCTTTCTGTTGTCGGTGCAATTTTCCTTTATTTGTTGAGTCTCACGGGTTTTATCGATTTGAATGCCGTTACCGAAGTAGCAAGGCAATATATTGAAGACCCGACTTCTTCCGACATTGTCACTAAGGCACTCGAACTTCCCGGAATGTCTACATTCTTTACCATTTGGAGCATTGTCCAAGCGGCTTACTTTATCGTATTCCATGCCATTTGGGGAGCAACCCCCGGCAAAAAGCTATTCCACATTCACGTAGAAATGGCTGGCGGTGAAAAGCTCTCGTGGGCATTCTCGATTTTCCGCTTTATCGCAAGCATCGTAACGCAAGCGACTATTATCTTTTATGGTCTAGGCTACCTTATCGTCCTCATCGACCCGCAAAAAAGGGCTTTGCACGACTTTATCGCAAGAACACGAGTAGTCCATGATCCGATAGAACAAAAGTTTAATAAAGAGGTTTAATTTATATGGATCAGTTTATCGTTCCTCAAGTAAAAGCACCAGTCAATGGTGAAGTTGAAATTTCTGGTGCAAAGAACGCGGTACTTGCCGTCATGGCCGCAGCCCTCCTCGCCGATGGCGTTTCCGAAATCACGAACGTTCCGCACTTGAAAGACATGAAGACCATGTCCGATGTGCTCCGCGTTATCGGTTGCCACATCAACGGCGGAAGCCATGTTTTGAGAATCGACACTCATGGCGTAGACCACTTGGAAGCCCCATACGAACTCGTGAAAACCATGCGTGCCAGTTTCTACGTGCTCGGCCCACTCGTCGCAAGATTCGGTCGCTGTCGCGTATCGCTCCCCGGCGGATGCGCCTGGGGCCCGCGTCCCGTTGACCTGCACCTCAAAGGTCTCGAAGCTCTCGGTGCAAAGATTACCGTTACGCACGGCTACGTCGAAGCGACATGCGAAGGCCGCCTCCCCGGCGGAAACTTCAACTTCCCGATTTCTAGCGTCGGAGCAACGGTCAACGTATTGATGGCGGCGACACTCGCCAAGGGCGTAAGCGTCCTGCAAAACGCCGCTCTCGAACCCGAAATTGATAACCTCATCGACTTCCTCACCAGCATGGGCGCAAAAATCCAGGGCCGCGGAACGCGCACCCTCACCGTCCAAGGTGTGGAATCCCTCCGCCCGGGTACAGGCGTCACCATCCCGGACCGCATTGAAGCAGGCACGTTCCTCTGTGCCGCCGCCATCACGCGCGGCCGCGTCAAGGTCACGCGAATCATCCCGGAACACATCGCCTCTACGCTCGACGCATTCCGCGAAATTGGCTGCAAGGTGAACGTAGGCGCCGACTGGGCCGAAGTTGATGCACGTCAGCAGGAACTCAAGCCTATGAGCCTTGTGACTCTCCCGTTCCCGGGATTCCCGACCGATATGCAGGCCCCGTTCATGGCAACACTCCTCTCGATTCCGGGCAACAGCCTTGTGCAAGATACCGTCTATAACGACCGTTTTAAGCATGTCGCTGAACTCGAACGTTTGGGAGCCTCCATCCAGCTGAACGGCAACACAGCAACAATCAAGGGCGGCCTCCCGCTCGAAGGTGCCGACATCATGGGTTCCGACCTCCGCGCAAGTGCAGCTCTCGTGCTCGCAGGCCTCATTGCAGAAGGCGAAACGACCATCAGCCGTATTTACCACCTTGACCGTGGCTACGAAGATTTCGAAGCCAAGATGGCTAAGATTGGCGCCACCGTCAAGCGTTTCAACCCCGACGCCCGCGACGAATAAAATCAGCCACTCCGGCCTTCAAGCGGAAATCTCATAACACAAAAAGCTCCGAGAAACTCGGAGCTTTTGCTTTTCCTAAAAAGCGTTTCTTACCTCATCTGTTCGCGGCAAACTTGTTCTGCCGAGCGCCCGTCCGTAGACTTAAATTCTAGCATAGACTGTAATTGCAAGGCAGCCTGTTCCTGTTCCGTTGTCGAAGCACAAGTATTGTTTGAAAGAATCTTCTGCAAGTACTGCTTTTGACGTTCCAAATCACATTCCTTGCCGAAAAGCGATGCAAGTTTGAACATGCTAGCACAAGCCTTCAATCCTTGCGGGTATGTTTCCACGAGATTTGTCAAAATCGTCTTGGCCTTCGCCACCTGATTCACTTCAATCAAGCAAAGTGACATCCAGTAAAGAGCACCTTCAGCCATTTCGCCCTTTTTCACAAGCTCATAGACCTGCTTAAAACCATTGTACGCAAGCTTGTACTCGCCACGATGATAATCCGAGTGAGCCGCATTGAACATAGTCTCCGCTTCCACCATTTTTTCGGCGTTAGCATCCGCTTCCATCACAGCGCTTGCCGCGCCATTGCTTACCACAACCTTTTTGGCTAAAATCTTGTCGGACTTTCCGATGAGCATATCCAAACGATATTTAATTTCTTCTTGGCGCGTATCACGGCGCACCGATTCTTCACTCATGCGTTTTGTAAGAAGAGACACTTCGGCCTGCAAGCGCTTCTGCGCCACGGCAGCAGCATCGAGCTGAGCTTTAATGCTATCGAGTTCAACCTTAAGCGCATTATTTTCAGCCGAAAGAGCCTTATAGGCAGAATCATTTTTTACCATAATTTCATCGCCTACAGCCTTCATTTCTTTTGTACGCAGTATAGTAATGCTACAGCATCCCGAAAGCATAAACGATGCCAAAACAACACCTAAAGAAATCGCTTTAAAATTCACAATTCACCCCCTACTCGTTATTTGCAATGGATACGCGGAAATGGGCTCTGCGGTTCTTGGAATATGCGCTTTCGTCAGACCCCTGAACCTTCGGGCGTTCCTTTCCGTAACTTACAGACATCAACCTGTTTCCATCCACACCATACGCAATCAAGAAATCCCTCACGACACTCGAACGACGAGCTCCTAAAGAAAGATTATAATCTTCGGTACCGCGAGCATCCGTATGCCCTTCAACCGTCACGAGGAAGCGGGTCTCATTTACCAAAATTTCTGCCACTTGTGCAAGCAGACGCTTTGCATTTTCAGTCAGTTCGGAACGGTCATAATCGAAGTAAACATCTTCGAGCATAATGCGGTTGATCATTTCTTCCAAACGAGCACGATCGGCTTCAAGGCGTTCTGCTTCCAAGCGAGCCAAGGAATCGGCACTCAACGTGTCCGCAATAAGAGCATCGAGATTGAGCGAGGAATCCGCAGATGCTTCCGGCGCAGTTTGCGGTTGAGGATCCGTCTCCGGTTTTTCCTTGCTGCAGCCCCAAGCAAACAAGGCTACAGCCATTCCCATCAACGTGAGTTTAAATATCTTACCCATATTTTACGCTCCTCTATTTATTTTTTCTCGTCAAAAAACCAAGACCATGTGGGCGACATATTTTCGGCACCATTCGTAATGCGAGTCACGCCGCTACCATCTTTACGCATAATATAAATTTGATAATTGCCGCCACGGTCACTGGCAAACGCAATCAGCTTGCCATCCGGCGACCAAGTCGGGTGTTCATTGTTCCCTGCGTTCGATGTGAGCTGGATAATATCCGTTCCATCCAAAGCGCACGTATAAATATTCATTTTGCCATCGTCCATCGATGTATAGACAATGCGGTCACCATCCGGAGACCAGCTCGCACGTTCATTGTAATGGCCCATATATGTAATGCGCCTTACATCCGAGCCATCTTTACCAACAGCATAAACCTGCGGAGAACCGCCGCGGTCACTTGTAAAAAGCACTTCACTTGCAAACGGGCTCCAAGAAGGGCTCACCTGATTCGATTGCAAATGCAAGAATTTCTGAGCAGAGCCAGTCTTCATATCACCGCGATAAATCTCTGTTTTTGCCCCATCCATCACCGCGAAAAGGAGTTCACCGGTCTTTGGGTTCACTGCAGGGCTAAACGTCTGCTTGTACTGCGTAAAGAGCGGAGTTTCTTTACCGCCAAACGTGATGGCATAGAGGTTCGGGTGCTGTTTGCGGAAGTTCACATAAACTAAGCCCTTATTGCCTTTTTGCCAAACGGGCATCGTATTAATCGAAGAATCACGCGTAATCTGGCGGCGGGAAAACCCATCATAATCGGAAATAACCACCTGCTTCATACCATCGATTTTCGAGACATAAGCAAGCTTTGTCGAAGCGATACCACGTTCACCGAACAAGCGATAAACGACCTTGTCAAAGAACGAATGAACCGCCTGACGCACGTCATAAGGCTTCACGGTATAGCTTTCGCCGAGCAAGACATCCTTTGTTTCAGCGGCATACAAATAACAATCGAGCTTGATTTTTCCGTCAGAAAGTTTCGTGGCGTTACCGGTCACATACTGGCGTGCACGCTTCTTGCTAAAAAGCACCAAGTCAAACTTATCCGAAGGAACGGCTTCAAAACGCCCGGAGAGATTCGCATCACGCGTCAGAATCTTATGCGGAGCTTCGCTCGTCCACTTAATTTGTCCATTTTCTTCAAAAGGCACAACACCTATCGGCATCGTCTGGAAAACAGAAATACCCACATCCACAGCAATCGTATCAATCGCCGCAAACGAAGGCAGCGCAAGCGCCATCGCAACAAACACAAAAAGCAATTTTATTTTTTTCATAGTTATTTTCTAGTTCGGCGTAAAGTTAAACTGCAACACAAGACTTGCGCCTTTGTACGTCGGCGGAAGTTCCGGCAACTTCGAGATTTTCACGGCACGCATTGACAAGTGGTCCCAAGCAGTATTCGAAGAAGAACGCTTGAGGAATACGCTCGTAATCATGCCCGAACGTTCCACCGTAAACTGCACCGTAGTCTTTGCATCTCGATCAATCGTAAGCCCGTTCGGCGGATTGAAATTGCTCATGATTTTTGCCTTAGCGCGTTCCAGGAACACCTGCATCAGCGGGTCCATATCAATCGGGTTCACCGCCTTGAGGCTAGGCATTTCAAACGACTTCTGCAAATTCAAATCGTCGATATTGAAGTCATCGTCATCCTTCGGCTTTTTCGCAGGCTTTTTCTCGACTTTTTTCTTTTCGACAGTTTTCTTTGCAATCTTTTCCACCGGCTTTTCAACAGGCTTCTCGACGGGCTTCGGCTTTTCGACCTTTTCTTCCGGTTTCTTTTCTTCGGCCTTGGGTTCCGGCACAGGCACGGGTTCCGGCGTATCCGGCTTCACTTCGGGAGCGGGTTCTTCGGGCACCTGCGGAGCCTCCGGCTCGAGCGTCTTTTCTGGAGTCGGTTCCGGAACAGGCTCCGGTTCAGGAGTCGTTTCGGGCACAGGTTCTGGAGGAGCCGGTGGCGGAGGTTCTTCCTTCGGAGCTTGCTGCGGTTCAGGTTCCGGCAAAGCCGCCTTAGCCACAGGTTGCTGAACAGGCTCATCGACCTGCACCATTTCGAACACGGGAATTTCTTCGGCAGGCTTGCTCAAATCAATATTATTGAGGCCAATCAAAGTCCCGACAACCGCCAAATGAAACACGACAGCACACACGATGATCTTGAACAAAGATCCATCGTTTTCCGTCTCGAAATATTGGATATGGTCCCTATTTCTTTTCATTTACCAATTCGTCTTTTGGGGTCATCGTCAAAAAACCGAGTTTCGTCACACCAAGTTTTTGCACTTGAGTCACAACCTTCATCACAAAGCCATAGCTTACCGCTTCGTCCGAGTTGATGACCACCGCCATTTCGCCATTCCACAGCGACTTGAAAATGCTTTCGAAACTTTCCATATCCACCTGCATATCGGCAATGAATATTTCAAGATTCTTGGTGATAGAAACCTTTAAAAGTTTTTGCTGTTCCATCGTCGGAGCCTTTACCTGCGGGAGATTTACCTTGACTCCCTGACTCATCAATGGCGCACACAAAATAAACACAATCAAGATAGCGAACACGATATCGATCATGTTCGTGAGGTTCAGTTCTTGCTTTAAGTCCTTACGGCGGCTGCGTTTCACGCTTCCTCCTCGGCAACTCCTTCAACAGCAAGCATGTCCCCTCTTTTGAACAAACTTAAAACTTGAGAGCCAAAGTTATAGTACGAAGTTTCGTTGCTTCCATTTTTCGAGGTAAAGTAATTGTACCCGGCAGAAGCAGGGATTGCAACCACAAGGCCAGCGACCGTAGTAATAAGCGCCATGGCAATACCCGGAGCAACAACAGTCAAGTCAGCAGAGCCATGATGACCAATCTGGAAGAACGCAATCATGATTCCCCAAACGGTACCAAGCAAGCCAAAGAACGGAGCCAAGTTAGAACTTGTCGCCAAGAAAGTCAGGTAACGGTCTTCGTCCATGCGAATACCTTCAATAGAACGCTGGATAGCATCTTCAAGCAAAGAGGCTCGATGCTGAAGGGATTCGTAACTCACTTTTCCCTTGAACTTGGATACTTCGTTCAAGACTTCAACGCTCAGCAAACGCAATGCGCTATCGTTAGAAACTGTACAAAGCTTTTGCAGTTCCGAAAAATGTCTCAGCTTGCCGAACTCTTTAAAGAACTTTGCATTGGCACGCAAATTCGACTTGTGCTTAAAGAACTTCACGATGATGATACCCCAGGAACCAAGCGACATAAAGGCAAGAATCCCGAGAATAATCATCGTCACAATATCGGACTGCGTAATCATTTGCCAAACTGGTACAGTATTGTTCAAGACAACCTCCAAAAAATATTTACAAAAATATACATGCTATATTATAATACAAAAAAGCACTTAAAAAAGAAAACACAAAGCAATAATCAACACTTTTTTTGACAAATGCAGCGAAACTACATTTTTACATGATATTTTTTGTATATTAAAATCACAAAACAATATATCTGGATTTTTATTCCAAGGAGAAAACAATGAAAAAACTCATCGCATGTCTCGCCGTCGCAGCTATGTTTGTAGGTTGCTCTAGCAATCCTCCGCAGACACCGCAAGAAAAGCAAGCAAGCCTTCTCATCGAAATGCAGATGCAGAAGAAGAGCTACCTCAAGCAGCACATCCCGGCCGGCATCGGTATCGGCGAATCTGCTGACGAACAGATTGCTTACGAAAAGGCCGACCAGAATGCCCGCGTAGACCTCGCCAAGTCTATCGACGCTCAGACCAAGGCTTTGATCAAGAACTTCAAGGAAGACGTGAGCGATGAAATTGCCGAACACTTCCAGAGCACGTCCAAGACTTCTGTTAGCCAGCGCCTCAACGGTGCAACGCTTTCTGACGTCAAGGTCGAAACGACTGCCGATGGCAAGTTCAAGGTTTATGGCGTTATGACGCTCGACTCTGACCTCGTCTCCGAATACATCAAGATGCTCGAACAGCAGGAAAAGAAGGAAGAAGCTGAAAAGATTCGCGCCGCTGCTGAAAAGGCTTACGCAGAACTTGACGAAATGGACGACTAATCCAACTTAAGTTTCAAGCAAAAAGACATTGGCTTAGCCAATGTCTTTTTTTTATATAATCGCACACACGCGCCAATTAACGGTGTTCGTTCGTCGTGGGCTCCATGCCACGGAAGAACGCAAGCCCGTCAAAATCATCCTTGAGCGCCTGCACAGTCGCACCAATCATATAAAGGCTACCGGTAATAAGAACCGGCGAGCCATCCGTAACATTAGCGCAGACTTCATTGAGATATTCGCGAGAAAACTCGCCCGCACTAGCAACGTTCAATCCAAGTTTTTCAAGTTCGCCCTGCAAGTCTTCCAGTTCACGGAATCGCGGATACGGTGTTCGCGTAATATGCCAATGACTTACATGCGGAGCCATGAGCTTGAGCATCTCTCCCACATCCTTATCGCGGAGTGCTCCAAATACGCAATGGAACTTTTGACTCGGGTAATACTTGTCCAACGCTTCGACCAAGCGACGAACCGCATGAGAATTATGAGCGCCATCTAGAACAAACTTCGTTACGCCGTTTGCATCGATTAGCTTTTGCATGCGGCCCGCCCAAGAGCGTGTCGTAAGAGTCTTGAGCGCAAGCGCTTCATCAAAATTCTTCAAGAACAGTTCCGCCGCCTTGAGCGAAAGGCTTGCATTTTCAATATAATGTTGTCCTAAATTCGGAAGTTCAATATCATTACGAATTGTAGGAACGACACACGAACATCCGTGCGAAGCCGCATAAATTTTGGCTTCTGCAATCAGCGAATCACTCAGGCCACCAAGCACAAACACCTTGCTATGGCCATTAGAAAGAATATTTTGTGCAGAACCGGCAACGCCCATTTTTTCTTTGAGAATTGCGCTTTCCGTGCTTCCAAGAACTTCAGTGTGCTCCAGCCCGATACTCGTGAGCACAATCAATTCGCCATCGGCAACAGCAGTGCTATCCAAGCGACCGCCCATGCCAGCTTCAAGAACGGCAACATCGATATTTTGTTCTGCATAATAGAGGAACGCGACAATAGTCAACACTTCAAAGAACGTCGGTTCGACTTGAGCTTCTTCGGCAGCCGCCTTGACTTTCAAAAGCAAACGTCCAAGAGATTCTTCATCAATCGGCAAATCGTTTACGCGGATGCGCTCGCGCAAGTTCACCAAGTGCGGACTCGTATAAAGTCCCGTCTTGAGGCCATGCGCCTGCAAAATTCCAGAAAGATAATAGCTCGAAGAACCCTTACCGTTCGTACCAACAACATGAATCGTCTTGAACTTTTTCTGAGGATTCCCAAGGACTTCACAAAGTTTACGTGTAGAAGCAAGCCCAGGCATCATCCCGAAAATGAGCCGGGAATTCAAATATTCCAATCCGTCTTGAAGCATGGTATACAATATAGAAAGTTAGACCAACGACCAATGGCCAAAATGATTACATTTCTATCACACACAACAAGAGGTTTTATTTATATGAAAGTTTCAGCAAAAGCTGTCGCTTTGCTTTTCTGCGTTTTTGCAGCAACATCATTCGCCAAGGTCAATCCTTTGGCTGCACCACAACATTACAATTACCGCGATGCAGGCAAGCAGATGCGACGCATCTACTATGGTGAACTCCAGGAAACGCTCTACTGCGGATGCCGCTATCTCGACAAAAAGAAAGTCGATTTCAGCACCTGCAATTACAAGCCGCGTGAAAACCCGAACCGCAAGAGCTACAAGCGCACAGAACGCATCGAATGGGAACACATCGTCACCGCCCATAACATGGGCCAACACCTCCCCTGCTGGCGCGACGGCGGTCGCAAGAACTGCAGCGCGAACGACACCACATTCAAGATTATGGAAGGTGACCTTCACAACCTCTATCCCGCCATCGGTGAAGTCAACGGAGACCGCAGCAACTTCATGTTCAGCCAGTGGACCAACACCCCAGAGCCCATGTACGGCGAGTGCGAAACCATCGTCGATTTCAAGGACAAGAAGGTCCAACCCCGCAAAGAAGTCCGAGGCCTGATTGCCCGCGTACACTTCTACATGGAAAAGACCTACAACATCAACCTTTCCAAGCAAGACCGCAAACTTTTCGAAGCTTGGGACAGGGCATACCCCGTCACGGAACGCGAATGCGAGCGCGACCGCCGCATTTTCAAGGTCCAGGGCGACCACAACCCGTTTGTCTTCGAAAAATGCCAAGAACCAGCCGCACCGGTCGAGCCTGTTGACAGCCTAAAAGCAAATAACTAAATTTGGGACTCCAAATCTCGCATGTCGTGCCAAGCTCTGCCAACATGCGAGCGTAACCAAAGAGCTTCCTCAAAGAGGTAAATATGTCCTCCTTCCGCGGACCTAAAGGTAAAGTAGCACGCTCTCTCGGCGTTGCCGTTTCTCAGAAGACTCAAAAGGCTCTCGACCGCCGCAACTTCGCACCTGGCCAGCATGGTCAGACCCGCAAGAAGTCTGCTTCCGTTTACAAGCAGCAGTTGGTCGAAAAGCAGCGTCTTCGTTTCACCTACAACATTTCCGAAGCTCAGCTTGCCAAGGCATACAAGGAAGCTAACCGTCGTGAAGGTTCTGCAGGTGATAACCTGATGATCTTGCTCGAAACTCGTCTTGACGCAGTCGTCTACCGCATGGGTTTTGCCCGTACGATCTTCGCTGCTCGTCAGTACGTTGCACACGGTCACTTCACTGTGAACGGTGTTCGTAGCTTCTCTCCGAGCCGCCTCATCAAGGCTGGCGACGTGGTTGCCGTTCGTGAACAGTCTAAGGAACACGTGCAGATCAAGGAAGCAATCGCTTCTGCAGCTGCCGCTCCGGAATACTTGTCTGTCGATCTCGGCAAGATGCAGGGTACTCTCGTGAAGCTTCCGCTCCGCGACCAGATCCCGGTCAAGCTCGAAGAACAGCTCGTCGTGGAATACTACTCCAGGTAGTAAACCGCTTAGAGTTGCAAAGACTCAAGCTTTTAAAGACGCTCGCAGAAATGCGGGCGTTTTTATTTGTTTAGGCTACATCCTCACAAAGTGTTGCTAGACGAGCTTTGTCCACAATCTACGCAAAAACCCGATTTTTTGAGGTTCATGACGAGATTGGCAATCGGTAGACGGTTGTTCAATGGGAACGGATTCTTGCACTTCGGGGACTGGTACTGCAACGGGGTCAACTTATTTTTGCTCAACGGCAGTAGGTTGTTTGCCCATTGCGGTCGCATCCATTACACGCCACATATCGGCAAGTTTTTTGAAGTAGTTTGCGGCATACACACCATCACGTCTTACTCCATCGTTATATAGTTTCATCCAGCTTTCTGCATTAGCTTCGCATTGTTTAACCATTTCGTCGCAATGACTTTTGCTAAATATGCGTTTAGGAGCAGCAGGAATATCATAGTAGGAGTACGGCTCGACAATACCATGCGCCCGCTTACCGATATATTTCTTGATTAGCTGCATAAATTCAGCAAATTCTTTTTCCGGCAATATCCGCGAAATGTAGTTAGACATGCTATACATAGCATCAGCAAAAATATATGTTTTTTCTGTTGCACGATATGGAAATTTTGACTCGATTCTTCCTTGCCAATCATAGCACAAATGACATATACCAGTATCGGAAAAACCGGCATAGGTGCTTTGGTCGTCTGCATTAGTAGCGATAGACATAACGCGACCATTAGTCAATGAACGAACTACCCAAATGCTAGGATGTCCCTCTATCTGAATATCCAAACAATTACCGAAATGGTCATAAGTATAATGTTCCTTCCCATGGTCTCGGATTTGGGTTATCCAGGCCCCAGTACGATCAGTATGGATAATCGCATCTTGATAGAAAGAACACCCGCTCGGTATTGTCGGTGGGCATAACTCATATTGCTTGTATCTACGCTTAACCCCTTTATTCTCCTCGGCAAAGCCGAGCATTTCATTAAATAAAGGATGACTCTTCATAATACGCTTGGAGAACATGTTTACAAAAGCGTATAGTTGAGAGTCGGTAAAAATATTGTTCGGGTGCTTGATGCAACGGGCCAAATAATAGTGGGCTAGTATATGATTGCGTTTAGAAAGGCGAACGATGTTTTCCGGTATCATATCTAGCGATGATACAAGCCTTGTCTTTTCACAACCTAATACATATTTGTAAAATGCAGCCGGAACAATGTGGTGTCCTTCCAGATCATTTCCGGCATCTGCTGTGGATATAAGTTCGATGTACTTATTGGCGTATGGATTGTACAAATCAATGCAGTCGCGCAAATGTGGTATCATTTCAATATCCATTAGTTGTTCTTCTGGGGGTTATGGTCAATCAGCAACATTTGGGGTGGACATAGCCTTTCGTTCATAAAGAAACTAACGATTTACAATAAAATGCGCTTTTTCTTCAAAAGACAAATCGTTGATAGACTTCCCCACTTTTTTTGCATACTCCACAAGAGCCCGATGATCGTATTTACAAGCAGGCGGATTGCGGTATGGATCAGGAAATCCCAAATACTCGCACTGAACATCTGATAAATTCATAGTCTTTTTATCAGTTCCACTCATATGTATAATTCTCCAAAAGCCTTTGAGCAGTATTAGTTTCAATCAAAAAATGATACGGATGAAGGATTCCCACAAAGAAACACCCTAGAGCATTAATATAATGATTTAAAAGGTCTTTGTTAAGGGCGAAGCCATAAACAAATCCATCATACCCCCATTAAAAAGACATATCTACGGCAATCGCAAAAAGATGTCCCCCAACCCCATTATATTTCTTTTTTCCATACAAATGGACATTATTTTGGGGAGCTGTACTTGCCCAATGCAGTTTATTCAATCGTTCCTGTTTCTAGATTCTTGAGGCAAGGAACCATTTCATCAAGCCATATATCAACACAGCCTTTTATTATTCTATTCATTTTTTCTCCAATCGTTACAAACAAAAAAAAAACGACTTTAAAAGTTTCACGAGATTAACATAACTACTTTAAATGTCATAATCTGGCATTTATCATTTTTTTTCGAAAAAAACATCATTTTTCTTAAAGCAGTTCAAAACACATCAAACAGTTTTTGCATTTTCCACACGCAAAGTAATCTCGCAGTCCAATACATTTCTATTTTACTTGTCATGAGAAACATTTTTGAAGAAATTGGTAAGACTCCCGCCGAAATCGAGGCGAAACTCAACAAGGCTTTCACGCAACTGTTCGAAGGCGACCACGACAACGAACGCATTTGCTTTGACAAAGGCAACGACATGGCCTACATCGTGGATATCGGCCACAACGATATCCGTTCCGAAGGCATGAGCTACGGCATGACTGTTGCCGCACTTCTCGGCAAGCAAGACCTTTTTAACAAGCTCTGGAAATTCGCCAAGACGCATATGAAGAATACCGAAGGCGACCTCGCCGGTTATTACTCCTGGCAAGTTTCAACCGCCGATTTCACGATGATGGACCCGGGTGCAGCCCCGGATGGCGAAGAATATTTTGCCGCAGCTCTCCTTTATGCCGCCAAGGTTTTCAATAGCGAAGAATACAAACGTGACGCCATCGAGCTCATCAACGATATGGCGCACAAGCCGCAAGCTGGCGATGTGTACACGATGATGGATGTGAACGCAGGTCTCGTGCGATTTTCCCCCATGAAGGGTAACGATTACACCGACCCAAGCTACAACACGGTCGCATTCTACAGAATGTACGGCGAAGCAAGCGGCGATGCAATTTGGAACAAGATTGCAGACAAAAGTGTTGCCTACTTGAAAAAGGCTTGCCACCCGGTCACGGGACTTGCCGCCGACTACAGCGAATTTGACGGAACGCCGAAGAAAACGCCATGGCATCCGGAAAGCGATTGCTTCTGCGGAGACGCTTGGCGAGTTGTGTGGAACATCGGACTTGATGCAGCCACATTGCAAGACAAAGGCGAACGCGCAGACGTGAGCGAATGGGAAGTTTCTGCGGTCAAGAAAATTCTCGGCTACCTCAACAGCCGGCGCCCGTATCTCGCCGACATGCGTGTCGACGGGAGCGCGTTCCCGCGCGAGGCAAGGCCTGCTACGGGCGGCCTGATTGCCATGAACGCAGCATCGACAGTAGCACTCCCCGCTGGCGATCCGCTTATTAAGCCGTTCGCCGAAGACCTCTGGAATATGGAAATCCCGACCGGACTCTGGCGCTACTACGACGGACTCCTGTATATGCTCGGGCTCCTCGCCTGCTCCGGGAAATTTAACGTTTAAAACCTAGTGTTTCTCGACCACTCTACCCAGCGGTGTCTGCATTTGGCGCCGCTGTTCTGCATATATAGTCGGCGCCACAATGTGATAAATCGCTTCTTTCACCATCGTTCCGACGTTGAAAGCAAACGAGTCAAAGACATAGCGGTAACTTTCAATCGTATCATCAAACCCTACCACATACGGCGCAGGCAATTTTTTCGCCTTGAAATAATCAATCAACGAAGCCGCCACCCAATCGTTTGAACAGACAAACTTATCTAGTGTTGCCGACTTCAAAAGTTCGCCAAGAACGTTATCCAAAAATTTCTGACTATCGATGCCTGAATTTTTCGCCACATCCATCAAGTCGAACGGAGACGCAAAACGTTCGTCCACAAGTGGCACGACTTCTGCCCCCGCTTCGATAAGCCCTTGCAACCTAGCCTTGGACCAGAAACTCGCATGGTACGGAGACAAGTAATGAACCTCCCCCATATTTTTATTCTTGAGGTAACGCCCGACAATCACGCCTGCTTCTTTGCCAAATGCCACGTTGTAGAACGCCCATTTTTTGCGGTTTCGGGCACTGACCGGCACCATGTCCGGCGCGTATTCCCACCAGACCGAAATCGGATTTTTGAACATGGCAAAATGAGCAAACAACTTAGAAGCATCCTCGACAAGCCATGTCGAAAGGAACACGCCCAAGCAATGGGTATCGTTTTTTATCGTATACGAGCTACCATCCGATAAAAAGAATTGGTTCGACGCTTCGTGATATCCGATAAACTTTACAGCAATTTTCTGTTCTGCGGCAATTTGTGCAAACGTGCGAAAAACATCGGATTCGCGTTCCGATTCGATTTTTAAACGACCAAATTCATCTGAACGGTGCACAAACAAAACGTAATTTGATTTTCCGACCGTACGTTCTTCGCTGAAAAAGAACCTGTGCCCAACATGGCGCAAAATTCCCTGCGAACTTTTCTGCATCAAGAACTTTTTTACAATGTACGGAGAAACACCATAACGGTTCGAAAGTTCCTTGCACGAAGGAAGTTCATCAAAAGCATTGAGGACTCCGCTATCCAAATCATTCTGAAATAGACGTTCAACGACAGAATAGACACTTTCTTCGGGTTTCACCTCAAACGATGGTGCAGAACCCCAAAAGCAACCCTTACCGTGAACTAGCTGGATACGGCCATCGGCAGATAAAAGTTTGTATGCCCTATGAACCGTATTGACGGAAAGTCCAAGCCTTTCTGCCATTTTACGCACAGAAGGCATTTTTTCACCGTCTTGAAAACCAGCATTTACAATAGATTTTTTTACGTCTTCAATCAGCAACTTTCAAAACCTCGTCATTTTATAAAATAAAAAAATTTCCTGAAAATAAAATTTGTAAATTTCCCTCTATGAGAATTGGTTTAGTATTTATGCTTTTGGCGGCATGCATCACCGTCGCCGCCCCCGCAAAAAAGGCTTCCGCGAAAAAGTTCAAGGATCCGCGTGACGGACACACTTACAAGATTGTCAAAATCGGTAACCACAACTGGCTAGCCGAGAACCTCACGTACAAGACAACAAAAGGCAGCTACTGCTATAACGACGACAAAACGAACTGCCACAAGTACGGACGACTTTACACGTGGAAGGCAGCAATGAAAGCCTGCCCTACCGGCTGGAGACTCCCCGACCGCAAAGACTGGAATTTCCTGAGCAAGTATCTCGGTTCTAGCAAGAAGAACGGATTCAGAGTCAAGCAAGCGGGCCAGCGCATCTGCTTCGGCAACAACGATATGTGGAGTCCTTACTGCGAAGAAACCAAATCATCATTCAACGCGTCTGGCAAAAGCGACACGCATTTCGCTTACGAAGACATGGAAAAATCCGCATTCTTCTGGACCGCAACCGAAGAAACGACTTACATTGCAAACTTCGTGACCATCGGCGGTTACAACGAACGTTATGCGGAACGCGCCATCGAAGAGAACAACGCTTTCTCCGTCCGTTGCATCGAGAAATAACTAGCAGCAGTTAGCAAGTAGAAAATCCAGACTTTATAGAAAAGGCCCTGTCCGATGGACAGAGCCTTTTTTCCAAGGAGTTGCTATCATTTTTTATTTTGTTTTATACAACGGAATAGAGCCCCCGTTATCAAAGACAACATAATCAACATCAGTAAAACGAGAATCCTTTTCTATCTGAAGTGAAATGCGAGACGGACAAATACAATTGGTCGCATACAAGCTTCCTGTATTTTTCGAATTTACATACAAAACACCTTCGTACGCAACAACTTCAAATTCAGCATTTTTCACACCACATCCCAACTGAATATTTTCAAGACGAAGAGTAACAAAGCCGTCACCATCATCAACCATATAGGCTGTTGACCGATTCGAGGCCGTATCCATAGCCACGTCTTGAACATCGGACAATACAGCATTGGACGAACCCAATAAATCAGCAGTACGTCTATCATTTTTGCAAACAACAACAACATTCTTCGCTTCTTGACGTGGTTTGGTTTCATCAATCGTAATCACATCCATGTCGTAAATATCCATTTTGTTCTGTAAATTTATACTGGAACCATCATCCAAAACGAGCCAACGAGCATGCCAAAACCCTGGATCGTTATCTACAGCAAAACTCACCTTCGACTCACAGAGACAACGTTTCGCATTATCATAATTCATTTTGGCATTCACATAAACAGTTTCGCCAATCACATAAACATCCAAGGTGTCGATGGTGACATCACAAGCAAATGAAATATTTTCTATGCTAAAGCTTGTGCGTTCCGTACCTGCATAACGCAAGGCAACCGGCGGAAGTGCATAATCTTCATCTTTGGGCCTAATTGCTTGGACTGGAGTCGCGCCATCTAGCCAGGGATCATCAACAACGCGGCTTTTGGCACTGCACTGAGCAGTAGCATCTGTAATTATATGGTGAGTCGGGCCCGGCGGCGCAACAGAAGACGAACTTTCAACATGAACCGAGGATGACGAGAAAACCGGAACGACAAACGAAGAATAAGCGGGCGTCGAGGACGAAGAAGATTCCACAACCGCGCTCGACAACGCAATTTCGCTTGAAGACGAGACTACTGTTGCACTCGAAGAACTCCTTACAGGGAGCGGTTCAGTCACGACTTCATAAACAGTGCGTTGATACACAAAATACTTGATGTCGGCGTCAAGCGGATCAATATCGAACCATTCATCAGTAAGGCACATGCAATCTGTCGGACTACCATCAAATTGGACTTTAAGCGTATCGAGCACACGCTGGTTATTGAACACAACACTTGCATAGCCGCAAGCATCCGTAATATTTAGAATCACCACATGATATCCAGCTTCATCGACAACCAGATAAGCCTTCGGATTATCCGCTGCAGTTTTCATCAAGGCATCATACGGATGACCGTAACAGCCCTTTAAATTGAGAGACATGTTGCGCGTGGAATCCAACACGGTTCCGCCACCTTGGCCGCTCCCCCCTGCTGGCGGAATAGCACCCGTCACCGGATCATCGCTACAAGCAGCAAACATAAACGCAGCAAACGCAGAGCAAGTAAAAAACGAAAGCTTTTTCATAAGAACCTCCTTTATCTTTTCACACTTCCAATATAACCATTATTTTTTGCAAAGTCAATACTTTATGCAACAAAAATTTAGATTTTTGATTAAAAATACAGATTTTTACAGATTTTTATACAAAAATATTCTATATGCAACATCGTGTTGTATATGGAAAAAAAGTCACACACATTGTTCATGCATCCTTAATTTTTCGTATTTTGTATAAAAACTTTTGGAGGGATCATGAAACAGATTGCATTACTTTTAGCAACTATTGCAACATCTTTGATTTTTGAAGCATGCGCCAGCTCCGATCCACGTGGCTATCAACCTATAGAAATCGGGAACACGGCCAACGAAAAGCAGCTCGTCCGCGAAGGTCGCGATACACAGACATACATGAATACCAAAATGCCCACGCCACAAAACGCCGAAAGCACCTATATGGGAGAAATGCCCGAGGCCAAGCTTCATTACGAAGAAAAAGAAGACATCAAAGTCGATGATAAAATTGATTTTGGAAAGATTTAGACTAGCTACAAACAGCTACTTTTTCTACATTTGCTTGCACTATGAGCTTAAAATTTGATACTCCCATTACCGAAGTTCCGCTGTTCCACCAAGGTAAAGTACGTGACATGTACGACCTCGGCGACAGCTTCCTGATGGTCGCTAGCGACCGTCTTTCCGCTTTTGACGTGGTGCTCCCCACCCCGATTCCTGGTAAGGGCAAAATCCTCAACCAGCTTTCGCTGTTCTGGTTCCAGCACCTAGGCATGAAGAACCACCTCATTACCGCCGACGTGAACGAATACCCGGCTGTGCTCAAGAAGCACGCCGACTACCTCCGCGGTCGCTCCATGATCGTGAAGAAGGCTCACCGCCACTCCGTCGAATGCATCGTGCGCGGTTATATCGTGGGTTCTGGCTGGAAGGACTACCAGAAGACCGGTAAGATCTGCGGTCACGTTCTCCCCGAAGGCCTGCAGCTCTGCCAGAAACTCGAAAAGCCGCTCTACACGCCGAGCACCAAGCCCGACGTTGGTCACGACGAAAACATCAGCTTCGAACAGACTTTCGATATCGTTGGCGAAAAGGTCGCAACGACGCTCCGCGACATGTCCCTCGACATCTACACGAAGGCTCGCGACTACGCTGCCTCCAAGGGCATCATCCTCGCTGACACCAAGTTCGAATTCGGTGAAATCGATGGCGAAACCATCCTCATCGACGAAGTGCTCACTCCGGACTCCAGCCGTTACTGGCCGGCAGACAAGTACCAGGTCGGCAAGAACCAGGAAAGCTTCGACAAGCAGTACGTTCGTGACTGGCTCGAAACTCTCGACTGGGGCAAGACCTACCCGGGTCCGGAAATTCCGGCAGATGTCGTGAAGAACACGCTCGCCAAGTACGAAGAAATCTTCGTGCGCCTCACCGGCAAGCAACCGGAACTGTAATCGTTCTAGTTACGAAAACGGCATTAAAAAACGCAAGCACCTTGCTTGCGTTTTTTCGTTTACTCCAAATAGTATTTCCGCAGGGATTCAATCTGAGCCTGTGTCACCCCGATTTTTTTCTGTATAAAGTTCAGTAGCGATCCATATTCCTGATTAATTCGCTTTACCGGGGTTTCCATATACTCGCGTTTGACACTCACCAAGAAGTGTAGAATATCGAGCTGTTCATCCGTCATTCCCGATGCACGACCTTTGGCGGTCATCGCTTCAAGCGGCTTGCGGTACGAGTTTTCGGATTCCGCGTAATCGTCTAGAATAGCGTTATCGTCGGCCCCGAGAGCAGCAAGCATCAATACCGCACCAAAGCCGCAGCGATCCTTGCCCGACGTGCAATGCCACAGAACAGGCGCCCCTTTTTGCGCAAGCACAGTTTCGAAGAACGTTCTGTACTGCCGATGTGCATAATTGCTTTCGACAAAATAATTATAAAGTTTGTCTTTCAACGTCTTTGCAATCGGATGGCGAGCAATTCCAAAAAGGAACTCCATAAAGTCAACACCCGTTGCAGGCACCACCTGATCCTTGTTAAACGCATCGCCATGCATGGATTCGTCAAGAACGGGAATCAAAATGGACTGCATTCCATCAAGCAGTTTATCCGGCTTGCGCATATACTCAAAATCAGAACGGAAATCAATCACCTGATGAACGCCAAACTCGTCGCGCAGACGGTGCAAATCATGTTCAGTCGCCTTAGACAAGTTGCTACTGCGAAAAAGTTTATTATGCTTGACACAACGGCCCCCCGCCAAGATGCCTCCAAGTTGTCTAGCGTTATCGATACATTCAAACTTCAAAATATTTGCCATAAAATCCCCTTTTACGATACTAATATAATGAAATCGATTCCATTTTCAAAATCCATATACGTAAAAACCCCGAAAGTCTTAAAAACTTTCGGGGTTTACACAGTCCTTACAATAGACTAGCCGAGCTGGTCACTCCAAGGAGGTGGTTCAGAACCGCTTCCTTGCATCAAGTTGAGTTCATGACGCAATTCAACAATTTTCATCTCGGGAGATGTGTATTCTTTTTTCTGTTCTTGTTCTTTTTTCATATTCTTTTGTATTCAATTGTTTAAGGTTTGGGGGTTAATGTAGTAAATTTTTTCCATAATAGGCACCACGTACCTTTCGAGCATCCTTGTTCACAGAACGCCCCTTGAGGTCGTACACGCGCTTTACGCTATTCGCACGGAATTCTCCACTGCGGGTATTGAACTGGCCAATGACAGTCGTGTGTTCTTCGCCGTTCTTGTCTTTACCCACAATGACCAAATTCATCTGTTCCGGAAGTTCATCCTTTATAGAAGCCACGTTGCGGTTCGCATAGTAGCCATTAGCGCGAACCATGCTCGGCACATTGTGAATCAAGTAAGCACGCAGCGGACGGATACTGGCCCCAGCAGCGACTTTAACAAACTGACCTACAGACACGTCACCTTCAGAAGAAGCGGCAAAGCCATAGACTCGGCCCAAATCCGGACTGTCCTCGGTCCACTTCATGAAAGAATATGTTCCACGGAATTCCCAGCCATCCTTTTCGGTAACGGCATCGCGAGTCGTTTCCAAGACTACAGAGCCAAGAATTTCAAGAGACTTGTCGCTCATCTTGATCATATACGGAGTGTAAGCTCGCAATTCAACTTCTTCCATTGATTTTTCCCATACAACCTGCATGGCCACGGCCTTCTTTTTATTTTCATCCAAGACAATGCCATTAAACGAAAGAACAGAATCAACACCAACTAAAAGGCTAGTCTTTATGTTGAACGGAAGCACTATGGTAGAATAGCCTTCGGTCGTAAAATCGCGTTCAAACTTCACTTCGTCAACTTCAATTCTATCCGTTATTATGAAATCATCTTCCCCGATGTAGTTTCCGTTGATTTCGGCATGGATCTTACCCTCACCATCTTGTGTAACGACGATATTCGGCTTGACCGGACGCAACGTTTTGCCAGCGACAACGTCAAGCTTGTCAATAAACTCACCAACCAAATCATCCCATTTAAAAATGGAACCTTCAAAAACATTGCCTTCGCCATCGGTGTAGAGAACATTTACGGCTACTTTAACAAAGAAATCACTTTTAGGCCCCAAATCATCAATATAAGTATAGCGGTTAGTCGTGACGGTAGCCCCAGCAAGTTCAACACCAGAAGACGAACATGAGGGTCGTGCAGCAAAGCCACTACCTTCACCATCGGCAAAGACCTCACCAGCATTTAAATGTGCTACAGAGCCACTCACATACACGCCATAACTGCTTTTGTCTTTGGCATGTACAGTAAGAGAGCCTCCATTTACATTAACATCATACCAAGAACCAATAGCATAACTGAAATTGTATTCATCGGAAACTCCTGTCGCGGTCGCATCGACATCGCCTCCGTTAATTTCGATTCCTCTAGAACCCAAAATTCCTCTGAAACCAGCTGCGGTAACAGAACCGCCATTGACGATAACGTTCTCATCGCTAGCATAAATACCAAAACCTGAATATTCAGCTGAAGAAGTACCAGCAGCATCGACTATACCACCGTGAACCGTGACTGAACCAGCACTAATACCATCACTGTTTTCCGAAACAGCCTTGACAGAGCCGCCATAAACGGTAAATGCATTAAATACATCTATAGCGGTGCTATTTTCCGCATAGACCTCGAACTTTCCCATATTTTCGCCAGTGCTCTGGGCATAGACGGCCAGATTCCTAAACGACATATAGTAATCCTCATTCTTCGCAGTCAGCTTGGCACCATCTGCAAGAATCAGGTTGACATCCGGTCCCAAACGGTTCCAATTTTTGTCAATTTGCAACTCGAACGGCAAATAATTCCCCTGGGCTTCATCATACGTCACTTCGCCCTTGACCACAAACCAGCCGCCATTCTTGAACATCGGATCGTCCGGAGATTCGTCACCGGTAAGCTCGATGTAATCTGTAATAGTCTTCGTCTCGCCATTTTCGTCAAGATACTCGACAGGAGGCAACTCTTTTTTCCATTTGGCATACACCGTAATATCCTGTGAAATCTTTTCATTCCAGTCAAATTCCGTCTTAAAATCTTTATCGGTGTACCAGCCTACAAACTTATAGCCATTGCGTTTTGGGTCTGCAGGTTTGGTCGGGGTTGTACCAGCAGCAAGTTTTTGAGACTCAATAGAAATATTTTCATCGCCTGTTTCAAAAGAAATCTTATAAACTGGAGTGAGGGTTTTGCCAGCGACAACGTCAAGCTTGTCAATAAACTCACCAACCAAATCATCCCATTTAAAAATGGAACCTTCAAAGACATTGCCTTCGCCATCGGTATAGAGAACGTCATTCGCAACTTTAACAAAGAAACCACTTTTAGACCTCAAATCATCAATATAAGTATAGCGGTTAGTCGTGACGGTAGCCCCAGCAAGTTCAACACCAGAAGACGAACATGAGGGTCGTGCAGCAATGCCACTACCTTCACCATCGGCAATGACCTCACCAGCATTTAAATGTGCTACAGAGCCACTCACAAACACGCCATAACTGCTTTTGTCTTTGGCATGTACAGTAAGAGAGCCTCCATTTACATTAACATCATACCAAGAACCAATAGCATAACTGAAATTGTTTTCATCGGAAACTCCTGTCGCGGTCGCATCGACATCGCCTCCGTTAATTTCGATTCCTTCATAACCAAAAATTCCACTGAAACCAGCTGCGGTAACAGAACCGCCATTGACGATAACTTTCCTATCGCCAGCATAAATACCATAAGTAATACCAGCAGCATCGACTATACCACCGTTAACCGTGACTGAACCAGCCCAAATACCATACTCATATTCTTCAAATGAATGAGCCTTGACAGAGCCTCCATAAACGGTAAATGCATTAAATACATCTATAGCGGTGCTATTTTTCGCATAGACCTCGAACTTTCCCATATTTTCGCCAGTGCTCTGGGCATAGACGGCCAGATTCCTAAACGACATATCGTAATCCTCATTCTTCGCAGTCAGCTTGGCACCATCTGCAAGAATCAGGTTGACATCCGGTCCCAAACGGTTCCAATTTTTGTCAATTTGCAACTCGAACGGCAAATAATGCCCCTGGGCTTCATCATACGTCACTTCGCCCTTGACCACAAACCAGCCGCCATTCTTGAACATCGGATCGTCCGGAGATTCGTCACCGACAAGCTCGATGTAATCTGTAATAGTCTTCGTCTCGCCATTTTCATCAAGATACTTGACAGGAGGCAACTCTTTTTTCCATTTGGCATACACCGTAATATCCTGTGAAATTTTTTCATTCCAGTCAAATTCCGTCTTAAAATCTTTATCGGTGTACCAGCCTACAAACTTATAGCCATTGCGTTTTGGGTCTGCAGGTTTTGTCGATGTTCCGTAGACACCAACAAACAGCGGATCGACAACCACATTTTCATCGCCAGTTTCAAAAGCAATCTTAAAAGCCGGTGTAAGCTTCTTGTTTTGGATTTCTTTAAGATTTCCAGTAATATCGCCGGTGTACCCATTGCCTTCTTCGTCCTTGAACGATATGCTATTAAGCACGAGCGCTCCATCCTTGTCATAAGCACCAACAACAACAGCCTTGCCACTAGAGAAACCCGAAGATTTGATATAATCGTAGGTATTCGTCCATCCGAGAACTAGAGAATCTTTTGCAGAAATTCCATTAATATACTGCCGTACAGATAAGTCTATAGAGCCACCGGAAACAACGATTTTTCCTTTATTCGCAAAAAGACCCGTGCCTTGATAATGTGAAACGGTCGCATCTATAGAGCCTCCAGAAATATAGATATTGCCATTATAGGAATCAATGCCATTATTTGCCGCTTGTATTTTAATTGAACCATCCGTCATAAAGAAATCATTTCTAGCAAAGCAACCATTGTCCTTGCCCGTAATATCTATATAGCCACCATTAATAGAAAGATTATTTTCAGCGAAAAAACCAGAGCCAGCAGTACTGTTAGCAAATATTCTACCCCCATCAATGATTATGTTTTTACTATCAAGGCCTTTAGAGCCAATTACTTTTGCTGGTGCGTCCACAGAAACAGTACCACGAATAATTCTAATTGTTGTATTTCCTACAGTATATATTGCATATCTTGCGGTTGATTTTACATAACCACCCGCAATAATCACATCCCCAAAAGCAGCAATACCATAGGAAGTTTCAACATTAGCACTACTTTCTAAAGTCAATGTACCCGATTGATCCTCTTGACTATAAATAGCCAATCGACCAACATTGAAAACAGTTTGGTCTTCTGTACCATCAGCAGAAATATCAATGGTAAGTTCCGAGCCATCGGTAAGAACTAGGTTTACATCGGTGAAGATATTGACGGCCTTCGTTGCATAAATCGAGCCTTTGACCACATACCAACCACTACCCTTAATATTAAGGGCCCCGTCATCATTAACAGCCACTTCGGTATACTTCGAAATTTCCTGTACATCGCCATTCTCGTCAATGTACTTGACAGGAGAAGGGGTAGGCACGGCCCATGCGGTTGAAGAGATTAAAAACATCACGAGTAGGATTAAACCTATTCGCACCTTTTTAAATACATTTAAATTATTCATTTTTTGCATTCCTTCTTTATCGTTAAAAAACAAATAAGCCCGACGGAATACCGACAGGACAATTTTTACAACACTTGTAAGAAAAGCTAAGCAGTTGTGTGAAAAACAACTGTTCAGAAATATAAAATGTTGCGTTTTTTAACATACAAACGCAAATTTAGACAAAAATCTATAATACTCCCATAGCCCATTTGGGTTATAAGCATTATTATTTTTTCAAAATTCTAAGCAAACCTTGCTTATTGTATTCAGGAGCGTCTTTAGAGAACAGGCCCTTGAGTTCTTGGCGAAGCACATACTTTTCACCCTCGCCCCAATCAATGACACTCCCCGACTTTGCCGGGATCCCGTCACCGAACAAGCTATCCGCAGCCATCAACAGCGCTTCTTCCGGGTCTTCGATTGTAGTCGAGATACACAAATCCGGAAGCGAGAACGTAGCAAGTCCAAGCGTATAGAGGGTCTTATCATCCTCGCCTTCGATAATGTTAATCCACGCATCCATCGGATATTCGCCAGAACCTAACGTATCTCGGAATTCATTTGCAGTCCAAGCGGTTCCCGACTGTTGCATATAAACGCCTACGGCACCTGCAGTAAACATCTTCAAAACGGCAACATTCACCATTTCGACATCGTTCATGCTCTTTACGTTTCCGAGCAAGAACAACAGCGATTTATGAGCAGAGAGCGATTGTTCTTCTTCGGCGGTCAATTCGCAGTGTTCCTTGAAGATGTCCAGAACATCAGCCGAAGCCGGCTGGCGCACAACATTAAAAAGCACGCTGCATCCGGGAATCATCACCGTTTTTGCATCAGCGGCAACCTTGACATTTTCGGTAATCGCAAAAATTTCATCAACAGCTACAGGAATCGGGAACGCAAGGACAAACTGGTTCATAGACATCTCTCTTTAAATAATTCGAGCAATATTTTCGACAGCCGAGCGAAGCAAATTTGAATTTCCAAGCTTCGGCATTTTGACACAAGATTCAAAAGACTTGACAAGCGTATCGGCGTTCAACTGGTCCGCCTTGATTTCTACAGCATAGCCAGCCTTCGACAAATCATGCGCAAGGACAATCTGTTCAAACTGCCCTGGAGTCGGAACAAAAATACATTTTGCACCAAGTTCTGCCATGTCCATCACCGTGCTGTACCCGCCTCTGCTCACCACATAATCGGCACTTCGCACGGCATCTGCAAATTCTGGCGTTGCCAAATGCGTATGGAACTCGATATTTCCTTCGGTCCACGTCTTATAACCCGCAGAGGGCTTCCCTAGAATCATCATGTGGCGGCCAGGAATTTTCAAAAGCGCTTCGCGCAACTGCAATTCAAACTGCGTGCGTGCAGGTTCCACGCCCGACACAACAGCCACGACCTTGTACCGCGCAGATTTTTTAGCATCCATCGATGCATCAGAGACATTCCATTCCACGTTCGCAGAACGCGCCATAAACTCAGACACGCTCATCAAGTCGACATCTTTTTCGAGATCGACATTTTCTGGAATCGGCGATTTTCTCTGCACTGCAGGCAAAGTTTTCTCTGAAAATCTCGAAAGCGGCCCCACGTAACGAAGGGGCTTGTCGCCCGGAGTCGCCCCCGAATGAGAAAGCGAACCCGCGTAGCCCGGGAAAATTTCCATGTCGGGAACCCAGACTTCATCGAACTTACGCATAATATTGGCATGCCACATCACACCGACTCGTTCAAACGCGGCAAAAGAACGCGGGAACGCAATTCGACGCTGGTGCGTCATGTAAATGCTATAAGCCCTCTTGGAATAGAACGCAAAACGATTGTCCGAAAATAGCACATCGTAACCATGACGGTCGACCATTTCTTCGGCAAAATGGTGTTCATAACGCATGACTGAATTCAAGTGCATGCTGTTCTTGAGCAGCCAAAGCGCCATGTTGTAGCCGTGTTTCGGATATACGATGTTATAACTTGGAGCCAAGCGCTGTCGAAGTTCCGGAAATACTTCACGGAAGAAATTCGCGTTCGCCTTGACTACAGCGAGTTCAACCTCAGCTCCCGCCCGCAAGAACTCGCGGATAACGGGCACACAACGCGTTGCATGCCCAAGACCCCAATCTAGCGGTGCTACAAGGACTTTCAATTTTCAGCCTCAAGCCAGGCGTGCGCCCAATCGCCATGGTCGCAATCCTTGTTATCGCCCATCAACACACGCAAATTAAGCGATTTTGCGCCCTTGATATTGAGTTTCAGACGTTCCTTGTCCGTTGTATAAAGTTTCTTGGAACGATAGATTTCACGGCCATCCGCTTCCACAGCAAAGTAGGCGCCATCGCCGCAAGCACTTTCATCATCAACACCAATAACAGCGTAGAACCAATCGTAATTGCGAGAGAGCGAATACATCAGAGACGAATTTGCATGGCTACCAACGCCATAACGGAACGGTTCTCCATCAAGAGTCAACTTGTGATGTTCCACCGTTGCATCCATCTGCGGTTCACCCCATTCCTGGACAAAAGTCTGCATTTTAAGTCTGGAGAGAAGCGCCACTTTTTCACCTTCGATAAAGAAATCCCTGTACGTTACAAGCGTATCTTCATCTGGCATGGAGCAGCTCAAAACAACTCGATTCATACCCGGGCGAATTTTTGCAGAATCAAGAAGCAACGTATCGGCGTTGTTCGAGACAAGCATTTCGCCTTGATCCTTATCGTTCACCTTGTAATCGCAAGCAATCGATTCCGGGAAGCGTTTGTTCACGACAATCATTCCGTTCGATTCTTCGGTCACCATGAAGTTTTGAGCATAATGCGACACGCCCTTCTTCGAAAGGATCTTGTAAATAGCAAGTCCGTAGCCGAAATCTTTGGCGTTCATCAACACACGTTCGTTCTTGAAATCATTGAGGATATCGTCAATCTGGTCAGTCGTCTTGAAACCAACGACGCGGCTTGCGCGATTCACCTTGCCATAGCCATCCTGACCACGAACGAGATAAATATTTCCGCCCGATTTCTGCAACCATTCCGCAAATGTTTCAGTACTCCAGCTCTTGAACGAACTTTCGCTAAACGAAGTATGTCCAGAAGCAAGCATCTGCCAAGGTCTTGCATAAATAAACACGGAATTTTTAGGATACTTCGCAAGTTCCGTATTCAAGAAGTCTTCTTCGGCCAAAAGCTTGTTCTTGTAATAAAGCATGTTCGATCTGTAGCTCGGGGCATGGTAAACCATGAGCCCAATCGACAAAATGCATGCCGCACCGGCAACAATTTTTGCCGCAGCGTCATTTTTCATCTTAGTCGTAAACGTGAGCGCATCATAAAGGCCAAGCGCCATCAAAAGCGCAAACAGCGGGAGCGCCACAAGCACATAACGCTGGTTAATGTCAATCGTAAACGTACCGGACACATTCAAGAGAATCACGAAAATCTGCACGCAGAACGTGATGCCAAGAATAAAACCGCGCACGTAACGGCGAGAGTAAATCATGCGGAACAGGAGCCACACCGTCGAAGCAAGCAAAATCACGGTAAACGTCGTGTAGAACGGATTTTCCATGATACCGCCAAACGAAGCATCCGTCTTGAGGTTCATCATGACTTCGATGTTTGTCTTCAAGTTGAACCAGAAATTTTCAAGCGAATGAGCCGCATGCGTGCCACCCTGGAAATCATAGCCGCGATACGCAGCCATCGTATTGATCGAAGGCCAGCTTACAATAATGACCGATGCAACAAATGCCGGCAAGCGGTAAGACTTTTCAAGGAAATAGCGGTAATAGTAAAGCGCGAACGGGATAAACGCAAACACCGTTTCTTGGCGGGTCTGTGCAAAAAATCCAAGCAGCGGAACCGTCAAAAGGAAATGCTTCCACGTGACCTTGTTCGTCGGCACAAAAGCATACCATGCCATCAGAACCGCAAGCAAAAGAATATACAGGACTTCGGTCGATGCGGAACGCGACTGCAACAAGTAAATCGGCATACCGCCTAAAAACGCCGTTGCCGCAAGCGCAAGTTTATCGCTCTTAAACCATTTGCAAAGCGCTAGGAAGAAAGCGATTAAGCTCAAGATATAGAACGGATAGTTCACCATCAAGGCGGAATCGCGATTCGGTTCCATGAAATTGAACACAAGCGAATAGACAAATCCAAGAGCCTTTCCCTTGAAGTTGTTCACTTCCGTCTTGCAATCCAAAACGCCATCGGTCCAAATGCCTTCGTTACAGACACCGCCTGTATGCTGGAAATACATCTGGAGTCCCATCGATTCCCAGCTTGTCTCGTCGCTCAAGACTCGATGCGTATTGCCGATGTTTCCGAAGGTGAACACCGAGAAGACGATGAGCAAAAGAGCAAGTCCACAAAAACTTTTGCCGCTCGGCAAGAACGCCTTCACATTTTTTGCAACAAACGGAGCATTGACGACAATCCCCGCCACAAGCAAAAGGAACGTGACAAGAATGGAGTAATAACCCCACTCGATATCCCAATGGCGTGCATACGACACGGATAAGTTATTGAATATAAGGAAAGCGGATACAAGTACAGCTACTGTAACCACCAACATGACATTTTGAGGCTTATCCCATTGAAGGGAATTTTTCCATTCCATAAAGGACTGACGCAAAGATTTCTGCTTCACACCATCCCTTCCTAACTGTTCTTTTTTCATAGTGCATTAAATATAACATTATTTTTTGCACAAGATTTTAAGGGTTTTGGCGAGCACAACGAATAAATCTTCAGCATTTTAGTCCGAATGTTCTATATAATACACCTCGCCCCAAAAACTCTCTTTTTTTCATAAAATTCAAAAAAATTTGAATCATATCACCGCTAAAACAGTGGAAAATCAAATCTATTTTGTTTATATTCTTAAAGAGGATTTATAGAGAATTTTAAAGGAGTTAAAAATGTTTTACAAACATTGGAAGAAAATCGCTCTAGCGCTGACCAGTTTCTTTTGGAACAGTTGCGATAATGCGCCAACATCAGTCGACAGCAGCGGAGCCAACCTGTCAAGTTCTTCTACAGACTCTCAATCCAGTTCTTCTACGGACAACAATCAATCCAGCTCTTCAGTGGTGGCACCAGCTTCTAGCAGTGTTCCGTTATACGGGGTTATGTCTAGCATAGCCGAATCAAGCAGCAGCTTCGAGCAGATTATGCCAGCATATGGTGTTTACAGCCGAGTCACTTGTTACGAAGACGGTAAGGGCGTCAAAACAAACGGCGAAGTCAACGTAACAAAACTCATTTGCGATGACGGTGTCAACTGCAAGGAACACGAAGTGCTTAAAGCCGGTGAACCCTTACCATGTACACCAATCGACGACGGCGACCTCAAGGGAGCCGTAGCTTGCCCCGATTATGGCATTGTTTATGTCTCCGAAAAGACTTACGACTGTGATGGAGTCAAATATAACGAGGCCGAATTCCGCACACGCTACGATAGGAAATACACCACAAAGCCCGCAAGTTCCAGCAGCACCGAACAAAGTTCTAGCAGTCAAGTTACATGCAGTCTAGATCCAACCTCGTTTTTTTACTACAATCGTTCAGAAAAATACACGGAACGCCAAGCCATATCTAACGCCACCGACCGAGCTAAATGGGAAGGTTCTGGGAAAATCGGTGAAATTATCAGGGAACAATTCAAAGACAAAGACGTTCCCAAATGCCTTGAAGACATACAGGAATCTCTAGAAGAAAGTTTTGTCGCTTTGTACGGAGCTCCAGGGAACCCCATCCCAAGACAATACAAGTGCAGTGACGGCACAACATACCCAACTGAATCATACCTTGAACAACAAAAATTTGACGAAGAACAGGCAAAGAAAAAGCCCCAATACGATGAAAAATACAATGAAGTTTACAAGGAAGAAACCGAGAAACTCGATAAGGAAATCGAAGATTGCTTGAATTCCGAACAAAGCGATGATTAACAAATAACCGTCATGTTATACAAATTCTTAAAATTTCTATTTCTTTCGGCACTCACTTTTGTGTGGGGTGGTTGTGAAAACAAGGACCATGCTGTAGCCGGTTATGGTTGCATCTCGACCCAATGCTACAACACAACTGCGGTAAACGACGCAGGCAAAGCATTCGACATCATTGAATGCGAAAACGGAGATAAATACTTAAGGCATCCGGGAATTTACGAGAGCTATTTAGCGCCAAACGATTTACCCCCAGGTGTTGAAGTTTTCGCTCCACAGCAGAAGCCGGGCGCAATAGGGTGCGGTGTTACAAACTGCACATACAGCGAACAAGATCTTTGCGTGGACGGATTCGTTTTAGACGAACATGGAAACGAACAACCCGTCGGTGGATGCTACCCCACCATCAATTGTCCGGAGAAGAAATAATGTTCTACAAGCACTGGAAAAAACTTCTACTCACGATTACCGCCTTTTTATGGGCGGGGTGTCACTACGAAGACGACGCACAACCCCTGTATGGCGTATATTGCCCGCCAGAAGGCTGTGGCGACCCCGAATTAAGCAGTTCATCCGAAGCTACGCCCGAATCTAGCTCGGAAGTGGGAAGCAGTTCGTCCGAATTCAACGCGCTAAGTTCCAGCAACATACAGGAATCAAGTTCCAGCGTCGAAGCTCTGAGTTCTAGTTCCCAAACAGCAAGTTCAAGTTCTGCCAAAGTAACATGCGTACCAGGCGATTCAACTATTAGCTATTATGCCCCCTCTTATTCAGCTGATATTGCCAAAATGAATGCTGAAGAAAGGGCTAAACGCACCGGCTTTAATAAAGTGGACAGTATCCATAATGAATTGCTAACGCCGCCTCAGTGTCTCGCGGATTTACGTCAGCAACTTAACGATTTCGTTGCCCTGTACGGAGCCCCCGTCAATTTTCCCAAAGATTCTGTTTGCAGCGATGGCACAACACGCCCGACAAAAGAATACCAAGAATATCTGCAAATGAAAGAAGAATGGGAAGCTAATAAGCCCGCTCTAGATGCAGAATGCCAAAAGATTTACGACGAAAAGCTAGAAGTCATCCAGCAGAAAATCAAAAAATGTCTGAGCAATTCTGACACCACTAAAAAAATTGCTTGTGAAATTGAAGCCATGTGTCCCGTATATGGAACAAATTCAACATGTTCTAACAACTACAATTGTGAAGACGGCGCTGAATGTTGGGACAGCACAAACAAAACTGTTAGATGTACCGATGGAAACGGGAATGAAGTCACATACACCGAAGAAGAATTTAAGGCAAAATATTACGGAAAACGCAATTATTAAATTAAATTTTTCCTAATCCCTAAAACATAATACATATAGCTTAAACATGTTCTACAAACACTGGAAAAAAATAGCTCTCGCCCTGACCGCCTTTTTCTGGGGCGGTTGCAACGATAATTCAACATCCAGCAAAGAACAGGTCGCATGTTCTTTTACAGGAGAATGCCCCGAATATGGCGTCGCCGGCTATTATTGTGAAGATGGTATTTCCCCGGACGATAACGGTCAAAACTGTACATATGTACCAGGACCTACATGCTCCATATTCTACAATTGTGATGATGGAGTTTCTTGTCTGGTTGACGAAGGAGGTCATGTTCTAAAATGCAAGGACAAACAAGACAAAGATTTTTCGATTCAGGATACCGAATTTTTTACCAAGTATTATATTGATCCAGATAAATAAAAAAAACTAAATTCTAAAGCCTATGCAACTCTCTCTTAAAAAGAAACTCGCTCTCGAAGCTTATCGCCTTTATCGTCACAACGAAATCAAGGCTCACCCGCTCACGTACTTTTTCTGGGAATGTACGCTCCGCTGCAATTTGCATTGTTTGCACTGCGGTAGCGACTGCGTCAAGGACGCCATCCCCGACATGCCCCGCGAAGATTTTATGGCTGTGCTCGACAAGCTCGCCCCACACATCGATCCGAAACACTTTATCGTGGTGATTACCGGCGGCGAACCCTTGATGCGTCCGGACCTCGAAGAATGTGGTCAAGAAATCAAGAAGCGCGGCTACCCCTGGGGCATGGTCACGAACGGTCTTGCAATGACTCCGGAACGCTACACCAAGCTCTTGAACGCAGGTCTCCGCTCGCTCACCATCAGCCTTGACGGTCTCGAAGCAAGCCACAACCATTTCCGTGGCGATCCGCATAGCTTTGAGCGAGCGCTGCGTGCCATAGACATGGCCGCCCACACCGAAGGCCTCACCTTCGATGTGATGACCTGTGTGAACCGCGAAAACCTCAAGGAACTCCCGAAAATCTTGGACATGCTTTTGAAAATCGGTGTGAAGCGCTGGCGCGTGGCAACGGTGTTCCCGAAAGGCCGCGCCAAGGACAATCCACTGTTCCAGCTCACGAATCAGGAATTCCGCCAGGTGTTCGACTTTATCCGCGAAGTGAAAAAACTGAACGTCATCAGCGTGAACTACGGCTGCGAAGGCTTCCTCGGCAGTTACGAGAAAGACGCCCGCAACTACCCGTTCTTCTGCCGCGCCGGCGTAAACGTCTCTTCCGTGCTCTGCGACGGAAGTATCTCGGCTTGCCCGAGCTTGCGCGGCGACTACATCCAAGGCAACATCTACAAGGATGATATTTGGGACGTATGGCAGAACCGCTACCAAGTGATGCGCGACCGCAGTTGGGCTAAAATTGGCGATTGCAAGACCTGCAAATACTGGCGCTACTGCGAAGGTTCCAGCCTGCATCTCCGTGACGAAAAAACGAAAGAGTTGGCTTACTGTCATGTAGCGAGACTTGAAGCCGCTGGTGCGTGATGACATAAATGCTCCCGGACTTGTTCCGACGCAAAAAACATTATAAGAAAAACTAAAAAACGCCCGGTTCCAATGAACCGAGCGTCTTTAATTTCAAACGTATTCCGAATTACTTAGCTTCGAAATAGTAGGTCTGGAGAGTCTTTCCGTCCTGGGAAAGCTGAATAATCTGCTTGCCCTTCGGGAGGTTGCCAGTGATCTTGAAGAGGTTTTCAGCAACGTATTCGACCTTGAGATCGGTTGCCTTATCCTTGACCGGGAACACGCCCTTCGTTTCGCCTGCGCCAAAGCCCTTGCAGTCCTTGTGAGAAGCGATCGGAGCGACGACAGCCGGATAGGTCTTAGCCGTGATTGCGGTAGACACAGAAGAAGAGTTGTGGTAGAACACTTCGAGTTTGCCTTCGATGACTCGCGGATCCGGGAGGTTCGTTACGGCAGAAGTAACAGCAGCCGGAGCGGCGGCCTTCTTAGCCTTCTTGCCCTTCTTGCCTTTCTTCTTGACACCAATCTTTTCAGCAAGGCTTGCTTTTGCATCACCAGCCTGCTGCTGCGGCATAGTCAAGCGGTAACCAGCGATAGATTCATCGCAGTTCGTGGAGTAAACAACCCACTTGTTATCAATCTTGAGCGGGCCTTCCGGAGTACCCTGGTACAGACCCGGATCAACCTGTGCGCTGTAGATATAAAGAATGAGAGAAGCGTTCGGATTCTGTTCCGTCGTTTCAATCTTCATACGGGTCTTCACATACTTAGAACGACCTGCATAAACTCTATAGGCGCCAACCGGGACCTTGACAAACTTGAACTTGCCCTTGCGGAGTTCCTGGTTGAATTCATACTTCTTGGAAAGAGTGGTGTAAATCGTGGAGTCCATACCAACAGTCGGCATTTCCAACGGTTTGTTGGTGAAAGCATCACGGACTTCACCTTCGATAGTACCAGTCTTACCGTTATCGCAAGCCGTCATAGCGAGAGCAATAAGGGCTGCGGCACAAATGCTAAGTTTATTTTTCATTTTGCGTCCTCTAGGGTTAATAAGACAAAAGCCTCCCTAAATTAGGGAGGCCCCAAACTTTAAGAAGATTAAGCTTCTTCTTCAGTCTTGACCGGAACAGCCTTGCGAGTCTTACGCTTTGCAGAGGTGATGTTAGCACCGCCGCCATAGCGCTTGTTGAAGCTGTCGATACGGCCAGCCGTATCCACGCGATGCTGCTTGCCCGTCCAGAACGGATGGGTATCAGCCGTAATTTCCAAGGAAATTACGCTATATTCAACACCATCGATAGTCTTCTTTTCGGCAGAAGACTTCGTGGAGCGGGTGATGTATTCTTTACCCGTATTCGCATCGACGAACACGACCGGTTGATAATTAGGGTGGATACCTTCTTTCATTATAAAACTTCCTGTGAAGTAATTGTTGAGAGCTAAAATTTAGTTGAATTTCGCGATTTTGGCAAGCGGAAGCCTCATTTTTAGTATTTTTATAGCATGAAATCTTTATTGTTGCTCAGTTTATTGCTTTTACTCGCATGCGAAAACGACCATCCGACCATTAAAATCATCGAAATGAACAAGAAAATGGTCCTCGAAGAATGGCCGGATAGCAACTATATTGCCTCGCTAGACTCCATTTTACGACTCGAACCGGTCAAAAAGGGGAAAGATTCCGCCGACGTAAGCCTCAAGATGAACGCGTTCAAGGCGCCGACTTTCAAGCTCCCGCCGTCCGTCACCGGAAAGAGCTCATCTAAAAAGTCTGGGCTGAGCAAGCCACCAAAACAGGTCAAGCAAGCCGCAGAGGCCTCCAAGCCAAGCAACAACGCCGAAAATTTCGTCGCCAAGTTCTCGAACGCGCTCTCGGCACTCCAGTCCGACCCGTCCAACAAGAGCCTGTATAAAGTCGTTACTGCAAACGACGGCGAAGACTTGTTCAAGCTCCTCCGTAGAACTTATGGCGCAGGCACACAGAACCTCCCCCGCTTCTATGTGCTCTCGGCACTCCAATCTGTGAACGCAGGCGTCATGCTCGAGCACCTCAATGCCGGCGACAAAGTCCGCGTCCCGAGACTCTAAAAAAGCGTCTTCACGCCGAAACCTAGCACACCGTCTAGGTAATCGCACATATTGGATGCAATTATTATTGCTGTTAGTGAGATGTTCTATAAAAAAGAACCGAATGATTAACAGAGTGAGAACATAGCGTCGGCCAAGGATGGGGAGGGTGCAGGGAGGGGCCCGTGCGGCCTTCGCAACTCCGAGCTGGGGCCCCGCCCGCATGACGTACTTTTTTTGCTTTTTTCAAAAGCTTTTTTCTAAAAAAGCGTTTTTACACCGAACCCTAGCACACCGTCCAAATAATCGCACCCATTGCGGAGTGCATAATAAATGCTAAAGCTCCACGATTTGCGGTACTGCGTAAACCCAACGCCGTAGTCATGCTCGCCCGCCCACCCATGGAAAGGCTTCATCCGCCTATATAGCCCCGGCTGATAAAAGAGCTCAATCGACAAATCATAGCCGTCCTGCCAAAGCAAAGCAGCCTGAGAAAATCCATACGCGCGAGTCCGCACAAAGCCATACATCATTCCCTTGAATGAGTTGATTCCCCCCAAAGCAAACAAGTCTTCACGGGCAAAAGAACCTCCCGATGGAAGCAACGTTCCAGCCGCGGCAGAATACCGCATAATGAAATTCTTGTACAAGGGCACATAATGCGTGAACGAAGATTCCAACCGCAAATAGCTATCAAGCGAGTCCGGGCGATCCATCATCCACGCCAACGACACATCAAAAGAAGTTCCGCGACGGGGCAGCATGAGGCGGTCAAACGAAACATATGAAAGTTCAAAAGTCGAGCTCTTTTCATCATTGCCTATGCCCACAAACGCAGCAACATCAATGCTAAAGCCAATGTTCCGCGATACGCCAACCTCTAGCCGTGAATTGCGCGACAGCGAATCGTCCTCAAAAAATCCGCGAACAACGACATCCCACGCCGACCCGAAGATAAAGCGTTCTCGATACGAGCCATCTATACGGCGGGACTCTTTTTGCGAATAACCTTCCATTTGCAAATCACGCCCTGTACCCAAGATATTGAACAAAGCGAGATTCACCTTGCCTTCCCAAACGTTCTCATCGCTTGAGTATGTGAGGTAACCTTCTGCCGCAGAAATCGGAAGCGCACGCATGGAATACGCCGGAATCACACGATGGCGCACAGGATCACGGAACAAGCGAACATTTGCAGTCTGTTCGTAATAGCCCAACCGGGAAAGCCTATTTTCAGAGCGTTCCAAATCCGTCAGCGAAACAGAACCACCTACTTCAAGCCCGGTCAACAATCTAAAAACATCAACATCTGTAGCGCCAGAATCCAAATTTTCAGGTCCGGCCCACACCCAAGCACTACCTCGATCAAACTTGCAATGCATCACGCCCGCGCTATCGACATTCACATCTAGCTTTGCACCAAGAAACCCATGGTCCTCATAGTAGCGCAACAACTTTTGTCGAGTTTCCCGCCAAGAATCGCAAGGCATACCGACAGCAGTTTCCATCGACAGTTCATCAAAATCGCTGTGTTTTCCATCCCACTCAATACGCTCAATACGGCATGTCGAAGCAAAGCTCTCACCAATGCCGAGCGTCATAACAAGCATCCAAATAAAGGAGCAAAGCAAAGTATTTCGAATCCACTGTAACATACTAGAAATACGCCTTAGCCTCGCTCGACAATTTTTGGAACACATTTTCTTCGGCATCGCCAAAACGCAAAATATAACGGAGGGAAAGAGACAAGAAATTATTCACCTCGACCGAAACCATGGTTTCGAGCCTGTAAGTAACACCATCGCTAAAACCGGACATCATCTGGTAAGGAATATCGCCATCGCGTTCATTCATTTGTATGGACGCAAAAGAAACATGGCCATCGACAATTCCTTCTTTTTCATAACCCACGCGGATTTCTTCTTCCCAAAGATATGCACCAAATGAAGATTTCAAATCATCTTCACCAGAGCCTTCACGATAACGGATACGCGGTTCTAAACGGAATCCAGCAGGCAATTTCCACGTGTATTTTCCTGAAATATCCCAAATATTCCAATTCAATTTTTGAAGAGCGGTCAAATTGACCGATTCAAAAACATTATCTATACCAATGTAATGATCTTCGTTTATTTTCAAACCCGCCGAAATCTTATGATCGAAAATATCCTGATAATATCCGATCGAAGACATTTTCTTTTCGTATAAAGCACTTGGATTATACTGCGCCATCACTCCTGACGGATGGTCCCAAGCAAGAGTCGCTTCCCATGAGACCGTTCCCGCAGTCACCGATTTTAACCCCGCTGGCACAACCGGAGGGAAATAAATCTTCTTACCCGTCGTATCTTCAGCTTCAGAATGGTACGATGCGCTAAGCGTTATGTCGCGCAAAAGTCCCTGATTAATTCCGAGCGACACTCCCGGATTCCAAGATAGATTCGCTTCAAAAGTTGCATTCGACGAAAGAACGGCACCGACCGAATCATTGCGGCCCATCCCTTCATAGACAAAGTCACCATTGTCTACACCTTCAATAAAAGCTCCCGTAAGGCTATCATAGCGAACATCACCCGTTCCCTTCGCCACAGCCTTATAAATTGCCGTGTAAGTTTGTTCTGACGTCATTCCAAATCGGTAAGCGACAGAACCTTGCAGCCCCATGTCATCATCGCCAAAATTTGTATTCAAATCACCCACCCATGAATCCGAAGCGCCCAAGGAATCCGATACAGCATGTGAATACTGCAACAAATGCGACAAATTGAATTTGCGGAAATTCGCTTCTGCCGATTGCGTCCAAGTTACAGAATTCACGGAATCGCGCCACCCCTCGCCTTTTTTCATATCATGTTTGCGCACCGTAAGCGTCCCGACCGATTCCTTCACATTCCACAAGTCCTCATTCAACGATGCACCAACGGCTGTTTTTGCATAACCGCGTTCTGATTTGTTTCCAAGCGAATCCACCACGGAATAGCGCACATCGCCATTGCCAAAAGGTCTAAAGAATCCGCGCAAAAACTCCGACGAGAACGTTCCCTGATACCGTTTCTGCTCCACGTTTTGCACGCAAGAAACATACGATGCCGTAAACTCGCTCATGGCATCTAAATTACGATGAACAAGCGACAATTGCGACCGCGAAGAATTCCACTTTTCATCATCGCCACGACGGTACCCCCACTTTGCCGTTCCGAACCAATCCTTGCCCAAGCGGAATCGAAGCGCAAGTTCATCATGGCGCAAGTCGCCTTTCAAAAGCGCACTATCCAAGTCCCACTCGTTTCTAAGCGCATACGCATCCCAATCTCTATCGCTCCCGCTAAATTCAGAAATAGCAAAGCCCTCCTGAACAAAGTTTCCATAAACCGAAAGAGCAACCGGGAACGCCTGCAAATTCTGTGTCGAGTCCGATGTCACGAACCACCTAAAAGCACGACCGCTCGGCCCGCCCACATCATCAGAAACCGTATTGGAATCCATGCGGTTAAGCCCAAGTTCAACATCTGCATAAAAGCGGTGCTCCGCCTGCAGGCGAAGCCTTGCGCCCAAGCGTTCCGACATTTTCGGGCGGTGCAATTCTTGGAGCGACGAACCTGCCCCTAAATTTTCGCCACGGTCATTTTTCAAAAGCTCGTAATCAGCACTGTCAAGCGTGCTTTTTCGCATGCGTTCCACGTCATTTTCCAAATGGAATCCGGACACATCAAAGAACAAATTTTCCATTCGCAGACTACCACGAACAGCATACATCGTATAAATATCATCGTTCAAATAAGCGTCGTATTCCACCGAAATAACATCATCGCTTCCAGGAATAATTCCATTCTTAAAATTCAAAAGACCGCCAGCATAATTCACTTCGTAATCGCGGTTACGGACAAGTTCTACACCGTTCAGCCAAACTTTTTCGGAATTTGGCACCACCGAAATGAACCCAGCCGATTCATCCAAATAATACCCCTCACGTTGCCCTTGAACACCGCTAAACGAACGCGAATAACGCGTCACCTCGTCCGTACCCCAAGCACCACTGGCCTCGCCGCTAACCTTGGAACCACGGTAACGCAATGTCGCCATAGCACCAAGCGAAGAACGGCTAAATGAAGAAAGCCCCATGGAATTATCATTCCACGTAAAATCGCCCAAATGAAGCACAGCAAACGGAGATTCAACCCTGAAATAAATCTGGTCTACTTCCTGTAGTGTTGCCGTCGTCTGGTCACCCGCCTTGCGGTCTACATCCGACAAAAGAGCATCAATGTAAACGCTGTCCGAAAGGCGCCCTTGTATCGAAAGACGCAATTCTTGGTCGACTTGGGTTCCGCCATCGCCCACAGTCACTTGCATCGTTTTATAACCGTGAGTTTCGATTTCGGCATGAGATGAATCAGACGCATCCGTTGTTGCGACAAAATCTGCCGTTTCCGACGCATTTTCTAAAGCATTTTTTTCAAGAATAGAAGGGTCCCAAACCGGGAGCGAATCCACATCCAACGCAAAGGCTAGACTGACAAATAGCAGGCCTAAAGGAATAGACCGCATACAAAACTACCGGGAAGGAGTCACCACGCGGAACTGCCGGCTAGCAAGCAACTTGCGGCCCGCCACCAAATCGACACTCCATTCGCCAAGCTCAACTAAATCAGAAGCAAGCATCGAACTGCAGACATCACCCGTAAGGTTACATGGTTCTACAAAAATCGTATCTATTCCCAAGAACCAAATGTGGAACAGAGTATCTTCCTGATAACGTGCAGAATTTGTTATAGACGAAAAAACGTAAAGTCTTGTATTTTCTTCAAAAACGCTATCGGCACCGAAAGGTTCACCGTTCACGATATGGCGGCAAACAACGCTATTCGCCGGAGAAAGTTCAATATCGGAATTGTCTGTAAAACTGACTTCGTCATCAATAAAAATCGTGACAACTCGGTGAATAAAGAAACCTAAAAAAAAGGCTATTGCAATAACAGTAGTCTTTCTTATATTTCTCAGTGGCGGAAACCGGCCTGCCACAAGCACCTCCTAGCGGACAAGACTGCTCGTATTCTGCGTAAACGCAGGAACGGCGTCCTCCAACTTTTCCACTAGCAAGCGGTTAAAGTCATCGATACGATTCGGGAGCTTGCCGCCCTTGAATACCTGGACGAGCAAAAGCGATTGGTCCACTGGGGAAATATAAACGGAACGATTCTCGCCCGCAAAAGAAACGGACTGGAATTTTTCACCACCCAGCATAACTCCAATCTGACGTGAAGAGTCAAATGCAGCAATACTCAAAACGGCAAGAGGCGTTGCATCTAAATCAGAACCTAAAGACCCTACCTCTGCAATGATATTTCCATCGCGATGGCAAAGAACAACATATTCGCACTTGACACTTGCTTGATAGGCAGTCATCAAGCGACGCACTTTGTTAGCATCATCAGAATAAATTGTATAATCGCTCATAATTTAAACCACAAACAATAAAACTTACTTGTCTTTCGGCTTGTATGGACGCAAGACAATTTCATCATCATCATCCGACTGAGCCTGTTTTTCTACAGGACGACCAAACGTTGGCATTCTAGGAACTGCAGTCGCTACACGTGGACGAGCAAACGGCGAAGACATCGCACCCTTCTGGAATAATCCTGAACCAGCACCGCCGGAGTTCGCTGCATTCGCCTGCGGCTTTGCGGCAAACGAGGGCATGCGGAACGGGGATGTCGGCTGTTGCGGAGCTGCAGGGGCAGCTTCATTCTGCGATTTACCAGCATCGGCATTTTCGGCCGGAGCTTCGGTCGCAGTCTGACCTGCGGCGTTGTTTGCATTGCCTGCGGCCTTACGCAAAAACCCCTGCTTCACATTAAACTTTTCAATCACCAACATGGCGATTGTCTTTAACGTTGTTACAACGCCCTTACCATTATGGGCGGTTGCCGGGAAAAACTGGATTTTTTTATCCGGATTGAGCTGTTCGTTCATCTCGTCCAGAGTAAAAACGTTTTCCATATCGCGCTTGTTATACTGTAAAACAAACGGGATATCATCCAAGTTCATGCCGTAGTCCTGCAAATTCTGGCGCAAGTTCTGGAGGCTTTCCAAGTTTTCGGCCTGACGAGAACGCTGGGAATCAGCAACAAAGACGATTCCATCAACACCGCGAAGCACAAGCTTACGAGTGCTATTATAATAGACCTGACCAGGAACGGTATAAAGTTGGAAGCGAGTCTTAAACCCTTTAATATCGCCCAAATTCAGAGGCAAAAAGTCAAAGAACAAGGTACGATCACCTTCAGTCGCAAGCGAGACCATGTCAGTACGCTTGTCTTGAGGCATTTTCTGATGAATCACCTGAAGATTCGTGGTTTTACCACTCAGACCAGGACCATAGTAAACGACCTTACAACTAATTTCTCTTGTAGCAAAATTAATAGACGACATTATAATTCCTTGAAACCCAGTACTTAATCTAGTAAAAAAGTTTCGTAATCAAAATAAAATTTTCATTTTTTGGCTTTTTTTAACCAAAATCACAATTTTTCGTCTAAAAATCGAAAAAATTTTACCCTCGCCATGTTTCGCGACATTTTCGTCACAATTTTTAAATAACAAAACAGACCGACATACTTTTGTACATCGGTTCATTTTGCTTAAAATCTGTAAAAAGACTCTAATTAAGCGAGGCCGTTGATGACCTTAGCAACCTTGGCCTTGTAGTTGGCAGCACGGTTGGCGCAGAAACCAGCGCGGTGAGAAACGGCAGCCTTGTCGAGCATGCTGAAGAGCTTCGGCATTTCTTCGAGGGCAGCAGCTTTAGTAGCAGCAGTGCGGATAACCTTGAGGCTAGCACGGATAGCGCTACGAGTGGAACGGTTCATTGCGTTGGCCTTTTCGGCCTGGAGCAAACGCTTTTTGCAAGACTTGTGTTGAGGCACCTTAAAATCTCCGGGTGAAAACCTACTTAAAAAATGTTAGCACAAAGATAGTAAAAGTTTGGAAGTTGTCAAGGGGCGGGAAAATGCTAAATTGCACACCATGATTCCGTTTATCAATGTACGTGCGCAACGCGAAGCCTACAAATCTGAATTTTTAAAAGCAGAACAAGACGTCCTGGACAGCGGATGCTATATCGGTGGTCCGGTCGTTCAGGGGCTCGAAGCTGAACTTGCAGCATTTACTGGAACAAAGCACATTGTCACCTGCGGAAGCGGAACCGACGCATTGACCATCGCTCTTATGGCTCTCGGAATTGAACCGGGAGACGAAGTCATCGTCCCAGATTTCACCTTCATTGCACCCGCCGAATGCGTCATGAGGCTTGGCGGCATTCCGAAATTTGCAGACATCGATTCCGAAACACTGCAGATTTCGCCCGAGGAAATTGAAGCATTAGTCGGAGAAAAAACGCGCGGGATTATCGCAGTCAACTTATTTGGCCAGTGCCCAGATTATAAGATTATCAAGGAAACAGCCCACAGGCACGGACTTTGGCTTATCGAAGACTCAGCACAGGCGTTCGGCGCCACACAAAATGGAGCTCACGCCTGCACATTCGGGGACATTTCCATCACGAGTTTTTACCCGGCAAAGCCGCTCGGCTGCTACGGTGACGGCGGAGCACTTTTCACGCAAAACGATGAACTCGCAAAAAAAATCCGCCTCATTGCAAATCACGGCAGCAATACACGTTATGTCCACGAAATCTGCGGTTTGAACAGCCGACTTGATGCTATCCAAGCAGCAGTCCTGCGAGTCAAACTCCGTCATTTCAAGGATGAGCTGAACACGCGCCGCGAAAACGCCCGCAAATATGACGTGTTTTTCGCAGAGCGTAACAACGCAGCTAAAGGAGCCAACGATGCTAACGACAACGGTGCAAAAATTGTACCACAAAAAATCGCAAGTGGCAACACGAGCACCTACGCGCAATACACCGTGCTGGCAGACAACAGCGAATCATTTATCAAGCAACTCGACAATGCAGGTATTCCGCACTGCATCCACTACCCCGCTCCATTGCACGAACAGCCTTGCTTTAAAGAACTTGTTCAAGATAAAGTCAATACAAACGCTGTCGAAGCAAGCAAAAAAGTCGTGAGCCTTCCCATGTGCGCCTTCACAGACGTGGATGAGATTATCGCGAGACTTAAGAAAGAAATGTAAAAGCGAAATAGCTAGTTACTAGTTATTAGTCAATAATTATTAGTTTAAATCTGGTGACTTCGTCGCGACCTTTCCAACTAGCGACCAACGACCATTGACTAACGACTACAAAACAAATTTCTCGATAACTTCGGTAATTCCTGAATGATTGTTGTCGTGCTCGGTCACGTAATTGGCGACAGCCTTTGCCGCCTGTGACGCATTCGCCATAGCCACCCCAACACCAGCCGCTTCGATCATCGGACAATCGTTTTCTTCATCGCCCACAGCTATCGTATTTTCAATCGGCTCATGATAAAAATCCGCCATGTAGCGCACTGCAGCACCTTTGTTCGAAAGCATGTGCGAGAATTCCAGCATTTCAGGCTTGCTGAACACATCAAACAGCTTACCTGCGGTCACAGTCCGCATGTCGGCACGGAAATCCACGAGACTCGAATGTTCAAACGGCGTAATGACGTTCACCTTGATCGGTGGCTTGATCACAACATTTATCGGGCCGTTCGCATTGACCAGTCCATTGTAATATGTACGGATATCGTCAACAACAACATAATCCATTTGCATCAAGCGGCAATACGTTTTGAGTTGTTCCGTTTCGTATTCGCTCACAACCAAATCGCCCGCATACGTGTGCGCATGCATTCCGCGCTTGTGCGCCTCGTCCATGATGAACTTCACCTGATCGACAGAAATACGCCGTGTCAAAATTGATTCGCCGGTTCCGCAATCGTAAATCAAACCGCCATTGAAGCTCACCAAAAAATATCCCGGCTGCAAAAAGCCGTACTTTTTTGCAATTCGCTTCACGCTTGTAAGCGGGCGGCCAGTCGTCATCACGAACTTATGCCCCGCGTCTATCATCGCGTGTATTGCAGCCATGTCCGCTTCGCTGATGTTCTTAGCATCATCAAGAAGCGTTCCGTCCAAATCAGTAAAAAGAAGTTTCATCGAGCCAAATATAGAAAGTCCACCAATTTCACCAAAAATTTTTATTTACATTTTTCTTAAAAGAAGGAAACCTTATGCAAATTGATGAATTACTCATAGAAGCAAAAAGCGTTGCCATTTTTGGACATGTCCGCCCCGACGGAGACTGCGTGGGTTCCACGCTCGGCCTTTTCAACTACATCAAGGACAATTACCCATCCATCAAAGTCCATATTTTCTTGGAACGCTTCCCAGAAAATTACAAGCTTCTCCCCAACGCCAATAATACAAACGAAGACTATAGCGATGAGTTCGGAACATACGACCTGGTTTTTCTCATAGACACGCCTTCGTTTGAACGTGTCGGCGCCAACGGCGAACCTTGCATCAAGGCAGCCCGCAAGACCTGCAACATCGACCACCACATCAGCAATCCGCTGAATCTCTGTACTGTAAACGTCGTCGATGCCAAGGCCAGTTCAGCATGCGAAGTCCTGTACTTTTTGCTGAATCCGGACAAAATTTCTAAAGATACAGCCGAATGTCTCTATTTGGGCATTGTGCACGATACGGGAGCGTTCAAGTTCAGCAGTACCGGGCAAAAAACGATGGAAGCTATCGCCAACTTGCTCGAAAAAGGAATCGACTTCACACGTATCATCAACGAAACGTACTACACAAGAACGTACATCCAAACCGTTGTCACCGGATACGTAATGATGAACTGCAAGCTGGCTCTCGATGGGAAAGTCGTTTACAGTTACCTTACCCCCGAAGACATGGTCCGCTATTCCGTGACGCCGGTCGAACTGAGTAACGTGATCGACACACTTCGCGAAGTCAGCGGTACTGAAGTAGCCATATTCATATACCCCGTCAACGGCGAATACAAGATTAGCCTACGAAGCAATTATGTTGTCGATGTCAACAAAGTTGCAGGAGCCTTTGGCGGAGGCGGTCACGTTCGCGCCGCAGGCGGAAATTCCAAAGAAAGCCCCGAAGAGACGATTACAAAACTCTTGAAGCTCATTCAGGAACAGCTTCAAAACAACGTTACAGAAAAGTAAGCAATAAAATCTTTGAAAAGCGCGCGAATTTCATTTCGCGCGTTTTTTTATAGCGCAAAAAGTGCGATAGCCAAGAAAACAAACACGCAACCGCTGAACCAGTTCAGATTGCGGTTCGCCTTTGGCGATGTCAAAAGATACTTTTTGACCGAACCGGCCAAAAGAGCGATACTTCCGAACACAATCATCGTCGCTACGATAAATTCCGCACCAAAGATTGCCATTTGCAAGCTCGGGTGGATCGGGCGTTCCAAGCGTACTGCCGGCGGAATCAGCGAAAGTACAAAAAGAATCACCTTCGGGTTCGTGAGATTCATTATCACACCGCGCAAGTAAAGGCTACGTGCAGAAGGAACGCCGCCATTGCTAGACTTTACCGCATCCTTCGAATCTGCATTTGTCATTCCCGGCTCCGACCGGGAATCTCCACTCATCTGAACAACACCGACTCTCACACCAAAACTCTTGTACGCGAGATAGAGCAAATAAGCAGCCCCAAGGCACTGGATTACAAAAAACGCCGTTGGGCTCGCTGCAATAAGAGCCGATACGCCAGCCACTAAAAGGCAAGTATGTATTGCAATTCCCGTGCAAAGTCCAAGAATAATACATATACCGAGACGCGCTCCATAAGTAGCGCTTTGCGCTAGTACAAATAAATTATCTGGTCCCGGAGCGATACCGATAACAAGCGCAGCGATGAAAAATTCAAGCATGTTTTACAGTTTACTCAAGAAAGCATCCACATCAAGGTCCGCAAGGTCTTTTTGCAGGGCGTCAAGCTCATCATCCGTAATCGCCGGATGTTCACGATCCGCAGCACGATTATTCGAAACTTCCACGAGTTTCTTGAGTGTATTTGCCACCTCGCCCACAGTACCGTCCTGACGCATTACGACATCCAAGACCTTCGAAAGTCTTTGGCGCAACTTCGTAAACTCTTCGCGGTCAAGCTCAGAAACCTCCCCATGATAGCACATCAAGGGAGTTTGGCACCTAGCGCACGGGAACACCATCATGTTCGAGAAGTCCCCGTCTATCTGGACCTTAAATTTCGTTCCGCAATGCGGACATTCGATATCCATTTCACTCATATAACTAAATGTAGAATTTTTTACAATTCCTAGCCAATATAACTACAATATTTTATTTTTACGCAGTCCATCTTGCTTTGTGCCCCTATTCATGTTTTTCTCATTTTTTAGATCCTTCGACTATCCCCAGTCCCCCTACAGGGCCAGGGACACTCAGGATGACACTTCTAAGTTCTAAAATCTAGGTTCTAAGCTCTAAAAAAATGCTTTGTCATTGGCTCTATCAAACAACACACATTGACCTTTTCGATGGTCGTCTGTTCCGTGCGGGTGCCGCCGCCATGCTCTCCATTATCTTGGTGCTATTCTTTATGCCCAAGTATATCCGCTTTCTGCAAAGACTCGATGCCACTAGCGACTTCGATAAAGACGGCAAGACAAAATCCCCTCCCATCATGGGCGGTCTCCTTCTCGTTATTGTTGTAGAAATCGTATCGCTGCTTGTATGCCAGATGAATGGCTACACCATTTCAACGCTTGTCATTTTAGCATTGTTCAGTGCCGTGGGCGCTACTGACGACATGGCCAAGGTCCGTGCCAAGCGCCTCGTGAACCAGGGAAAGCTCAAAGCAGCCGAATACATGGACAAGGCCGATGGCATTTCCAGTTCGCTCAGACTCTTCCTTTACTTTTTGTTCAGTTTTGTCGTTGCCGTTTTCTGCTACAAGTTCATCCCCGAACTCAAAGGCGATTTGACCATTCCGTTCTGCCCGATTGATGTATTCCAGATTCACCTTCCCAACTGGATTTTCGTTGCCTTCATGACGTTCGTCATCGCGGCATCCGCCAACGGAACGAACTTCACGGACGGCCTCGACAGCCTCGTTTCCGTCCCCATTCTCACAAGCATGGTATTCGTCGGACTTGTGGCCTACGTGAGCGGGAACTTTATCTTCAGTCAGTACCTGAGCGTCCCGTATCTCCCCGGTTGCGACGAACTCTTCCCGCTGGCGACCTCCATTGCAGGCGCATTGCTAGCTTATCTGTGGTTCAACAGCCCTCCGGCAGAAATCTACATGGGTGACGCCGGTTCCGTGGGTTTCGGAGCCGCCATCGGCATCATGTTCATTCTCGTGCAAGCAGGGCTTTTCCTCCCCATCGTTTGCATTATCATCATCGCCGAAGCTTGCTCCGTGTTGATGCAGATTACCTGGTTCAAGATTACCAAGAAAGCAACGGGCACTGGTAAGCGCATATTCCTTTGCGCACCGCTCCACCACCACTACCAAAAGAAATGGGACGGACGCTTCCCGAGTAAGCCGCTCATGAATTCCAAGATTGTGTGGCGCATGCACTTGGTGAGCATTTTCGCGCTCATCTTCAGCATGGTCGTATTCTTCGGAATAAGGTAATTTGCGGCAGAGCTGCAGTTACTCGTTATCAATCAATAGTTACAAAGAAAGCCCCGCACTCGTCGGGGCCATTTTTTTTGCGTTGAAAACAATTCGGGTCTTAATAATCCTTTATGCAGCGGACCGAGAATGCCAATGAGAAACGGAAGGCACTCTGTTGCATTCCGCCAATGGACTCCGGAGACGTAAGATTATCTTTTTCGCACGCGCTCGCTCCCCAAAAATACGTTTTGTATTCCTCATCGTTATCCGTTGAACTCCAGAAGAAGGCATACATCCCTTGAGCCGTGGAATATTGGGATCTTACCGTTCCATCATAAACATCATCCCAATGATTAATAAACCCAAGGCCGGCAGGCACAACAGTAAACAAATAATCGTCCGTGCCGTTGCCACAAGCCTCTTTACTATTGTCATTCCATCCACTTGTAGACCGAAGCTTTTTCGCGGCCATTTCCGGTCCACCCACATTGGCTATCAGAGTATCCCACTCTGCCTTGCTAGGTAAATGCCAGCCTTCCGGACATACACCACGAACTCTTCCCGACACGCCACAAGCACCAGAACCATTGCATTTGAAGGGCGTATTACCAGGAAGCAGCCCCATTAAGTCCATGGCAGCGTCTCGCGTATAAAAACGTCCATACTTGGTGCAGCTGTCAGGAATGCCATGGTAGCAATAGCTAGCAGAATCTCCCTCAGGCGTCACAAACCTGTAATTCAGGTTCTGAGCCATCCAAGTTTGGTTCCCAATGGTTACCGTCCGGTACACATGATTGTCACGAGGATCCAATAACACATTATCACAGGCGGTCAAGTTCATGAAAGAAACAAGCGATGCACAAAGACCAATTATTTTTTTCACGGAATTCTCCTTTTTTACATATAAAATTTAGCATAAAAAGTATCTGTATGCGGATTCAAAAAACGACAAGCCATCATAATAAGTCCAAGCAACATTCTATATTTCACCGCATGAATATCATCGAAACTTTGAATGCAGCGGGTCAGCAAGAATTAGCGGCCCATCTTGAAACATTGACGGGTGAAGCCCGTGCCAATCTCGAACGCGATATTATAAGCCAGGATTGGCAAGAATTGAAAGCCTTGCATGCCGAAAAATCAACCGCAAATTTGAGTGACAACGTTTCTGCAGACCTCACTCCAATGCCGTGGAAACTCGCAACAGACGATCTCCGTTACGATTTCTGGAAAGAGACCGGCGAAATTCTTTTGAGCAAGGGCAAAGTAGCAGCATTCCTCGTTGCCGGCGGACAAGGCTCCCGCCTCGGTTTCGATGGTCCGAAGGGCATGTTCGACATTGGCCTTCCGAGCCACAAGAGTTTGTTCCAGTTGCAGGCCGAACGTTTGCGCAACTTGGGTGCCCGTGTTGGCCACGCCATTCCGTGGTGCATCATGACGAGCCCGCTCAACCACGAAGCGACCGTCAACTTTTTCAGCGAAAACAATTTCTTTGGCCTGAACCGCGAAGACATCCGATTCTTCCAGCAAGGAACGATTTGTGCCCTCACCGCTGACGGCAAGGCTGTCCGCGACGGGGAAGACCATTTGGCACTCGTGCCTGATGGAAACGGCGGTTGTTTCCGCGCACTTGCCCAGAGCGGGACTCTCGCTTGGCTTGTGGAACGTGGCGTGCAATACGTATTCCTCTACAGCGTCGATAACGCCCTCTGCCGCATTTGCGACCCGGCATTCATTGGCGCACTCGCCGAAAAAGGCACCATTCTCAGCGCCTCGAAGGTTGTGCACAAAGCTGGCCCGAACGAAAAAGTCGGCATTTTTGCATTCCAGAACAAGAAGCCGGGCGTTGTCGAATACAGCGACCTTCCAGAAAACTACCGCGACATGACGAATACAGATGGCAGTCTCACGTTCGATGGCGGCAACATCGCTATTCACTTGTTTAAAATCAGCGGACTTCGCAAGTTGCAGACGAGTAAACTCCCGTGGCACACCGCCCGCAAAACCGTTTGTGGCATCGAAAAGTGCTTCAAGTTCGAACAATTCCTCTTTGATGCATTCCCGCAGCTCGGTTCTATGCTCCCGTTCGGCGTTGTGCGCGAAGAAGAATTCAGCCCCGTCAAGAATGCCGAAGGAAACGATTCTCCGAAGACAGCCCGCATCATGATTGGCAAGCTCCACCGTGATTGGCTCCGCAAGGCACATGTGAAAATCGACGAAAAGAAGTTGTACGAGATTTCGCCGACCATTAGCTACGCAGGCGAAGGCCTCAAGCAGAGCGTCTTTGACCGCGAACTCGGCAGAAACATCCTGGAATTTGAAGAAGAATAACCAGGCGTCAGCCTGTCATTCCCGCGAAAGCGGGAATCTCCATTTCTGCAAAGGAGATGCCCGACTAAATCGGGCATGACATTAGTGAGAAAAACTTTATATAAAACTTTTCTATACGACTTATTATGGTTGCCGAACATATTCTATTCGGCACTTTTTGCGATTACATTCCCCGTCTACAAAGCATTGCACAAGAAGCGCGCCTACGGGCGCGTTGAAAAGCACTTGGCAGCCGCAAAGGAATACGAGGCAAGAGAAAGCAACAACACAAACAAGATGCCGCACAATAAAAAAAGCCCGCCCCCCAATGCGATTGCAAAGATAAATGCACGCGACACATTCCGAGGCATCTTCTGGAATGCACTAGAATCCTACCGCGGACTCGCACGTTTCAAAAGCATTGAAAACCGAATCGTGTACGAGAACGAGCATATCATCCGCAACGCCATCGCAGATTGCGCCAAACAAAACGCCCCCATCGCAGGTATCAGCATCCACCAAGGTGCATTCGAACTGATGCACCGCGCACTTTGCCGCTACAGCAAACACGTTCACCTCATCACAGATTCCGTCGGCGACCCAGCATTTCGCGAAGTCCTCAAAGAACTCCGCAGCGATCCGCACTTGACCGAATACCATCCCGACGAAACAGGACGCCTTATCCGCGAGCTATTCCACACAAAAGGAATTCTCGCGATGGTCATCGACCAAGGCAAGCACACCAAAGGGAACACGGTCTCGTTATTCGGCCGCCCCAGCACGCTCTATTTGCGCCTCCCGCAAAAAATAAACGAAATGGGAGCAGGAATCGTCACATTCCGCACATGGAGCGAAAAGAAGCGCATCGTAATCCGCTTTGAAAGCTACTACCCGCCAAAGTATGATGAAAACATCGGGATTGCAGAAAATGCCGCGCCATCAGAAAGCGCGCTCGTCACGGGAATCGCACGCGAAGTCGAAACATGGATTGCCGAGCACCCCGAACAATGGAGCTGGAATTACCACGGGAATTTCACAGCAACACTCTAAAAACAATGCCAAACGCAATGTCACCCCGATCTGTCATCCCGGACTCCGTTCTCTTTGACTACTTGCAGCTTTGCTGCTTAGTAGTCATGATCCGCGAATGGGGACGGGATCGCCTTACACAGTTTGCATGAAGCTTTTTTATATTTAGCACAAAAAGAGATTTACAATGCCTTTAAACGCCGAAGAAGAATTCCAATTAGAGTGGATCAAGAACCACCCCATGCAAGACAAGGACGAACTTGCCGAAATTCAGGCCGAAACAGAAGCCGAATCTAGACCGCAGCGAGCCACACGCGGCAAGAAAATGCGCCGCAATCCTGCAGCTTGGGAACTCCCGAACCCCGAAGACGAAATTGACCTTCATGGACTTACCTCCGAAGAAGCAGCCGAAGCCGTTGAACGTCGCATCGACGACCTCCTCATCGCAGGCCTGAGCGTTCTGCGCGTGATTCACGGGGGCGGCAATCCGGAATACGGCAACGTCAAGCGCATCATAGACCGTAAAGTGCGCTCTGAATGGAAAAATCGCGTTGTATTTTACAAAGTTGAACCCGACAACGCGGGCTCCAGCATTATGAAAATCGGCAAGCCCCACCCACAACCTGCAAAAAAGAAGAAATAATCAAAAAAATTTCACTTTTTTCGCACTCACCCCTTTAAAACTCAATCGAAATTAACTATAATTGTGCGCGTCAACGACGAATCGCCAAGACAAAAACAAAACGGAATATAGCTCAGCCTGGTAGAGCGCTTGCTTCGGGAGCAAGAGGTCGTGAGTTCGAATCTCGCTATTCCGATAAAAAGAAAAACCACCCGCTAGGGTGGTTTTCTTTTTATATCTGAAATACGCTAATGAGAACTCACGAAGTGAGTTCGACTAAATCGCCCCGAGAGCGAAGCGAACTACAGGCGATTTAGAGATTACGCCGCAAGGCGTAACCCGAAGGGCAAAATGCGAAACGAAGTGAGGGTTTTGTCTTATCTCGCTATTCCGATAAAAAGAAAAACCACCCGCTAGGGTGGTTTTCTTTTTATATTTGAAATACGCTAATGAGAACTCACGAAGTGAGTTCGACTAAATCGCCCAGAGAGCGAAGCGAACTACGGGCGATTTAGAGATTACGCCGCAAGGCGTAACCCGAAGGGTAAAATCCGAAACGCAAGTGAGGATTTTATCTTATCTCGCTATTCCGATAAAAAGAGAACTACCCACAAGGGTGGTTTTCTTTTTATATCTGAAATTCTGCGAGATGAAGAACTCACGAAGTGAGTTCGACAAATTTGTTCCGTGAACGAAGTGAACAATGAACAAATTTGAGATTTTGGCGCAAGCCAAAACCCGAAGGGCAAAATGCGAAACAAAGTGAGGGTTTTGTCTTATCTCGCTATTCCTACATCTCATTACCAAGAGGGAGATTCCCGGTCAAGCCGGGAATGACATATCTCCGTTCCGGATTTGGGCAATGGTCCTCATGGCCATCAGGCCAAACCCACACTTCATCTGCAAACGGACATGATTCGCACTTGCCGCCAACAGCACAAATGTCTGCGCTATTATTAAAAAAAAGACTCCCCTCATGCTTCACATTCGAAGCCGAAAGCGCACCTGACCGTAACTCTTTACGCAACGATTCCAGCAACGCATCGTCTGGCATATACATTTCACGGAGTTCTTGCGAAGCGGTACTCAAAACCACCACTTTATTCCACTTGATTCGGTCAATTCCAATCGCAGAAGCCCACGACACCAACTCCGGCACGTCCTGCAAATTCTTCTTGTGCAGAGTCACTTGCAACGAGACCGTCGCGCATCTCGTATTTTCTCGCAGTCCATCGCGCACTTTCACCAGCTTTTCAACGTTCGCTTTCCAACCATCGAACTGTTCCGACGCCAAATAGCTTACCTTGATGTCGCTGCACGAACGCAACAGCAATTCCATCGCAGCGTCACTTCCCCACTTTCCAGGGAAAGTCCCATTCGTCGTGAGGTTCAGCGGAATCTCAAGCGCCCTACACAACTCTAGCAGTTCGTCAAAATGCGAATAAAGTAGAGGTTCCCCCATCGTCGAAGGGATTACTTCTCGCAGCAAGCGCTTTCCTGAAGCATCACGTTCTGCGGCATACTTTTCTATCGATGCCTGAGCAATCTCGAAAGTCATCTCGCCTAGGCCAAACGCGCGGCGTTCCTTATTACAATTAAAAGATCGCCCTCCGTTACCATTCTCAGCACTCCGCGCGTCACAATTAAGCAAAGCCCGCTGGTTCAAAAAACACAGCGGACAATGCAAATTGCAAACGTCAGGATTTGTGAGTAAAGTAACGCGGCGCATTTTCCGCACACTAACTATTCTCTATGTTCTCTCAAATATTTAATTGCAGCAAGGCCCGCAATCGCACCTTCGCCAACGGCTACAGCCACCTGGAGCGTGCCACCCGTGCAGTCACCCGCAGCAAAGAGTCCCGGAACTGTTGTCTGGAAATCCTTATCGAGCACGAGCTTTCCGGCATCGAACGCAGCGCCAGCCTTCAAAGCTAGATCCGTTGCATTAGCACTGCCCATGGCCACGAACATACCGTCAAAATCAGCTTCAAGGCCATCATCAAACTTTACGCCTTCAAATTGTCCAGCGCCCTTGAGACTAGAAATCTTGCGGGTTTCAATCTTCACACTTTCGGGGAACGTTGCCGTAAGTTCAGCACCATTCGTCAAAAGCGTCACGCTGTTGACTACAGACAAAAGTTCAGTCGCTTCGTGCAAAGCATACTCGCCCGAGCCAAGCACAGCCACATCTTTTTTACGATAAAAGAACGCATCGCACACAGCGCAATAGCTGACACCGTGACCTTCCATTTCAGCCATACCCGGAATCGGAGTCTTTTTGCGGGCAGCACCCGTAGCCATCACGCAAACCTTGCCACGATACGTCCCGTTCAAGCCCGTAGCCACAAATCCAAAGCCATCAAACATGAGGTCGGTCACCTCATCATTCACAATTTCGGCTCCAAGCGCAACAGCCTGCTTTTTGCCAACTTCGGCAAGTTCTTCACCCGTCAGAGATTTTTCCAAACCAAAATAATTTTCAATTTTATGAGCCTTTGCAAGAGCGCCCACATCCTTTCCAACCAGTTGAACCTGAAGGCCAGCGCGAAGACCATAAAGAGCCGCCGAAATTCCAGCCGGACCATAACCCAAAATCAATATATCTGCCATGTGTACCTCCACAATTAAGATACGAATTTATTTATTTTAAAATATATAACTGATTTAGAATTTTTTGGAACTGAGAATGATGTTGCAACGCTACCCTACGCGTGATTTATTTGTCGAAGCCGGATATGGTCCCAATTTCGCGGACCAGCTTATTCAGAATGCCTATAGCAAGCTATTTGAGGGCGACCCGATAGACGAGCGAATCTATTTTGAAGCTTCCGACGACATGGCATACATCATCGACATCGGACACGATGACATCCGCTCGGAAGGCATGAGCTACGGCATGTTCATCGCGGCACTGACAGACCACGAATCCACGTTCGACAAACTTTGGAACTTTTCAAAGAGATTTGTCCGTAACAACGATGGTCCGCACAAAGGATATTTTTCATGGCAGGTCAACACGACCGACTTTTCCATGATGGACCCCGGTGCAGCTCCAGATAGCGAAGAATATTTTGCAGCAGCACTCCTTATTGCCGCAAAGCGCTTTAATCGCGAAGATCTACTCAACGACGCCAAAGAGCTCATCACCGACATCAAGTACAAACCGGTCAACGAGCTCGTCGGCCCAATTATCGATCCCGAACGAAAAATAATCAAGTTTTCTCCCGTTCTCGGAAACGACTTTACCGACCCGAGCTACCACACGATGGCGTTCTACCGCATGTTTGCCGAAGCAACAGGCGATGAATCTTGGCTCGAAGTCGCACAGGCAAGCATTGAATTTTTGCAAAAGGCAGCACACCCCACCACAGGACTTTGCCCAGATTACGCCGAATACGACGGAACCCCTAAAGCGATGCCCTGGTTCCCCGAAAGCAACAACTTTAGCGGTGATGCTTGGCGCGTTGCCCTCAACTTAAGTCTGGACTATTCCATTTTCCGTGGGCACGAAAGCGAAAAAGAAATTTGCGAACGCATTTTGCATTTCTTCCAGAACTGCAATCCGTACCTTTCGGACTACGCTGTCGACGGAGGGCCTTACCCGCACCAAGGACGAAATGCGACACCAGGCCTAATCGCCATGAATGCAGCAGCAACGCAAGTATTACCATTTGATGACCCGCGCATCACGCCATTCGTAAGACGACTGGCCGCGCTCTCTGTGCCCTACCGTTTTTGGCGCTATTATGATGGGATGTTATACATGATTGGGCTTCTCGCTACGGCGGGAAAAATCACACTATAAGGAGTACGCATGAAACACCTACCATTCATTCTCTTCATCGCTGCAAGTTCGATAGCGTTCACCGCCTGCGACGACGTTCGTATTGAAAAATACCCGAACGGGAACACGCGATTCGAAGCCACCTACGTGAACGACAAGAAGGAAGGCCTCGAAAAAGAATACTACGACGATGGAACACTCAAGCGAGAATCCAACTACGTAAATGACCGCCGCGAAGGAGTCACCAAGGAATACTACAAGGACGGCACTCTCCAGACGGAACTTCCATACGCAAACGGTTACATCGAAGGAACCGTTATCCGCTACCACAAGAACGGGAAAGTAGCCTCCAAGTCCGAATACAAGCAAAATAAACAAATTTCATTCGGCGAGACTTACAATGAAGACGGCTCCCCCGCCACAAGCGGCAGCTATAAGGATCCGCGCGATGGAATCTCCTACGAATGGATTGTCATTGGCGACCAACTTTGGACAGCAGAGAACATGAACTTCGCCACGGCATCCGGTGCAATTTGTGCGCAATGCAATCACTGGGGACGTCTCTATGATTTTCAGAACGCTCAAAAAGCATGTCTCGAAGGATTCCACATGCCGAGCAAGGCTGAATGGTTAAAGCTGCTGAAGGTAGCAGGCAAAAAGCCAGGAGTCGCTCTCAAGGCAGGCTACGGCTGGGATCCCATCAAGCCGGAATCTCCGATTTTCGGAAACGGTAAAGATGAACTCGGATTCGGTGCCAAGGCAGGCGGTGCTCATTTTGCCAAGAGCGACGTACCTATAAAGGATCGCAAGTTTGACGAAGCCGGCAAGAAGGCATACTTCTGGACAAGCGAAGGCGAAGTTCTCGTGTTCTTCCACGACAAGGATATCGCCAAGTTCGAGAAGTTCAATCCTGAATTCGGCGCAAGTCTCCGCTGCTTGAAAAACTAGTTTGTCAACGTGTCATCCTGAGCGAAGCCGTTAGGCGAACTCGAAGGATCCAGTAACAATTCATACAACGCAAAGCTCCTCACATCCGAGGAGTTTTTATTTTATCCTCTCCAAAGATATTTCCTCTCCATCCTCATATTTCTGTTTAGTCCGAATTCGCCCTTTTTCATCGTAATACTTTTTTATGCCGTGTAAATTCCCATTCCTATAGGGTTCCTCGTATTTTTTGCGACCGAACTCATCGTATTGTATTTCATTTCCATGACGCAAACCATCTTTATAGTTCGTCACCTTAAATTTCTTTCCAATTGGATAATACCAAATATCGGCACCATCACGTTTACCTTTCTTAAAATGAATTTTATTCGCAAGTTTACCGTTTGAATGATACGATTTCAAGACCTGTACGTAAGCGGGAACAACAATATCTCTATCACGAATATTCAAATCGGTAACATAAATACCTTTTTTCGCATTTTCAGTTTTCAAATCGTCCGGCAAAATTTCATAGACGGAATCAGCAGGGCAACCGTTATCCTTGATGAACTTTTTCAGCGCGCTTATATTATGCGACAAGACCGAATTACTCCGCACCACAGATTTATACATTCCCTCACTATAATCGTTGAAAATAACAATAGAATCAGGATTTCCGCACCAGTTTAGGGCCCAACCGGAATCCATCAAATCCTTATGACGGGACTCCAGAAAAATTCCACCGGGATCGCACCCGCACAACCCAGCCAGTTCTAACTTTTGAAACCCGTTATTGATTTTTCTCGCATATAGGGAATCGTCAATGGAAGCAAACAATTCCTCCATCTGCGGATTATTTCTCAAATCGAGGACATTGAGGAAAATGGCACAACCGCCTTCGCACGCAGAGCGGCCATCGCAAGAGTACGAAAGCGAAAATGCACCCAACAAAAAAGCAAATAACTTTACAAACGTTCTAGATATCATACTTGTCCTAAATATAAACTATCCTAGAACAGATTGCAAAAAAGAGCAAAATAAGCAGCACAAGAACAAGAGCAAACTGTTCATGATGCTATTTTTTTCAATTTCATGCTACTAAAATCAGATTTTTCTCGTTTTAGTAGCATTTTTACTTTATCCAAATAAAATTTGACTATAAGTCCATTTTTCATGCTACTAAATTAGCTGATTTCACATTTTTGGAAGCATAAAACAAACAGACAAACTCATATTTCGGCTATTTTAAATTAGTTTATCTAAAAATCATGCTACTAAATTACGATTTTTCGTCATTTAGTAGCACATTTTCTGATTTTAGAGCTTATCTGGAGTTTATCGGATCGAAAAACTATAATGTAGCGTGAGCAGCAATCGTATAAATAGCAGTCACGTCCTTTGCCTTGAGCGGCACAAAGCCCCAGCCATCACCTGGATTCAGCTTTTCGACAAGCGTCGGGATATCTTCTTCTTTTGCGCCAAGTTCGGCAAAGTTAATCGGCATGCCGATGGAATGCAAGAATCGACGGAATGCCTTAATGCCTTCGAGCGCAGTCGCTTTCGGATTTTCAAAATTCATCTGGCAGCCAAATACACGTGTTGCCATTTGCGCAAAACGCATCACGTTATGGTCAACCACGTACTCCATCCACGCCGGCATAATAACTGCTAGCCCCGCGCCATGGGCGCAGTCATAGAGTCCCGAGAGTTCATGTTCAATCGCGTGGCTATTCCAATCTTGACTGCGCCCGCAGCCCACAAGGCCATTGTGGGCTACCGTACCCGCCCACATGATGTTCGCACGAACCTCGTAATTGTCGGGTTCGGCCATGGCGCGCGGGCCTTCCTTAAGCATCGTGATGAGCAACGCTTCGCAAAGGCGGTCTGTCGTCTCGACTTCCAAAGTATTCGTGAAGTAGCGTTCAAACACATGAGCCATGATGTCGGTAATGCCGCAAGCCGTCTGGTAAGCAGGCAACGTGCAGAGCAAAGCCGGATTCTGCACCGCAAATCTCGGGCGAATCACATCAGCACCGATATCACGCTTAAGCATTCCCTCTTCCTTGGTCACGACGGAATCGCCACTGCCTTCGGAACCGGCGGCAGCAATCGTCTGCACCACGCCAATCGGGAGAGCCTTCGTGACCGGCAACTTTTTCGCATAAAAGTCCCAAAAATCGCCATCGTAAAGAGCTCCTACGGCAATGCCCTTCGAGCTATCAATGACGGAGCCACCGCCCACAGCAAGGATGAAATCAACATCGTTTGCACGCACCATTTCGATGCCCTTGTAAATCAAGGTATCACGCGGATTCGGCTTCACGCCACCGAGCTCCACAAATGAAACGCCCGCAGCATTGAGCGACGCCTTAACGCGGTCAATTAAACCGGAACGCACCGCAGAGCCCCCACCGTAATGAATCAGCACCTTCGTGCCGCCATACTTCTTAACGAGTTCACCGCATTCGTTTTCGCGGTCTTTACCAAATACAAATTCCGTGGGGCTATAAAAATTGAAATTATCCATATTCCATCCTTGTGTTTCGAATAAAAATACAAGAAAATCCCGCCATAAGCAGGATTTTCTCAAAAAAGCCGTTCACAGCAAGAACCACCTTACCAGAAGTGGAAACCTAAACCCACAAAAATAAAGTTGTACAAGACCCAATCCTTACGGCTATCGTTTCTATAGTCAAACGTATAGCCCAACATATACCGAAGTTTCAATGACAAATAACTCGCTATATGAAATTTTGAATCAGGAGCAGATTCCAACCAAAAACGATAATCAGCCTGAACGCCCGGCCCAATCGAAGTTCCTAGACTAAAATACGGCTGAAATTTAAATCGTTTGTTTTCATAAGCATCATACCCCATAGAAACGAACCCACCTCTCAAATCCTTATTTCTGTAATAATACGGGGTAATGATGTATCTAGAATACTGTATCGGAACACCTAACATAAAGGTCCAATTCAGCGCATCACCAAAGACTTCAAAACCAAGGCCACCTGTATATAACTTTTCCTCATGATAATTTCTGAATTTTTTATAGCCTTTCAAGTACTCATCAAAATCCTTAACATTCTTTTTTATCCAACTAAAATATTCTGAATCCGGATACTTTTCACAGAACTCATTCATTTTTTCCAAAGCACGTTCAATCCTAGTCGTATCTACGTCTACGCCACGATAATCCCTGTATGAACTTGCACGAACTTTTATCACATTCGCTAAATCAACATCCTTGGAGATTCCATATCCTTTTAAAGAATGATCCCAAGAATACGTAAAGTAATCCTTATCATAAATCATCCAAAAAGGAAGCGTTTCTATAAGGATCTGTGCGAGGTCTTTGTATTCCTGTTTTATATCGGCCTGCATCGCACTTTTCAAATAGGATTCAGCCTTATCTACTCGTTGCCGATGATCTCGGTCTCCAGGACGATCGTTATAATGAGCCGCAAAACGAGTTTCCTTTTTCAAGTAGGTCTTCAAATCATCATCGGCAAAAGAATAGCGGACACGTTTCCCAGCCTTCTTAAGCATATTCGCAAACTGCGGTACAGCCAAGTCATAACGTCCCAATATAAAATTGACTTGAAGAAGTTCAAGGCTATCAATTGCCGATTCCGGAACCTTTGCTTGAGACAAAAATTCAAGGGCCGCATCAGCTTTAGCAACATCACCTTCTTTCAAAGCATGCAAAAGATTGTCACGAGCCTTCCATTCATCAAACATATCGACAGGATCAATTTTAACACTTAAAAAAACGTCCTGCTCATAATCAGCCCCCTGAGCAAGAACAAACATGCAAAAACAAAGAATTACAAGAAACACGTTCCTAACCATATACATTAAATATAAAACAAAAAACTTCCCGGAGCATATCCGAGAAGTTCTAAAAAAGGAGATTCCCGATCAAGTCGGGAATGACAACTCTATTAACTAGTAACTATTAACTAGTAACTAATTACGTGGTATATTCGGCGTTGATTTTCACATAGCCGTAGCTCAAGTCGCAAGTGAATGCGCTTGCAGAAGCCTGGCCGATGTTCAACACGAGCGTTACTTTGTATTCACGCTGACGAACCACGGCATGTAGTGCAGCCGTCTGCTTTTCATCCAGCTGTACCGGACGGCCACCTTCGAGAACCTTCACTTCACCGAAGTAGAGGTCCGTGTGTTCTGCGACCATGTTGCAGCCGCTAGAACCAGCACTGCTAAGGATACGACCCCAGTTCGGGTCTTCACCGAACATAGCGCACTTGGCGAGGTTCGACGTACCAATGAAGCGAGCCATGCGGAGAGCTTCTTCGTGGCTTTCAGCCTTTTCAATGCGGAGTTCGATGAGCTTCGTTGCACCTTCACCGTCGCGGACAATATCCTTGGCGAGGCTCTGCATCACGAGCGTCAAAGCAGCACGGAATTCGCCCTGTTCGCTGAGGGAGAGGTCTTCGTACTTGATGCCGCTCATGCCGTTAGCGAGCATGATGCAAGTGTCGTTCGTGCTGGTGTCACCATCAACCGTAATTGCGTTGAAGGAGTCTGCAATGTTGGCACGGAATTCAGCAAAGAAGTCAATCGGCAAAGCAAGGTCAGTCGTGATGAAAGCGAGCATCGTAGCCATGTTCGGGTGGATCATGCCAGAACCCTTGCAAGCGCCACCGATTGTCACAACACCCTTTTCGGTCTTGATTTCCACGGCGTGGGATTTGAGGGCAAGGTCGGTCGTGAGGATTGCTTTTCCAAATTCTTCGGATGCATCAGCATGGAGCTTTTCCACGAGCTTCGGGATACCGGCTTCGATCTTGTCCATCGGCATCAAGTGGCCAATCACGCCCGTGCTGCAAACAAGCACGCTCTTCGGCGTGAGCTTGAGAGCTTCTTCGGTAAGCACAGCCATGCGTTCAGCATCGGCATAACCCTTTTCGCCCGTGCAAGCGTTAGCGTTACCGCTGTTCACGATCACAGCAGATGCAAAATGGGCATGTTCCAAAGCGGCCTTGTCATAAAGGACCGGAGCGGCCTTCACCTTATTGGTGGTAAAAACGGCGAAGCAGCGGGCAGCCTTTTCGCTCTTGAGAAGAGCCATATCGGCATTGCCGCTGGCCTTGATTCCGGCGCAAATTCCAGATGCGGTAAAGCCCTTGGGGGAGCAAACGCCGCCTTTTTCCAACACAGTGTACATAGTATCTCCTAAAAAGAAGCTTTCTTTGCGATTCTGGGCTCGCAACGCCCGTTAAAATTTTTACCTTGTAGAGCATGGAAAAGATCATGTTTACACAAGAGGCTTACGACAAGCTCGTTAAGGACCTTGAAAATTTAAAAAATGTTGAACGTCCCCGCGTACTTCAAGAATTAGTTGATGCCCGTGCACAAGGCGATTTGAGTGAAAACGCAGAATATCATGCCGCCAAGGAGCGCCTCGCCGCTATCGACAACATCGAAATGCCGAAGCTTCAGGACCAGCTCGCCCGTGCCCAGGTGATTGCTTTTGATACGAATTCCGATACCATCAAGTTCGGCGCAACCGTTACCGCCAAGAACTTGAAGACCAAGCGTGATATCGTCTATCAGCTCGTCTCTCCAGAAGAAGCCGATGCCCTCAATGGCAAAATCAGCTTCAAGAGCCCGATTGGCGCAGCCCTCATGGGCAAAAAGCGCGGCGATGTCGTCGAAGTTGTGACCCCGAAGGGCAAGAACCAGTTCGAAATCATCGATTTCAAGTAAACCATGTTCGTAACGCTCATCGGCAAAGACCAGTTCAGCAAGGACAAGCGAATCGATAAATTCCTGTCCGAAACTCTTGGCGACCGGATCTCTGATCCGATGGCCAAGCAGGTGCTTTACGCCACCGATACAAACATCGCCTCCATCTCCGATGTCATCATCGAAGCGTGCGATTCCGTGTCGATGTTCTCGCCGGAACAGGTCATCGTCGTGCGTAAGGCAGAAGCCATGAAGGCCGACGATTGCAAAGCAATCGCCAAATGGCTCCCCCATGCGGCAAGCGGCAAAGTGCTCTTTGACTTCGAAACGCTCCTCGCCAGTAGCGAACTTTACAAGGCGCTTTCGAAGGTCTGCAAAGTCGAAAAGTACGACGTGCCGAAGCAATACGAAATGGCAGACTGGATTTCGGCTGTTGTCCCGACGCATTTCAACAAGGCAATCGAGCCTGCAGCATCGCAGTACCTCGCCGAAGCGCTCGGCAACGACACCAAGCTCGTCAGTGAAGAAGTCGAAAAGATTCTGCTTTACGCCCCCGACTGCAAAAAGATAACCATCGACCTCGTGAAAACGATGGTCGTTTCGCAGCGTGATATCCCCACCTACGAAATTGAAGGTTTCTTCGGGATGCAAGATGCAAAAGCGTACGTTCAGAAGCTGAACGAACTTTTGAACAGCGGCGTTGACGCCATCCGCATTTCGAACACGCTTTACAGCTACGCGCTCTCGCTCTTGAACTATGCCTCGCTTACGGCCAAGGGCATTTCGCCCGAAGAGGCTGCCAAGAAAATCGGAAAGAACTACTACATGTTCGTCAAGAAAGGTCAAGCCGCAGAGTGCTGCCGTCGTTGGCGCAAGCCACTCCTGATCCGCGTACTCCGTCGCCTCGCCGACCTTAATTACGAAATGAAAAGTGGCAAGTGCCCGACCCGCATGAGCCAGGAACTCGCCCTCGCCGCTCTCGTCGTGCGATAGGTTCTTTATTCCCTCAAATTTAGCGCTCCTCCCGGACTCAATTCCGAGGCCACAAAAACGTAAAAGCCCTGGCAGAGCCAGGGTTTTCGCATTTTTAATTTTCACGTTTTTAAAATTTGCGAACGTGCTTAAAAAGCACGCCCGCCATTATCTTACTTCACACGAACAAGCTGAGCAACACTTCCAACACGCACGACATACGCTCCAGAGCGAGACATAGTCACATTGAAGTTGGCAGAATCAACCGTTCCTGACGTAATAACGTTTCCTTGCATATCGAGCACTGCGTAAGCACTCCCCTTGCGGGCATTCATCACCTGGATATTGCGACCGATGGTTGCCAGCTTGAACTGAGGAGCCATTTTCACACCAGGAATAGATTCCTTATCCGATTTTTTCAATTCAAAGCTATAGACAATCTCGCCATTAAGTTTTTCTCCAGAGAAATATGCCGGATTTCCATTAATGACAAGTATATCATTGATATTTTTCTGTGAAAGCGTTTTCCATATATTCACCAAACTATCATCAGCGCATTTGTCAGTATCAGAGACAGCAAGATTCATATACATAACATACTTGCCAGCCTCCAACTTTCCTTCATATTTTTTGTTATCCAAATAAAGTTCCTTGACAGAAGCCTTAAAGCAACTGTTCGGCGTTTTTATCTTAAGATCTTTCGAAGACTTGCCCACCTCTAAACCCGAAATGGTATAAACAAAGTCCGGAGTTGCAGCAACCTTGTAAACTGCATAAACAGAATCATTTTTAGTAATCAGATTCAAATCTTTGCTCCAGCCAACGAATGTGAGACCAGCATGCACAGGAGGCTTTACAGAAGTCTCAGAAGCGCCCTTCAAAATTTCCTCTTTGCCAACGAGGGTGCCATTGAAATCCAAGAACGTCACTACAACCGTCGGGAGTTTTTCGTAATCCGCTACAAACGTAATCTGATTATTTATTGAAGCTCCTCGGCCCAACATGTTAGACGAAATACATTCATACCCAACGCCCTCATCAATAAACTTCCAGCCCTTGAACTTGTAAAGCGAACGTGTAGGGTCTTTCGGCGGAGTTGCAGCCTGTTTTTCGCCGACAATTTCCGTTTTCAGGACTTTCCCATCATAGTCAGCAAACACCACCGGATACCATAAATACTGGAACTTCACTCCAATTTTTTCTATAGTAAGAATCTGAATGAACAAATCTTTAGCCTTCAGCGTATTTACCATCACGTCAAGGTTGTGATCCGTCTTACTATAGAATCTCCAGATATTGGCAAGACTATCATTAGCACAAGAACCTGTATCAGCAACATCAACTTCAACTTCCAATATATAACGCCAAGGGTCTTTATTACCTTCAGTGTAATCATAGCCATCCGACAAATCCTTAAACGCTTGTGTTGCAACAACAAAGCAATTGTTCGGAGTCTTGACATTGGCATCAGTCGCCTTTACGGCCTTTTCGTAATTTGTCACAGTAAAACTGTATTCAGGAGCTTTCTCGACTTCGTAAGTAGCCGTAACAGAAGTCGAGCTTTCGATTTCTTCGACCTTTTGATCCCAGCCCTTGAAAATTAAGCCTTTATGCACAGGATCTTTGGGGGCAACAACGATTTCATCATCGCAATACACAGAATCCTGTAATACAGATCCATCGAAATCCTTAAAAGTAACCTTCTTAGAAGGAGTATTCTCATACTCCCCATAAACATTGTAACTACTTTTGATTTCAGTATATTTACGATCCCATTGCTTGAAGATTTTACATCTAAGCTTTGTATCTTCTGGAGGCGTTGCCGATAATCCCTGTCCGACAAGTTCCGTTTTCAAAATCGTATTTTCCTTTATTACAGTTCCATCACTCGAAACAACTCTATCATCACCAAGGAACCGTATACGGAACCAGGTATAGTTGAAGTGCAAATAGCCCATACTACTGCCTGCATTCCAAATAACATCTTCCACGCCATTCACCTTTACCGTAGACGCTACTTTATTTTGGATATTAAACTTCCAAATATTAACTAAGCTATCATTAGAACACTCATCAGAATCTTCGATTTTGAAGTTTACAGCCAAATGATACTGCAAGGCATCTTCTTTGCCTTCGGCATAATCTTTTTCCTTATCATATTGCATAAATGACTTTTCTTGCAAGACAAAGCACTTGTTTGGCCCCTGCACATCGAGGTCAGAAACAGTCTTTGCAGTCTTGTAATCAGCTACAGTGAAATCGAACTCAGGATTACTCTTGGCTTCGTAAGTTGCCGTAATCTCAGTTACTTTGTCATATTCAAAGACATCGGGCATATTATCCCAGCCCTTGAATGTCAAGCCACTGTGTTCAGGCTTCTCCGGAATGACAACTTTATCTCCTTGATAATACAAGGAATCCAATATAACCGATTCATCATAATCTCTAAAGTGCACCCAGAAAGATTTAAGTTCCCTATACTGAGCCGCGACAGTCGTATTTTTCACAATTTTAGAATAATCGGTACCCCATTCTGAGAATACAAAACCTCTTTGCGCAGGAACTTCGTCTGGTGGAGGCGGAGTTGCAGACATTCCTTCGGGCACATATTCTTTTTTCATCGTGCTATAGCCAAGATTACCATTCAAATTGACCACCATGAACTGGACTTCAAATCTCTTGAACCAGAATTCAACCTTGCTAATGGAATTTCCTAAACTCAAAGCAGAAACGTCAAATTTTTCCACTCCACCAACAACAATATCAAGCTTTTTCAAATCACCAGCATTAAACCATACATTGACCTGTTCATTTTGAGCACAGGCACCAGTATTTTTAACAGTCACATCAACTCTATAGTCAAGGGGCATCCCACTTTCATTGAAATGACCATTAGAAACAACAAAGCAATTATTCGGCGTATTAAGCGTGACATCATCTGCACTTTCAGCTGTTTTAAAGCCAGCTAAACTAAATCTATGCGTAAGTTTCATTGACTCGTAAACAGCCTTCACCGTAATATCTTCTGTCACTTTATTAAAAGCCTTATCCCATCCTTTAAAAGTAAGTCCCTTACGAGAAGGTGCGTTTGGAGCAATAGCAGGGTGACCTGTTAAGACGGTATCTCGTCCTAAAACAATGCCATCAAAATCAGTAAATGTCACAACGTGCGTATTTTCGTCTGTTTTCTTGGCAAATATAGCATACAACGTAGAATCACCGCGAACAACAAAATCGGTCAGCGCTCTATTGTAACTGAGAACACCACCTCCATTATCCGCAGATATATTCCATCTATCAAAAACATACCCTGCTTTAGGAACGGCCACAATTTTATCAAACTTGGTTCCAGCGTTATAAAAACCGCCATTAAAATCTACACTACCTTCAGCCTGATTACCGCCTATCGAGACATAATATTTACGTACAAACTTCAAAATGTCCGAATATGTGGTATCCCACACCTGCATATCATGGGCACCCTTATTCGTTTGTCCCTCAGCAATCAAAGTTCTCCAACGTACTCGGAATTCATCCAAAGAATCATGCTCGAAAAATTTCTGTTCTGCAGTTTTACCAAAATTACTTCCAGTCACTTTGATAGTAACATCGTCATATTTATCACAAGAAGAAGAAGTCTCTGGTCCCGATCCTAAATCATAGCCAATATACTCTCTACAAAAAGTTTGATTATAACTTTCCCATTTTCCAGGCACATACTTTCCTTGTTCCTTGGAATAGGTATATCGTCTAGTTTCATAAGCTACATCAACATATGTAAATTGGGGTTCATTAGATCTAAAATTAAACTCATACGACCTATGAGTGGTATTGGAACTATTACCATACAAATCATAAACATCCGTTTTTGAGGCCGGACAATTTGTGCTGACGCAATCAAATCCGCCATACGTTGTAGCTTTAGAAAGATACAGATAATAGAAAGCTCTACCTAAATGGTAATTATTCCAATCTTCATTATTGGAAACCCACATGGACTTTAGTTGGTCCAACGATTCATCTCTAGTAATATAGTTCAAAAGGTCAATGGTTAGGCGCGCGCGAGAATATCCCGTAGCTTCAGCAGCCTTTATGACATCCTTGATTGTAGGGTCAATCTTGTGCGAGCCACAATCGCCCAAAAATGCAATATTATACGATCCATTATAATTGCTAGTACTAGCTTTTGAAGCCCATGAAGTGGTAAATTTGCTATCACCAGCATACCAACCGTAATCAAAGTCACCGGAACTGTTTTTCGCTATCAAATAAGTAAACGTATTCGAAGCAAACGTTCCAGTAGGAGTTCCATAACCTTGTCCAATTACACCCGAAACAAACGACGGAAAGTTACGATACAATTCGGTACCGCACCTGAAGTTGTCATTGTAATAGATTTCGCCAGTAGGATAACCATAAACATCTTTTGAACCTGTAATTTTCACAGAAATCGGTTCAATCGTATCTAAAGGCATTTTTTTTCGATCAAGATTATTGTAGATATAATTCCATCGATCTTCTTCATTTATAACAGTATAATCATTCTTAGCTGCTATATTTGCAAGCGACCCAGCGCAAAGCAATAGCGCCAAGGAACGACCCATAACCTTATTCATTTCAACTCCTTCCAAAGGCAAAAGCTGCCCTAAAGTTTATAAAAATCTTACGAAAAGGTAAAAAAAAGCCATTTTTTTGTAAAGTGAATAATTTGAAGTTCTGTTGTTTTTTTTCAATCAAGCATAAAAAAAGCCCTGGCATAGCCAGGGTTTTCTCACTTATAAAAAGAAAGGCCGGACGTAAGTCCGGCGCATGCTAATTACTGATTCCAGCTGTCATCGTGTGAATTTTCCGGAACCGGAGCGTCCGGGGTTTCACCTGTTGCAATCGGAGCTTCTTCAGCCTGTTCGACCGGCTTAAGTTCCGGAGCAGCAACGCTAGAAGTCATTTCAGACTTTTCGGAAATATCGACATTGCCGATGTAATTGCGAATGATTCTCGGCGTCACAAAGATCACGAGGTCCTTCTTCGTAATAGACTTGCGGCTATACTTGAAGAGGTTACCAAGCAGCGGAATATCCTTGAGGAACGGGATACCGCTTTCGCTTTCAGTGTTTTCGTTACGGGTAAGGCCACCAATCACGACCGTTTCACCATCAGCCACAACAACCTTGGTCTTTGCTTCCTGGGTCGAAATCACGACTTCGCCCTTTTCGTCATAACCATAGGAGTTGTTTTCCGGATGGAGGTCGAGCAAAATGCGATTGTCGCCAGAGACGTGCGGAGTAACGGTAAGTTTGATACCCGTTTCAACCATCTTAGTCGAAGATTCACCGCTATCGTCAATCACGCGGATGGAAACCTTGTCACCCATAAACACGAGAGCTTCAGTGTTATCGAGCGTAGAAACCTGCGGAGAAGCAAGCACTTCCGTAGAAGCATCACCCATCAAGTTCGAAATTGCAATCTGGAGATTGTTGTCCAAGAGGCTTGCCGTAATGGCGGTACTCGGATTACCCACAGCCGGCGATGCTCTGTTCGGGAAAGACTGGATAGCACCACTGATTCGGCTAGAACCGGCGGTAGCACCCGTTGCAGCAGCGGCAGTCCCCGGCGTAAGCGAACCAGAACCCATCGTAGCGGTCCAGTCAACACCGAGTTCGCGAGCAAGTTCGCTGTTCACGACCACGAGCTTTGCAGTAATCATGATCTGGAGCGTTTCGACGTCAAGTTCGGTCAAAGCGTTACCCATCTGCTCGATTTTGCTTTCGGTATCGTAAACGATGATGGAGTTCGTACGTTCCACAACAGAAATCTTACCACGGTTAGACTTCATGTTTTCAAGAACCTTGACGAGTTCATCAGCCTTGGCGTGATGCACCTGGAAATTCTTACGAATAAGAGGAGCGGTCTGTTCGGCCTGAGCTTCTTCGTCAGCAATTTTTTTCTGCTTTGCCTGATAAGTACTCTGGCGCTGAATTGAAATGTACTTGTCCTGAATCACCCACGTGAGGTCATTCATGCTACAAATAATGTCCAAAGTTTCTTGCCAGGTCTTTTTGGTCACGCGCAAGCTAATCTTTCCCTTGACATCGGGAGCGATCAAAATATCCACGCCAGCAATCACGGAAACAGAGCGGAAAATCGCTTCGTAATCCATGTTGACGAAGTTAAAGTCATATAACTTCTTATTCGGAGCAACCGAGCCCTCAGCAGGAGCCGCCCACGCGGTAGCAAAACTTGCTACCATGATAAGAATCGTCAGAATTTTAGTCAGCTTTTTCACTTTTGACCCCCAAATTTATCGGGAAGACCCATAGAGTAGCGACGGCTCACCCCGAATTCTTGAATCAAGAAGAGCACATCAGTTTGTGTAATTTTAAGAACTTTTCCGTTCATGATCTTATCGCCTTCCTTAATCGTATAAGACACGCCCGGATTCTTGGTTTCGACGAGAATGGCCACCGGCTCCTCGGCTTCCCAAATAATACCCACCAATTCAACCTGGTCGATATTGATACCTTCTTCGACCAAGCCCTTGATTTCAACAAACGGATCGCGACGACCAAAAGAACTGTAAGTCACACGGTCTTCATAAAGTTCATCAAGAGCACTTCCGACAGGTTTCATTCCCTGCGTGAGTGTTTCACCGCGTTCTTGGTCCACCTTCCTTAAGCGTTCCATCTGCACGGCAGAAAGTTCATCCGTAAAGCTTACGGCACGGCGATTCACGTATCCAATCTTGTTGCCCAATTGAACTTTGCGGTAAAGACCCGTCAAATCCATGTTCACAAGGCGATCGCCAAATACGACACGCTGCATAACCTGAGACTTTTCGCTCGGTGCTGCATAGAATTCCGTTTCATCGGCAACGACAATCAATTCGCGGACAACAGGGCGCAAATGGAATGTCTGTGCACTGGCAACAACCTTCTTGCTATCCTTTTCGTAAGACTTAACGAAATCCGAGAATTCCGGAACCGGATCCGGAGACTTCATCCAGTCACGAACGTAAATGCCATTTGGACGTGCACTCCAGAACACAAAGCCATCGCGACGGATTGCATTTTCGGAAGTCTGCAAAATCAAAGCGCCATCCTGCACCAAGATAACAGGGCGAGCACCCGGCGAGAGCTGGATATTCAAGCCATTAGCATCCCAAAATACAGACCTCACAAGAGCACCAGTACTCACCTTGAACACAGGAGACTTATCCGGTCCCTTTGTAGCAACAGTTATTACAAAGGCGCCATTCGGATTAGAGACTTGAGCAATCTCCAAAGGATTACTTGCCACCAAGCGAAACTGTTCCATGCCAGAACCGATAAGGACCGTCATTTCCTTAAGTCCCGGGAGCAAAGCAGATGCACTTGCCGGAGCGGCAGCCTGAGCAAGATTTTCGCGAGCGGCCTTTTCTGCGGCTTTACGTTCAGCGGCCATGCGTTTTTCTTCTTCACGAGCGGCCTTACGGTCGAGTTCGGCTTGCTTTTCGGCGGCCTTGCGATCGAGAGCAGCTTGTTTTTCAGCAGCCTTGCGTTCGGCAGCCAAGCGCTTTTCTTCTTCACGGGCGGCCTTTGCTGCGGCAGCCTTCTTGCTTGCAAAGAGCTTCGAAAGCGTCCAAGGTTTGCCATTCTTCGAAGCGAACTTCAAGAAGAAGCTAGACTTATCCAAAGAAATCGCATTCTTGTCCGAATTGATGGATGCACCCACTGGCATGCGAATCATCAAGAAGTTCATGCCACGATAGACTTCCTTGGAAACGCTCATGGAATGAACAAACGGCGATGAAGCATCGATATCGTAATTACCGATACCAAGGGCAAAATCCGATTCGGAGAAGCCGACGGTCAAAGTTTTTGAAGCATTATCGTACTTTTGGAAGAATGTCGGCAAATTCTTGTCAGATGCGAACTGGAATTCCATCTGGCAAGTCTTTGTGCAATTAAAGCGGACATCCTTAATGAGCGCAGCCTGCAAGGCTACGGCACTCGATAACAGCATAAGAAGGAACTTGCATTTCATTATTTGCCAACCTTCTTGGATGTATAAGTGGTCAAGTTGAAGTTCACCGACATGGTAATCGGAGTCCAACCGTGAGTTTCAGCCTTCTGCACTTCGGCAGCAATGCCAGAGTAGCGAGAAAGTTTCAGGTTCGTAATTGCAGTCGGATAGTTGAAGTTTGCAATTTCAGCAAACAAGTAACCGAGCATATGATAACCGGAATTAACCGCAATCGAATAGCGGTTTTCAATGTAGTGTTCTCTTTCGGAACGGCCTTCCGGATTGAACTTCTGGATCTGCACACCAGAGCTACGCAGCACAGAATAAAGATCCTGCAAACGCAGAGGAACTTTTTCTTCTTCCGGGAACATTTCCTTTAATTTCTGGAAATCTTTCTCGGCCTGAGCAAGCTGCATTTCGAGTTCTGCGACGCGATGTCTCTTAGCGTTAATCTTGTTCAATTCTGTTTGTGCAGAATTTCTCTGATCTTCAAGACTTGCATATTCAATCGTGAACGGATCCCATATATACGTATAGACAGAATAAACCAACAACAGAATAGCGACAATCAACGCAATGCAGTATACATTTTTCTTGTCTTTAAAGTCAATATTAAAGTTGCCCATATCAACCCTCCTCTCCAAGGTCTTTCTTGAGTTCGACCTTGAGTGTAAAGTTGTAGGCCTCGTCGCCATCTACTTTTGTTGTAGAGATAGATACAAGCGAGACTTTGTTTATGCTGACTTGTTTCTCGAGCTTGACCATGTATTCAGCCACTTCGGAGAAGTCAAACGTCGTGCCCCTCATTTCGAGGTTGAATTCGCCCACTTGGGACAAACTCAAAAGCCACATGTTCGGGGGTAACACCGAGGAAATATTCTCAAACAGTACCACCCAGCGCTTTTTGCTAATCTGGATTGACTTGAGAGCATTAATCTTGGTATTAATAATAGACTGGTTCTTTTCGAGAACGCTGATTTTCTTGAGCAACGGACGTTCACGTTCAACAGCAGCACGTACGGATTGGAGTTCCGCTTCTATGCTTGCCATTTCCTGCAACGTGTATGCATAAGTGAACAACGCAGCAAAAATAAAAACAATAAATATAATGGTAGGCCACACAATACGGCGGTCGGTAAGCCAAGTCAAATCCTTTTGCGTTTTGCGGTGTTCGCCCGGCAAAAGGTTGATCGTAATCGCTAGCGCCTTATTGGCACCTTTATTCTTCTTAGTAGCCATTAGAACTTCCTCATTGCAAGTCCCAAAGCCGGGGCGTAAATGTTAGACAAGGCAATCGACATGCCGTCCTTATCGACCACGCTAGAATCACATTCCACAGAACGGAAGGGGTTGACAGAGCCTGTTTCAATTCCGGTCTTTTCTGCAATGTATTCCAACAAGCCAGGAACAGTAGCACCACCGCCACCAATCAAGATTCTTTCGAGCGGACGAGCATCTTCGGCAGAAGAATGGTAGCGGATACCAAATGTAATTTGCGACATGAGTTCTTCGAACGCAACATCCATAGCATCTTCAAGAACCGAGATTGCAACGTCGTCAATAACCTTCAAGTCGTTCTTCTCGAACATTTCATGGCACTTTTCCGCAGAAATATCGAGGCTGGAAGATAGTTTGTTAATAATAACATTCAGCGAACCACCATTCATGGATCGCACGGAGTGGAAGGCGCCATCTTGAATAAAGCCCACACTCATCTTGCTATCGCCAATATTGAAGATTGCCGTAGTCTTTTTGCGGTCTTCGTCAGATGCAGTCATGACAAACGCATTCAGCAAGCCAAAGATATCGACATCCAAAGCAGAAAGCTTAATGCCCTTGCGGGTAAAGAACTGCGCCCAGGAATCAAGCATGGCGCTCTTTGCAGCAACCACGTTCACCTTGACTTCATCGCCTTCGCGAGACACAACCTCGTAGTCCAGAACGTTTTCTTGGTCATCGAACGGCGGACGGGACTGTGCAGTCTGAACGATAATTGCATCTTCGTTGCCGTTTTTCGGAACCTTGATCGTGAGACGGTCCACAAGGACGCCACCTTCACCGGCACCACAGTTCACCGAAGCCACAACATCCACATTTTCATCAATCTGGTGGCGAAGCATCAATCTGGAAAAAGCCTCGCCCAACTTGTCGAAGCCGTCCTTCTCCTTCTTTCCGCCATTATCTGCGGCCAGATCGTCGGAATCACGTCTTTGGATAAGACCATTGATGATGGAGCCCGCCGGAACGGGTTCCAAATCCACTTCACGCACAATCCTTTTACCGTTAGCATCATGATAGACCTTAACGTACTTGATGCTGTAGTGGCCAACATCAATGCCAACAGTTTCGCGTTCACCGCGAATTCTAGCAATCAACCCTAAAGCCAAAATAAACTCCGATAGGAAACATTACCTATGTAAATTTTACTTTCATAAACAGCGAATGTCAAGCGAAAAATCAACTCTAAATCACATTAATTTAAGTTAAAACATCATTTTGGCCCATTTTTTTCGCTTTTGATTTGCGAGTAGCCTCAAAAATGTACTGCAAGACGTGTTCTTGGGTCCAAGCATACGATCCAGTAAACACCGCCGAAATGGAATTATATAGTGGAAAATCAGGATTTCGATGCCCCAAATTGTTCAAAACCTTAACATCCACATTCTGTACACCAAACGTCGGAAGCTCGAACGAAATCGAAAACTGCTGGTCCGGCTTGCAATCTTCGGTAAGTCCAAGCAAAATACCACCAGCAGACAAGTCATAAAGCACGCCCGAGTGCACCTCTCCGTTCGGGAACGTTGCCGTCACCGGGAAATCGACAACTTGACGAACCCATTTACGCAACTGTTCTTTTTCAAGCTTATCGCTATGGAGAAAAACAACCTTATTTGGAGAGGCAGAAAAAACGGAAAGCCTTACTGAATAAACAGCGTCATTCATACGAGTCCAGCGGACAAGCGCACGCGAGCCGGAAATCGATTTCGCAAGCGACACGGAGCCTTCAATCGACACGCTCCATGTCTTTTCTGAACGCTCTAGAATCTGAGAACGCTTAACCAACAAACCGTTCTCGAATTCCAGGTCCACGCGATCCCCTACATTGAACTGTCTTGACGAGCAAACTATGGACAAAGGATTCGCTCCAGTAAAGTCCATCTTTCGCCGTAAGCAAGAAATAGCATCAAGCGTTTCATCGCGAACAGAAAAAACATTGCGGATACGGTAAAACTCCGAGACTGCGGTTTCAAAAAGTCCTGAGGAATTCAGCACGGCATCCTTGTTTTCGAACTTAGATGAACGCACCAATTTTTCCAAAGTACGCACTTCCTTGGGCGTAAACTCGAACGCCTTGATCTTCTCGTTGAACGAGTCTGTGCCAAACATCACCTCATTTTCACGACGGTTATACATGAGATGAATTTCAATCAGCACAAGCGCGACAAACGGAAGAGCCGGAAGGATATAGCTCTGAAAAATTGCCCAGGCTTCTTGAAGAACACTAGCCATCGGATTATACCATATTACAGCTCAGTCAAGACACCGTTGATGTAGGTTGCAAGAATCGACGACGGCAATTCCTTGCCCAACAACGGTGAATTGCAAACGTGACCGGCAAAATCGCTTTCGACGACCACATGCGGTTCGTTCGGAGCAAGCACAACAACGTTGTTAGCATTAGAGGCAGAGCCAACCAAGCTAGCCGGTGCCGTTGAAAGAAGTTCAATAGCGCGAGCCTCGCCCACCTTCGCAACAAGTTTATTCCAAATTGCAGGAAGAGCAACTTCCAGAGAAAGTGCGCCCGGCACGGAATCTTCGAAGTTCACTACTTTGTCTTGACGGAGTACCGGAGTATGATTTACGCTAACGGCATTGACCGTTCCGTCGACAATTCCCTGCCACAGAGCATCGCGATCGGCAGCCGAACGGATTGGCGGCAAGATGTGGTAAGCGGAATCGAGCGTTTCGAGACAAGAATCATCGAACAGCAAGTGGTAAAGACCAACATCGCAGGTAACATCAATACCCATCTTGCGAGCATTACGAATAAGGTCTAAAGTTTCACCGCAAGTGACTTGCTTAAAGTGAACCGGCACCTGCAAGAATCGAGCCGTTTCGAGAACCGTGTAAACAGCAATCGTTTCGGCAATGCGAGGAATACCCTTCATGCCGAGCATGTCGGAATAAGCACCTTCGTGAACGCAGCCGCTGTGACGGAGCGTCTTGTCCATCGGCTGGAAGAAGAAACGCTTGCCCGTCATCTTGCCGTATTCCATTGCCAAGCGAAGGAAGCGGGAATGAGGAATCACACCGTTGCCATCGCCAAAGCCAGCAACACCGGCTTCGGCAAGTTCGACCATTTCGGCCAAACTATCGGTACCAAAGCCCTTGCTATAGGCGCCAAGGAACTTGATATCAAATGCTTCTTCGCCGCGTTCTTCGGACTTGAAGCGGTTCACCATTGCAGTGAACTTGTCAGCATCGTCAATCGGGTTTGCGGCACTTTCATAAAGGCCACCGTAAAAACCGCCCTTGCGCAAGGCATCAAAGCCATCGGCAAACGTATAGACATCGTCGCGGAGCGGTTCCATAAAATCAATACCGAGCCCAAAGAGAGCCGGTATCACAAGGGCGCCCTTGCAATCAAATTCACTTGTTGCAGCACCTTCGCAGACATTCAGGCTAACGCTATCGCGCAATTCAAAGGACTTGCCGTTCCAGAACTTTGCATTTTTCAGAACAACATTCGAAAGACGACCATTACAAGGCTTACGCATTTTCATTGTTGCGACCTCCAGCCAAAAGGAAGAGAACGGCCATACGGACTGCAACGCCGTTGGTCACCTGATCAAGAATAACAGAATGTTCGCCATCGGCAATATCGGAATCGAGTTCCACACCACGGTTGATTGGACCCGGATGCATGATGATGACCTTGTCCTTGGCACATTCCAAAAGTTCATCCGTAATGCCAAACGTATTGCGGTATTCACGCATACTCGGGAGGAGAGCATCGTCCATGCGTTCTTTCTGCAAACGGAGAGCGATAATGGCGTCGGCATTTGCAACAGCCTTCTTCACGTCCGGTTCCCACGTTACGTGGTTCATGAGGTCCGTGTTACGCGGCACCAAGGTCGAAGGTCCGCAGAGCGTTACATGAGCACCCATCGTGGACATGCCCCAGAGGTTACTGCGAGCCACACGGCTATGGCGGATATCACCGATAATTGTCACATTCTTGCCTTCGAGCGTGCCCAACTTTTCTTCGATGGTCAACATGTCGAGGAGAGCCTGCGTCGGGTGTTCATGCGCACCATCGCCAGCATTCACGATAATCGCATTGCTGTGTTCGGCGAGGAACTTCGGTACGCCAGTACCCTTGTGACGAACAACCACGATGTCAATCTTCATCGCTTCGATGTTGCGAAGCGTATCGACGAGCGTTTCGCCCTTCTTGACGCTGGAATTGGAACTTGCGAAGTTCACCGTATCCGCAGAGAGGCGCTTTTCAGCAAGTTCAAAGCTTGTACGCGTACGGGTGCTGTTTTCGAAGAACAAGTTCACGACAGTCATGCCCCGGAGGCTCGGAACCTTCTTGACCGGGCGTTCGAGGATTTCGCGGAACTGTTTTGCATGGTCCAGAATCAGGCGGATATCGTGCTTGGACACTCCACGGAGTCCAAACAGATGTTTAATTTCCAAAGCGCTCACGTTACGCCTCCACTTCTACGAGATAAACGGAATTTTCTTTATCAATGGGATCGATAGCCACACGGACTTCCTGATTTTTAGCAGTCTCGACCGTCAGCCCAACACAGTCAGGCGCAATCGGGAGTTCGCGGTGACCGCGATCAACGAGCACGCAAAGACGGATAGCAGCTGGGCGCCCAAGATCCAAGATGGAACGCATGGCAGCAAGTGCCGAACGGCCCGTATAAAGCACGTCATCCACGAGAATAACAGTCTTGCCTTCTACCGATGCAGGCATCTCTGTAAAGCGCATTTCAGTGGCGACCTTTTTGCGGTAGTGGAAGTCGTCACGATAATAAGTAGCATCAAGGCTACCCATTTCGATAGGCTTACCAAATTTCTGTGTCAGGCGTTCAGTGAGTTTTTTTGCCAGCGGAATACCGCGGCTAGCCATGCCAAGGACAATCATGTTGTCGGCAGACGGATGCATCTTAGCGATTTTAGCCGCCATCTCGTCCAGGGCGAATTCCATCGTCTGGGCAGAAAGAAGCTCGCTTACTTTTTTGCAGTTATCGTTCATAAAACAGTCGTTAGTTATTAGTCGTTAGTCTTCAGTCTATAATTTCCTGGCCATGTTATTTGGACATGATGCTATGGCGCCATCCCGACTTCGCGGATGCTCCGCTCAGAATGACGAATCACGTCTTCATGTACGACAAAGCCGTATTTTTAGGTGAATGTAGTTTTTTTAGGGACTATTTGCCTCAGCGAGCTGTAAAACATCCCCTTAATTTTATATATATAGGCAAAAACACTAGTTACAGGAGCCCCAAATGGCATTTAATCAGTTAGACAAACCGCAGGCAGGCGAAACCATCGCCATCATGAAGACCAACCACGGCACAATGAAACTCCGTCTTTTCGAAGAAATCGTCGGTGAATGCGCCACGAACTTCATCGAACTTGCAAAGCAAGGCAAGTACGACGGCGCTCCGTTCCACCGCATCATCAAGGACTTCATGATCCAGGGTGGTGACTTCACCCGTAAAAATGGCACCGGCGGCCACGCTGCACAGGGTCCGGGTTCTACCATCGGCGACAAGTACGACAGCCGCCTCACCCACGTCCGTGGCGCTCTCAGCTGGGCAAAGACAGCCATGCCGCACAGCATCGGTAGCCAGTTCTTCATCGTTCACGGCAACAACGTGCACTTCCTTGACCACGACCAGTGCGGCCCGGGCCCGGCTGACGGCTACTCCGTTTTCGGCCAGCTCTACGAAGGTTTCGAAGTTCTCGACGAAATCGCCGGCGTACAGACCGACCGCATGGACCGTCCGTACGATGACGTCATCATCGAATCCGTGACAATCGAAAAGGCTTAATTAGGCAATAGGTATTAGGTGTTAGGTTATAGGATAATAATCGCGGCATAGCCGCACATTATAGATGCGCGAAGCGCGTGATACTTTTCCTAACCCCTAACTCCTGTAACCTAATACCTAGAAAAAAATTCATTTTTTTCGACATACGCCCTTGACACGTACATCTATTCATTCTATATTTGTGCGCGTCCTCGGGGTTATAGCTCAGTTGGTAGAGCGCCTGCATGGCATGCAGGAGGTCAGGAGTTCGACTCTCCTTAGCTCCACTAAAAAGACTCGCACAAAGCGAGTCTTTTTTATTTTACAACCTATCGCACTAGTCATAATATAAATTTATAGCGATCTCGTCTTGCTCGCAAAAACGCGCATTAAAACAGAAAAGAATCGTTACTATAAAATAACATTTTTGTATTTTATTTAACATTATGGCCAGGCTTACAAAATTCTCTTTCGTTTTACTCTCCTCCGCTAGTGCCTTATGCTTTGCCGGAGCAAATACAAACATTGTATGCGATGCAAAAAAAATGGACGCATTCGCTTACGAAGATTGCATTGCCGAACAAAGAGGCGCTAAACTCGACAAGACCGATTTTTCCGAAAGGACTGCTCCTCCCGCCGAGCTCATTTCCGAAAATTACGTTGAACCATTCTCTTACGATCCATTCCAACGAGACGCTTACTTAACATCGTCATTCGGAGAGAACCGCGGTACGCGTTACCATGCAGGTATCGACTACTCCACGCAAATGGAAGAAGGTTGGCCGATCTACGCACCCGAAAACGGATTCATCAAAGAAATCAAGGTATCTCCGTTCGGTTACGGTAAAGTGATGTTCTACGAAGGACAAAGCGGAAAGACATGGGTGTTCGCGCACCAGAGCAGCTTTACTCCTGAAGTAGACAACTTAGTTCGTCAAAAACAATACGCTACCAAGAGTAACGATGTTTCGATTAAGCCAAACACAAGATTCCGCAAAGGCGATACGCTTACATTCTCGGGAAGTACAGGCATCGGCAACCCGCACCTGCACCTCGAAGTCCGTTTGAACAAGGATGACGTAACTTCACCTTGCCAATTGGGCGTCAAATGCCTCGATACAATTGCTCCGCAAATTTTTGGAATCGCAGTTTGGCAAGGTAACGAACTTGCACTTACGACAGACGAAGCCCTCCGCAACGGATGCGCAGAAACGCCCGTCAAGAATGAATTTAACTTGTCCATAGCAATCAAGATTGCCGACTACAGCCGCGAACCCAAAGAAAATCCGATGGCAGTCCGCAGAGTCGAACTGTGGCGTTACGACGACAAGATTTACAGCAAAGTCATGGATGAACTCAGCTACAAGAAGATGATTGACATCCGTAACGAGCTGCTCTGGGCAGAGGAAGCAGATACCGCAGGTGACTGGCACTACATTGACGCTAAGATTGGCCCCATATCCACCTACAGACTTGAAGTCGAAGACTTTAGCGGTCACGTTGTCAGACGCGAATTCAACTTCCATAAGTCTTGCAAGAATAACGGCAAGTTTGTATTAACCAAGAATCAGAATACTCCGCTTTACACGTTCTTGAGCAAGAGCATGCTTGACATTTTCCGTTGCGAATCTGGATACAAGTTTGCCGCCTTGAACAAGGACGAACAAATTATCAACAACGACCTCTGCAAGATTTTCGATCACAGCAAGCCCCTCCCCATCGGAAAAATCGTCGAGACATTCCCCGAAACAAGATACATCCGGTATAGCGCCGATGCAGCCTCGACCGGCACAGGTCGCAGCGTAAATGAACTTATCGCCGTCTACCCTTACGGGAAATACAAAAACAGCATCAACTGGTATACGAAAGTCGGCAACGTGAAAATTTCACAAAAGATTTCGGGAATCCCCGTTGTTGGAGACACTTCGCAACGCGTTCTCGCCATCACGCGCAACCAAACCGACAGCGTTGACTTTTACGAATTCCATCCGAAGGGCCTGCAGTTCTACAGCAAGTGGAACGTCTGCATAGAAAACGAAGACAACCCGGCCCCGCTTTACTGGCTCGGCGAAACAACACGCAGATGGTTCTACTTCGAAAAGCAAACAGGCTCCAAGAACCGTTGCGCAACAACAAATGAACTTAGGGATTTGGCAAACATTTCTGACGAAGACGGAATTTCGCTCGGATTCCCCTATTGGGCAGAAACACTCGTCGGAGGCACTTACCAAGCAGCGCTCAAGATTCCGCTTTATTCTCGATATGCAGGAATCCCTGACGGAAACGCCATTACAGTCAAGTACGGCAACAAGTGGATTGCTGCAGAATACGACTCCGAACCGCGTGAAATCATCATTCTTGGTGAAGCACTACCCGATGCTGGAGAAACGCTCACTATCGAAATCACCGACGATTCGAAGCGCAAGACCAAAAAAGATATAACCGTTCCTGGATTCTAAAAATTACAAATCACAATAAAGCGAAAGTTTTCGTTTGCAACCAAGAGCCAAGCGCACGAGGTCGCGAATTTTGTCGTTCAACCGCGGGAAATCCACCGGATGAACGGCAATGCGCGGAACACCGAACGGAAACTTCAATATTCCTTCGGCATAGACAAATGCCGCTTTTTCTGTAGCTTTCGGAATACCCGCAAAACTAGCCACGGGAGACGAATAACGGACACCATCAGCGGTCGTTAACGAAAAGCGGTCTTCATACAACATTTTTTCAGCACGAACTTGTCTTGGCAAGAACTTATTGCTAAACCAAGTCGGAGGAATAAACGCAACCGGCTTTTCAACATTTCCGTTTTCATCGGCGAATAAATTCTTCCACGCACCAAGCGCCGCCTGCAAAAGACGGCTCGATTCATATTCGCAAAGCCCAGCAAATTCAGCTTCGCCAGACGTCATGTTCATGCCAATAAGCCCCGCATAGCTGCGGCCCTGGCTGAATTCGGCTTTATGCTTAAAGCCATGCAACGCAAGTTCAAAGCCCTCGGATTTCAAACGAGCAAGCGTTTCACGAAATTCAGCGATTGATTCGTCCGTAGCATTTTCCGTATCAGGAATAACCAGCACACTAAAAGGAGCTCCAGCAAGATCCTTGAGTTCTTCAAGGATTGGAAGAGACGTGCGAAAATTCCACACCGAAAAATCATGAAAACAAAGGAGAAACTGGCGAGACATGCGAAGGAAGATAGTAAAAAATCTATATTTCCCCACATGTTTGAATCAATTATCCTCGGTCTGTTACAGGGCCTCGCTGAATTTCTCCCCATCTCTAGCTCGGGTCACCTTGTGATTGGGCACGAACTTTTAAACATGAACGAAGCGGGCATGTTCTTTGACATCATGCTCCATGCCGGAACGCTCCTTTCCATATTCGTCGTGTTCCGCAAAAAGATTGTAGACATCATCGTCGGTTGCCTCCGCCGCGACAAGGAACAGCTCCGTGAAGCAGGCTTCATCGTGCTTGCCAGCATCCCGACGGCAATGATTGGCCTTGGCTTTAAAGACGCTCTCGAATCGCTGTTCGTGAATCCGCGCGCTGTTTGCGTTGCAGAACTTTTCACCGGCCTTTTGCTTTTCACATCGCAATGGGGACCGACTGGCGCCAAGCATCCTGAAAACGAAGGCGTCAAGATGAACTGGTGGCGCGCTCTCGTGACTGGCGTTGTTCAAGGCATCGCCTGCATTCCGGGCATCAGCCGTAGCGGCTCGACGATTAGCGCCATGATGTTCATGGGCGTGAACCGCAAATACGCTGGCGAATTCAGCTTCCTCATGAGCATCCCGGCAGTTGGCGGTGCAGCACTTCTCGACTGCATCAAGTGGATCAAGTGCCAGAGCATGACCCCGGAAAAAGCACTCCTCGACCCTGAAAAGGCTTTGAAATGCGTTGACGCAGGCAACTTCTCGCCGGAACTTTTGGTGGGCATGATCGTTTCCTTCATCTTCGGCATCATCGCTCTCAAGTGGCTCATGACCTTCTTGCAGAAGGGCAAGTTCCAGCACTTCGCCTGGTACGTCTGGGCAGTCGGCATCTTGGGACTGATTTTCATAAAGTAAAAAATAAAAAAAAGTCCTTTTTTCAGCAGCACTCGCTTTGCGAGTGCGATTTTTATTTTTTTTGCTTATCTTTATTTTTATAAGAAGGGGAATTTTTATGGCGAGATTTATTTTAGCGTTTTTATTCGTATTTGCTGTTTTTGCGAACGCCAATGTTGCCCGACCATCCACACATGGAAAGCTCCACGTTGTAGGTTCAAACCTCTACGACCACAAAGGCAATCTAGCCGTTCTCAAGGGATTCAGCACACACGGGCTCACTTGGTTCCCTAAATATGTCAATCAAGGTCTTTTCCGCCAAATCAGTTCCGAGTGGAACACCAACTTGATTCGACTCGCCATGTATTCTTACGACTACTGCAACGGTAACAAAAAGAAAAATTTGAAAATTCTCGAAAAAGGTGTCGAATTCGCCATCGCAAACGACATGTATGTCATCATCGACTGGCACATTTTACAAGACAATAATCCCAACGAAAACCTTGCTGAAGCAATCGATTTTTTTAACAAGATTGCAAAAAAATACGCCAATATTCCCAATGTCATTTTCGAAATCTGCAACGAACCCAACGGCAATACCACTTGGGACGACATCAAGGAATATTCAAATCTGATAATTCCCGTCATCCGCAGATACAATCCCGATGCATTGATTCTTGTCGGAACACCGAACTACAGTCGAGAAATTCAATTCCCTGCCAAGGATCCTTTGGAATTTAAAAATGTCATGTACGTGTTCCATTTTTACGCGGCCTCGCACAAAGATGATTTTCGCCAAAAGCTTAGAAAAGTCGTAGCCTCAGGTACGCCCATTTTCATTACCGAAAGCGGTCTCTGCGAAGAAGATGGCAATGGGCATATTGACTTGGAAAGTGTCAAAAAATGGTACAGCCTTGTCGATTCATTACATCTAAATTATACAATTTGGAGTTTATCCAACAAAGATGAAACTTGCGCCATTGTCAATTCGGATTCTCGTGCATTAGAATACCTGACCGAAAAAGATTTGACATATTACGGGAAACTCGCACGAGCGATTATGCGCAAAGAAGATGTCGACTCCATCGCCCCAGACAACAGAATATCATCAAAATTCAAAATTATATCGCGAACACAGCCTTACATGCTTTGGCTTATATTTGCTGCACCGGCGCTCATTATCGTTTTATTATTAACAGTAACAAAAATCGTTCTAAAAAAATTAAAAAGAAACCAAATCAAGACCTATACGCAATTATACAAATACGGGCACACCGAAGATAAAGTACGCAAGCCAAGTTTTTGGAGAAACGCCGTACTGATTATAGGAACTATTTGTACCTTGATTTACCTTTGCTGGCGAATGACATGTTCCATCCCATTTGCATTCGGAAACATCGCCGTAATAGGAAGCGTCATTTTGCTCGCTGTAGAAATTCTCGGATTCATAGAATCATTGATTCATTACAACGACATGCTCAACTTGAGGAAATATCCGCTACCGCAAATCAAGCCCGAAGAATTCCCGGATGTCGACATTTTCATATCCACTTACAATGAACCTGTTGAGCTTTTGCGCAAGACCATTATCGGTTGCAAGTACATGGAATATCCCGATAAGGATAAAGTTCACATTTATCTGTGCGACGACAATCGTCGCCCCGAAATGCGTAAGCTTGCCGAAGAACTGGGCGTAAATTACTTTGACCGCCCCGATAACAAAGGCGCCAAAGCCGGGAACCTGAACGAAGCCTTAAAGCGAACAACATCGCCTTACATAGTGACTTTAGATGCAGACATGATTCCGCGCCGCAAGTTTTTACTCAAGACCATCCCCTACTTTATCGATGCCGAAAAAATCAACGAAACTTTGCCCGAAGAAAAGCGATTTCCGCTCGGCATTGTACAAACACCGCAAAGTTTTTACACACCGGATGTTTTCCAACATAATTTGTATGCAGAAACAATTGTTCCGAACGAACAAGACTTTTTCTACCGCGTAATCGAAGCGGCAAAGACTTCATCAAACAGCGTGATTTACGGAGGCTCCAATACAATTCTTTCAAGAAAGGCGCTAAACAAAATCGGCGGTTTTTACACGGAAACCATCACCGAAGACTTTGCAACCGGCATGCTGATCGAATCATCTGGATTTGCAAGCCTTGGGCTTTCGGAAGCGCTCGCCTCGGGAATTGCACCCAACTCGTTCAAAGAGCACATCCAGCAGCGCACCCGCTGGGGGCGCGGAGTCATCGCAACAGCCAAGCAGCTCAAGTTTTTACGAAATCGCAAATTGAACTTTGCGCAAAAATTAAGCTACCTGAGTTCCGTTTTATATTGGTTTTCCCCCATCAAGCATCTAGTTTATTTGCTATCACCCTTGATGTTTGCCGTTTTTTGCATTCCCATTTTCAAATGCACCTTGCTAGACTTGATTTTATTCTGGCTACCGATGCATATTATGCAGATTATTTCGCTGCGCGTTCTTAGCCGCAACATGATTTCAACTCGTTGGAGCGGCATTTACGAAACATCCGTCATGCCATTCTTGCTGATACCCATCATTAAGGAAGCGCTTGGCCTCACGCTTTCGACATTCAAAGTCACCAAGAAAGAAAAAGCAAACGAAAGAATTATCGACAAAAAGAGCCTTATTCCCTTTATTGTGTTATTGACACTGACCGTTTTGGGAATTGCGCAAATGACTTACATGTTCATTGTTTACGAATACATCGGAGTACTCGCCATATTGTTTTGGCTATTCATCAATTCGTATTACCTTATCATGTGCATTATGCTTGTTCTCGGACGCGATGCAGATGGCGAAAACGTGAAAGTTCGAGCCGCGGAATTGGTTGAGGTCACTAAAGAAGACGGCTGCCGCGTAAGTGGCATTACCACAAAACTACTTGAACACGGAGTCGACATTTACACAGACAACATGAACGATTTGTACCTAGGTGAACCCATCAATTTTGAAATTCAAACGACGAGCTACACGCTGCAACTCAAGGGAACTGTAGTTGCAGAACATCGTTCTAATAATCCGCACATTCCAAGCGTCTATACCGTCGAAATTCTCGATTTTAACGGCAAAAAGGACGAATACATCCAGATGCTTTACGACCGCATTTCAACTCTGCCGCAATACCTGAAAATCGGCCGAGGAGCACTATTCGACATCTGGAGAAACATTTCTCATAGAATATCGTCTTAAAAATCGAGACATCATTACTATCAAACGAGATTGCACTAGCGGTCTTGTGTGAGCAAAAAGCGCCTCGTATTAACGAGGCGTGTTTGCGAGAGCGAACGCTCTGAAGGTGTTGTTATTTTGCATTAGCGCGAGCGGTCTTGTGTTGGCACGGTTATTGCATATATTCCCGCGAAAACAGAGCGGAAACACGCAAAAACGTTTCATTTTGAAACTTTCAAAAGTTTCCTGCTTCAAAATTTAACAAAGGACAAGAAAACATGGCAACTGAGAAGATGGAATTCCAAACTGAAGTTCGCGACATGCTGAACTTGATGATCAACTCCCTTTACAGCAACAAGGAAATCTTCCTCCGCGAACTCGTCTCGAACGCGGCGGACGCACTTGACAAGCGCCGTTTCCTCTCGCTTTCAAACGCCGACCTGCTCCCGATGGGCACGCAGCTCCGCATCGACATCTCGGTGAACAAGGAAGGCAAGCGCATCGTTGTGGAAGACAACGGTATCGGCATGAACAAGGAAGACTTGATCAACTGCCTGGGTACCATCGCCCGTAGCGGCACCAAGAACTTTATCAAGAATTTGAAGGAAGGCGACAAGGGCAGCGTTGATTTGATTGGCCAGTTCGGTGTGGGTTTCTACTCCGTGTTCATGGTCGCGAAGAAGGTCGAGGTCCTTACGCTCAAGGCCGGCGAAAAGCAGGGCTACCTGTGGGCATCCGAAGGCACGGGCGATTTCGAAATCTCCGAAGCACCGCTCGACAAGGTGGGCACCAAGATTACGTTGTACCTGAAGGACGACGAAGACGCCGAAGATTTCGCCAGCGAATGGAAAATCAAGGACATCGTGCAGAAGTACAGCGGCTTTGTGAGCTACGGCATTTACTTCCACCCGGAAGCAACGAAGAACGACAAGGGCGAACTCGAAGAAAAGCCGGAAGAACGTTTGAACGACAAGACCGCTTTGTGGCGCCAGAGCGAAAAGGACGTCACCGAAGAACAATACAAGGATTTCTACAACGTCATCAGCCACGAAGCCGACGAACCGGCCGCCTGGAGCCACAGCCACGCTGAAGGTTCCCAGGAATTCTGGAGCCTCGTCTACATTCCGTCGAAGGCTCCGTTCAACATTTGGCACAACGACGCATTGCACGGTCTGAAGCTCTATGTGAAGAAAGTCTTTATCATGGACGACTGCAAGGACTTGCTGCCGCCGTGGCTCCGCTTTGTGCGCGGTGTAGTCGATTCCGAAGACTTGCCGCTGAACGTGTCCCGTGAAATCTTGCAGAACAACAAGATTATCACGAACATCCGCAAGCACGTGATCAAGAAGGTGCTCGACGCCTTGCAGAACATGGCCGACAAGGATGTCGCTAAGTACAACGCTTGGTGGCGTGAACTCGGCATGGTCCTTAAGGAAGGCTTCTACATGAACTGGGAACATCTTGATGAACTCAAGAAGTTGCTCCGTTTCGAAAGCACCAAGACTGAAGGCGACGCTCTCGTAAGCCTCGACGAATACGTAAAGCGCATGCCGGAAGGCCAGAAGGAAATCTACTACCTCGTGGGCGACAAGAACGCCATTAAGTCGAACCCGATGCTTGAAGCATTCAAGGCCAAGGGCTACGAAGTGTTGCTCATGAGCGACGGCATCGATGAATTCATGATGTCTAGCCTCACGGAATTCGGCGACAAGAAGTTCCACGACATTTCCCGTGGCGATGTGGACTTCGAAAAGACCGAAGAAGAAAAGAAGGCCGAAGAAGAAAACAAGGGCATTTTCAAGGGTCTCTGCGAAAACTTGCAGAAGGTCTTGGACGAAAACATCAAGGAAGTCCGCGTTTCTAGCCGTCTCAAGGACAGCCCGTGCTGCCTCGTGACTAGCGAAGATGCCATGAGCGCCCAGATGGAACGCATGATGAAGGCCATGGGCCAGAAGAACTTGCCGAAGTCCAAGCGCATCTTGGAAATCAACCCGACGCACCCGATTTGCGAAATGCTCAAGAAGAAGGCCGAAGCGAAGGAAGATCTTGGCGATTGGCCGAAGGCTCTCTACGGTCAGGCTTTGCTCGCCGAAGGTTCTCCGCTCCCGAACCCCGCTGAATACGTCGCTGCGATTACAAAGCTGCTGACGGCTTCTGTGAAGTAACACACAATGCGAAAGCGTTTCATGTCATCCTGAGTCCCGGAACAAGTCCGGGATAAACTAAGTCGAAGGATCCAGTTATTGTCCAACAGCAAGACTTTACTGGATGCATCAGCCCTTACGGGCTTCAGCATGACGATTAGCACACAGAAAAAAGACCACGATAAACTCGTGGTCTTTTTTGCGTTTTTGCAAATCCAGTCTCTCGTCTGTAGCCCGCATGCTTCGACAATAGGTTGGTGAGCCAGCCGAACCACACCAACCTAAGCAGGCGTTTTCGCGTCTAATCTTGGATGCAGCGGACTGGAAAACTGTAACTTTTGCGGACCAAGTCCAGATACGCGTCGCCATGATAGTCTTTCAAGCACAAGCCATGCGCATTGATCTTGTCGAACTCTGCAGAACTCCAAAAGTACGTGCCGTTGCCCTCGTTGTTGAAAACCACATCAGCATCGCGCCTGCCAGAAGTTTCCCTGTCACCGGCAGGGAGTGCCGAGAACCCGAAGGCATCGGTGCCGGAACCTTCATTATGCCAGCCACTGGTGGACTTAAGAGCTGTACCAGCTGTGGATTTGCCGCCAACAGCCTCAAACAGGGTTTTGAATTCCTGATCGGAAGGCAGATGCCAGCCCTTAGGACATATTCCGCGCACTGGGTTTTTCGACGAGCACGTCTTATTGAAGCCACAGTACCGGCCATTTGAGCTCCATGATTCCGCACTATCCATCGCAGCAGCCCAGGTGTAAAGGCGACCGTACTTGGCGCAGTATTCTGCAGAATCATTATAGCAGTAACTATTTCGTTCTTCGTAGTTGAGGTTCTCAGCCATCCAGATCTGTTCGCCGATTTTCACGGTCTTGTAAGTCTGACCATCGCGGTCGTCGGTCAGCGAACCGTATTCGCAATTGTCTTTCTTTTCGGTTTTGCACGAAGTCGCCACAGTCACCGAACTGCTTGATTTCGCACTGCTACTAGAGCTTTTGACGGAACTGCTGGACTCAGGTTCGTCTGAATTGGCATTGTTGCCACTGTCGCCACCGCAAGCGACAAGAAAGAACACAGACACGGCACATATTGCGAATAACTTTTTCATCTACAACCTCCAAGGAATAAATTAAAGATCTTTTTATTTGTCTTTTACACACCGGACCGAGAGTTTCCAATTTTTATCTGATTTAGCCGTCACAAATGAATCATCCGTATATGCGGTTATCATGTCGATTGCCAAAGAATCGCCCTGTTCTACGGAAGTCCAAAACTCCGTCAAAATGCCCTCCAGACCGAAGACTGTATGGGCATTACCCGCAGGAAGAATCGTAAATCCGTATTTATCCAAGTTCACAACTGGGATAGTATCAACCCTAACAATTTCGTCACCCTTTCTTGCAGTCCGATACCGATTGCAAGGCTCCCAACCACTTGTGGATTTGAGGATTTTGCCAGCTTCATCTTTACCGCCCATAAGGTTTATCAACGTATTCCATTCCGTTGTATCCGGCAAGTGCCAGCCAGAAGGGCAAGCGTTCTTCGCAGCCGCCCATGTGTAATGACGACCATACTCTTCGCATTTGCTTGGGTTATCATAGAAGCAAAAACTATTTTCCGACTCGTAATTCAAATTCTCGGCCATCCACCACTGCTCATTGATTTTTACCGTCTTGTACGTTTGACCATCACGAGAATCCTTGAAGGAGCTACGTTCGACACCCACATCCGAAGGGCCATACCCCTTAACGCAACGAACCGGATATTTTTCACATGTAGGGCGAATCCACCAAGTCGTATGAGCATCTTCATCACCCCTAACCCACATGGTTATAGCTAGGTCGGTATAAAAATTGCTCGTCCAGAAATAAGCATCATCCAAATCAGAAAGTTGCTGAGCCGAAAAGCCGAAAGCATCAACACCATTATGGCCATCTTTCCAGCCAGTCGTAGACTTTAGCATTTTACTCGCAACGTCAGACCCTCCAATGGCCTCCATCAAAATCATGTATTCGCATTCACTCGGCAAATGCCAACCGTAAGGGCAAGCATGCATCGCAGCGGTTTGCTTATAACGGCCCTTTTTGTAACCTTCCATTTCGTAATTCAGGTCATCCACCATCCAAGTCTGTTCACCAATGACAACCGTCTTGTACTTTTTGCCATCACGAGGGTCGGTCATCGTGCCGTATTCGCACTTATCATCCTTTTCCGTTTTGCACTGCTTAGCGGGCTTTACGGAACTCAAAATACTCGGATCGGAACACCCCTCTTCACCCGCCAAGCCAAATATCGTTGGTGGCAAGCACATTTCTTCGTCATCATCCCAATCGTCCGCAGACGAGGACTTTGCACTTGAAGAGGACTTCGCCGTGCTACTGCTAGATTTCGAGCTGTCCTTTTTACTGCTGCTGGACACCGGTTCTTCTGAATCAGCATTGCTGCCAGAATCGCCACCACAGGCGGTAAAGACAGACATAGCTGTCACAAGCATAAACGGCACAAACTTTGCAAACATTTTCATAAGCATCTCCTCCCCATACATTTGAATTAAATATAAGTTATTCTTTTGTTAAAAAAAGAGGGTCCAAGAACGGCCCTCAAAAATAACAGCAAAGCAGTAAACTTAACGCACCACAAGAGCGATAATGGCTGCAACAAGCCCGCCAACAGCAACTCCGGCAAGAACAATTAAAGCCACCATCATCCACTTGACGTATTTAGCCATGCGAACCCACATTGAAGACTGGTCTTTTGAAAAATGCTGGTAAGCATTGAGAGCAGCCATCAACGTAAACCCGACATCATCTAGCCAACCAAAAACAGGAACAGCATCCGGCACAGCATCAACCGGAGACAAGTCGTAAAGAACAGCAAGCATTGCGATAACTACAGAAAGTGCTTTCCAGACAACAGGAGAACCATTCTGTTCATCCCCCGGTTTCACAGTCCGTCTATCACGATGCAAATCATTCATATCGTGAACTTCAACATCATCATAAACTTTATCATCAGCCATTCAAAGCCCATCCTTATAATCAAATCACTTTTTAAATATACAAACAAAAAGAAAAAGACTACCGATTTCTCGATAATCTTTTTCTAAAAGTATCTGCTATTTGAACCGTGTATGCCGATCCCGGAATAAATCCGGGATGACTGCAAAAAAATCGGATAAGCGAGCAGAGCCAGGCCGCAGACCCCGAAGCCGTACAAATAGTACGACGAGAGGGGCGAGAACGCAGCTATGCGAAGCTTAGACGATTTTTGTTACCCGTGATAGAGTTTGCTCGTCTGATAATTCGGTTCCGATGTCAGATTCACACCGAGGCGGCGGAACACACCAACATCAACCTGCGAGAGGATCACGCTAGAGTGGACTTCGCAATGGCGGAGTTCCGGGAGCTTTTCGAGAGCAATCTTCGCGTTGTAATCCGTGAGAGCGCAAACGGAGAGAGCGACCAAAACTTCATCCATGTGCAAGCGCGGGTTCTTGTGACCGAGCTGCTTTGTCTTGAGGTTCTGAATCGGCTCAATCACCATCGGAGAGAGCAAACGAACTTCGTCCGGGATGCCAGCCAAATGCTTGAGAGCATCGAGCAATGCAGCTGAGGATGCGCCCAAAAGCGAAGAGGTCTTGCCCGTAATGATGGTACCGTCGTTCAATTCGATTGCAACAGCCGGACCATTCGTTTCTTCGGCCTTTGCGACTGCAGCAACAGCGACCTTGCGATCCTTGGCGCTGATGTGAGCCTGTTCCATCACGAGTTCAAGCTTGTAGACCTGATCCTTTTCGGCATTGCCCTTGCGGACCTGGCAAAGCGTGTTGTAGTAACGGCGGATGATTTCGGCATTGGCGGCTTCGCAAACAGCAGCATCATCAACGATGCAGTTGCCAGCCATGTTCACGCCCATATCCGTCGGGCTCTTGTACGGAGATTCACCGAGAATGCGCGTAAAGAGAGCGTTCAGCACCGGGAAAATTTCGACATCGCGATTGTAGTTGATGGTCGTCTTGCCGTAAGCTTCCAAGTGGAACGGGTCAATCATGTTCACGTCGTTCAAGTCGGCCGTTGCAGCTTCATATGCGAGGTTGACCGGGTGCTTGAGCGGGATGTTCCAAATCGGGAACGTTTCGAACTTGGCGTAACCAGCCTTAACGCCACGCTTGTTTTCATGATAAATTTGGGAAAGGCAGACAGCCATCTTTCCACTTCCCGGACCCGGAGCAGTCACCACAACGAGTTCGCGAGAAGTCTCAACAAATTCATTTTTGCCATAACCATCATCGCTCACGACAAGCGGAATGTTGCTCGGATAGCCGGCAATCGGGTAATGACGATAGACCTTGAGGCCAAGCGTTTCAAGCTTTTTCTGGTAAGCGACCGCACTCGGCTGTTCTTGCCAACGAGTCAATACCACGCTGCTCACGTAAAGGCCATAACCGCGGAAAGCATCAATCAAGCGAAGAACGTCCTGATCGTAAGTAATCCCGAGGTCGCCACGAACCTTGTTCTTTTCGATGTCGCCAGCATTAATGGCGATGATGACTTCGGCCTTATCCTTGAGCTTTTCGAGCATGCGGATCTTGGAGTCTGGAGCAAAACCCGGCAAAACTCGGCTTGCATGATGATCATCGAATAATTTTCCACCAAATTCAAGATAGAGTTTTCCGCCAAATTTAGAGATACGTTCTTGAATTTTTTCAGATTGAGTTTTTAGATAAGCTTCGTTATCAAAACCAACTTTAAACATATATCAAATACCATTTTTTGTGTTTTAGACAATTATAAAAAAATGTAAACCACCATCTCAAGTCCAAAAAAATATTTTTTTGCCATATTTCTAAATTTAGCGACGAACATGTTTACTTATCGCTACAGAGAACTCGCCGTAGCCCTCGAAAAAAAGGGTGAAGTTCGCCTTGCACTCGCAAAAACGCTCCGCGTAAACCCCGAAGAAATCTTCAACCTCGAAGTGGAGCGTTTTTCGCTAGACTCCAGACGTAAAGGGGATTTGCGTTGGTCATATAATGTCATTTTTGACTTGAAGCGGAAAATCCGTGCCACAGGCAACAACGCACGCGGGCTCATCGAGTCGGAACGAGAAATTCGCAGTCTTGATGCAGAACCGGGCAAAAGTACGGTTCCCATGGCAAGCCACGTTGATATCATCGGCGCAGGGCCAAGCGGCTTGTGGGCAGCATTGCATCTATTGCGCAAAGGCTTTTCCGTTGACGTTTACGAACAAGGGAAGCAAGTCGAAGAACGATTCCGCGACATCCGTCGATTCTTTGTAGACCGTAAATTCAACGCCTACAGCAATGTACTTTTTGGCGAAGGCGGTGCAGGCGCATTCAGTGACGGCAAGCTCAACACGCGAAGCCGCAACTTGTTCAGTGAAACAGTTCTCAAGGACATGGTGCAATTTGGCGTCGACGAAAGCGTCGTCACGTTTGCAAAGCCGCACATCGGTACAGACAAACTCGTTTTGATGTTGCGCAAAATTCGTGCAGAAATCGTCAAGCTCGGTGGACACATCCATTTCAATACAACCCTTGAAGATATTGAAATTAATGACGGGCGAATCACAGCTATTAAGCTTAAGAACGTCTTTGCGAGCCCCGGAACAATGTCCGGGATAAACTCCGCGAAGCAATCCAATGCAAGCACCGCGATTTCTCATTGGCAGCCCTGCGAAGCACTCGTTCTCGCCGTTGGGCATTCCGCACGCGGCGTTTATGAGTTACTCCATGCACGCGGAGTCCAGCTTGAAAGCAAAGCTTTCGCCATGGGCGTTCGCGTCGAACATCCGCAGACACTCATCAACAGGCGCCAACTCGGAAACGTCGATACAAAAATCACCGGTGCCGCCGAATATTTCCTCGCTACGCCAACACTAAACAAGACCTCAAGCGCTTATAGTTTTTGCATGTGCCCCGGCGGAGTTCTTGTGCCATGCGCATCGGAACCGGGAACACTCGCTACAAACGGCATGAGCTACAGCCGCCGCAACGGAGCGTTCG